>CAYRIW010000006.1:0-70145 GCA_964424595.1 uncultured Erysipelotrichaceae bacterium | reverse complement strand
CCTCGGCGTGCAGATGTTTACTCATTTTAAGTGACAAATTCATTTTGGATTGACAGGACAATTAGCTATTTGATATAGAGCCCAACACAGCGAAGATCTTCATCAAAAGTAAGGGTATAGGTCCCTTTGCCCTCTGTATACTCCGCCACAACAATCACGACCGCATAGACCTCTGATGTGGTGGGATCTTTGGTATCTGTAATCGCAACTTGAGAATATTTCTCAAAAGAACCAACGACTGCATACTTTGTTTCCGCAACGTCTTGAAGTGTCTCAAGTGGCAACATTTCTCTGACATCTTCACGCATTAAAGCCAGAACTTCTGTGTATTGTGCGTCTTGTAGATACGCTACGATTTGTTTTGCTTGAAGGGTCAGTTCTTCTTCATCAAAACCCTCAGGAACTGAATTGGATGAACATGCCCCTAAAAATACAAACAAAGCAAGTAGTAAATATTTAAATCGCATTGAACTGTCTCCTTTCATGCAAAACATAAACGATCGCAATCACAGCCATGACAAACAAGCTGAACTCAACAGTTAAGATGCCATAGCCTAGACGCATCAAATAGACGGCAATAAAGTTCACAAAGGTATGCGCTAAAATCGATAACACCAAACCATATTTCAGTCGTTTAGAAATTTGCTTATAAACCAAGAAGGTGAAGGCTACATGCATGCACATCGCAAAGATACGTTCCACCCCTCCCATGATCAGACTGAAATCATCCACAGATGAGACATCTGAAAGCATGACGCCTAAACCAACGATCAAGATGGATTCAATCCCACCATGTCCGATTCCGTATGTGAACACTTCCATGAAGTTCGCTTTACTTAGTCCTTTTCGCATGATGAGATAACGTCCAATCTCTTCAAATAAGCCTGCACTCAAAGATAAGAGGAATAAATAGAGAAGCGGGTGTTCATATGTAAATAGGATATACCAAACTTGATTGGGAAGCACAAGCTGTAGGAGCGGAATTCGGGTAAAGACTTGGAAGATCAAGAATGTAATGATTCCCAACAAGAGCGCTTTGGCACGTCTTTTATCCCTGAACACAAGTAAAAAAGCCAACCCAAGCGGTAGGCTCATACTTAATAAGAGATTGATCAATGTGGATAGTCTCATTACTATTTCCCGAGCAATATCAGAACGATAATCGTTCTAGGACCTTGATGCCCTTTTGTTTAAGTATTTTTTCAGCAAGAGCGATGGACTCGAAATCCAAGAGGTCTTCAGGATCATGCGCATCGACACCGATTACGACATCCGCCCCGATTTCTGCGACCAAATCCCAGAACGGATCAAAGGGATACGCTAGATCGACATGCGAGAAATTACGAATGCCACCGAGATTGTATTCAAGCACCACACCCATGTCCTTTGCGCACTGAATGATGCGACGTGACATGTTTGCGACATTCTCATCCCATTGGTTGATGGATCTGACAAAGAGATCTGGATGGGCAAAAATCTTATAATAACCTGTCTTTAGACCCGCAATGCTGTCTTGTTCATAGTGTTCCAAGAGTTGATTGGTCTTTTGGTAACGTCCATAATAACGACCATTGATTTCTAATTGATGGAAATGATTGCCAAAGACAACATAGTCCAAAGGTGTTTCATCGATGAATTTCTTTAATACATCCATACGATCTTCATAATATTCCGCTTCCAAACCTAGTCTGATTTTTATCTTATTGGCATACTGACGTTTCAATCTCATGATTGACTGGACATAATCATTGTATTCATCCATATGCATGCGAATGAAATGTTCTTCTAAAGGATGCTTCGGCCAAGGCGCATGATCGGAAAAACCAATTTCATCCAAGCCAGCTTCGATCGCTGCCAGTACATACGCTTCATCGCTGCCAACGGCGTGTTTACAGCGAGTCGTGTGGGAATGGTAATTTGTTTTTATCATTTATTCTCCTTCGTAATTGACTTCCATTAGATAAAGACCACAGGCATCGACGATGCCGCTGTAAGCTCGTTTATCTTTTTTATCTAGGATGTCCAAGACATCCGATGGTTTCAGTTTATTGAGACCGACATCCAATACCACTGCCACCAACATACGCACCATGTAGCGCATAAAACCATTGCCTATCAACACAAAACGATATTGGTCATCTTCATCGATACATTGAAAGTTCATCAAAGTACGGACCTGATTCTGCATCTCCTCGAGAGAATTTGCACAGAAGCTTGTAAAGTCATGTGTACCAATCAAATAACCCATGGCTTTATTCATCGCTTCAAGATTAAGCTCTTGCGTAATGCTTAAATGGGTCTGATAGGTAAAGGGATTCCCCTCTTCTTTAAATACAAGATAATCATATTGTTTTGAAACCACACTGAAACGTGCATGGAAACGGGGATCGACAAACTGCGCACCTAAGATCTTTATATCTTTGGGGAGTTGACTGTTCAGGGCATAGACCCAACGTTCTTCACTGATATCCAATTCGGTATCAAAGTGAAAACATTGACCAAAGGCATGGACACCGGCATCCGTACGGCCAGAACCTGTGACTTTGACAGGATGGTGATGCATGCGACTCAAAACCATTTGAATGGTGGATTGAATCGAGACCTTAGTGTCTTGTATCTGCCAGCCTGCATAATGTGCCCCATGATACATAACGGTGCAAAGCACACGTTTTACAGACTTAGCCATGTGACGACACCCAATAAGATGATGACACTCCCCAACATGATATAGTCCTTGAGTCCATGAACCAATTGTTTGTATCGGGTCCGGGTTGCGGAAGGAACATAACCACGCGCTTCCATCGCATCTGCCAATTCCTCAGCACGTTGGAAACTGGATACAAACAATGGAACAATCAAAGATAAGATTGCAACAATCTTTTCTTTGAAACTTCCTTCTTTTAAATCAACACCGCGAGACGCTTGTGCTTTCATGATACGATTCGTTTCATCAATCAAGGTTGGAATGAAACGAAGCGCAATTGAAATCATCATTGCGATTTCATGTGCAGGAAAACCAAAACGTTTGAAAGGACTAAGAAGATCTTCAATCGCTAGCGTCAAATCCAAAGGCTTGGTCGAAGCGGTCAATATCGTTGTGACCATGATCATCAACAACAAGCGTACGGTAATATACAAAGTTCTAAAAATCGCATCACTGTAGATCTTGAAACCAAAAACATCAACGAGGACATAACCTGTTCGTAAAACCAATGCATTAACGAAGGTTAAGAAGACCAACATGAAAAGCATGGGCTTCATGGCTTTGAAGATCATCGTGAAATTCAACTTTGCCAAAAGTAATGCCAGCAAAACGAAAGCCCCAATGATCACATAGCCAATATAGCCTGAAGGTAAAAAGATCGTGACCATCAAAATCAACATGCTCATCAACTTATAGCGAGGATCCATGTTATGGATGATCGAGTTTAAAGGGAGATAGCGGCCTAAAGCAATATTATTCATGGCTTATCTCCTTTTTAATACTCAAAGCTAAATCATGTACATTCCGAATCTTATCCGTCAATTTGAAACCCTTGGCTCTTAAAGCTTCCGTGAATTTCAAACGCTGGGGCAAAGCCATTTCAATATCCAAAACATCTTCTCCTTTGAAGAAGAAGTCATTAACTTGTTGGTGCGTCAAAATTTCACCTTTTTTCATAACCACGACATTATCACAATAGTTCAATACATGATCCATATCATGCGTAACGATTAATATTGTTTTATAATGATTACGATTGAGCTCCACAAAAAGCTCCATCATACTTTTTGCGCCTTGCGGATCTAAACCAGCAGTAGGTTCATCTAAAACCAAGACATCCGGATCAATGGCTAATATGCCAGCGATTGCGACACGTCGTTTTTGCCCACCAGAAATATCCAAGGGTGAACGTTCATAATAACTTGGATCCAAACCAACCATCGCCAAAGCCTTCATTGCTTTTTGGCGTGCTTCTTCTTCACTGACTTTAAAGTTCAAAGGTCCAAACATGACATCTTTGATGATGGTTTCCTCAAACAATTGATACTCAGGGAACTGAAAAACAAGCCCAACTTTTTTACGTAAGGATTTTAAATCTTTATTCTTTTGATTCGCAACGATCTCACGATCCAATACATAGACTGTCCCAGCACTTGGTAATAATAATGCATTCAAGTGTTGGACCAAGGTACTTTTACCACTTCCCGTAGGACCAATGATGGCTGTGATCTTATTTAATTCAATCGCCAGATCAATCCGTTTTAATGCTTCGTATTCAAAAGGCGTTTTGGGGGCGTAAATGTAATTTACTTGTTCAAAAGCAATTGGCATAATTCGTCCACCATCCCTTCCATATCCCATGCTTGTTTGACAGGGATGCCTAACTTCTTAAGTTCATTGGCCAAGCGAACACTATACGGTGCTGCAAGTTTCAATCGAACCAATTCCTCTTCATTCTTCATGACTTCACTGGGTGTTCCATCTTTAACGATACGACCTTCATACATGACGATGACGTGATCGCTCTTTAAAACTTCTTCCACATCATGCGTGATGGATAGAATGGTCATGTTATTTTCTTTATGGAGTTGTTTCACCAGATTATTAATATCTTCTTTGCCTTCGGGATCCAACATGGATGTGGCCTCATCCAAAATCAATATCTCTGGTTTCATTGAAAGGATGCCAGCAATCGCCACGCGTTGTTTTTGCCCACCGGATAAGCGTGTTGGTTCATGGTCAAGATATTCGGACATGCCAACTTCTTTTGCATAGTTCTCTATGATTTCATCCATTTCACTGGGTGCGACTTGATGGTTCTCCAAACCAAAAGCAATATCATCACGGACGGTTGCCCCAATAAATTGATTGTCTGGGTTCTGGAAGACGATGCCAATCTTACGTCGAATACCTTCAATCGTCTCTATGCTCAACTCTTCTCCATCGATAAGGATCGACCCTTTTTCTTTTTCAAGCAAGCCGATGATGAGCTTGGCAATGGTACTCTTGCCACTTCCATTGTGACCAATGAGTGTTGTATAACTTCCTTTCTTGACGACAAAAGAGACGTCTTTGACGACATCTTGTGTTTGGTCGTATGAAAAGTTCAAATTCTTAATTTCAATTGGATTCATAGTTCCTTCTTTAATTGCTCTTCACAAAATGATAATCTTGATAAATTCCATGGGCATTGGCAGCCAATTGCGCGACTTTTAATACAGCATCAAATGCACTCTGTGCATCTGAATTAAGTTGTTCCTTGAAAACACAGTGAACAGCATCCGATTGTTCGAGCAATGTATATTCTGATGACAGCTTCGTCTTAAAGATTTCGCAGTTGACTTCATCCACAAAGCTGATGGTGTGAACGCAATCCAACAAACTATTCTCTGGGAAAGCTTCCAATAGAACCTTTGTTTGAACACGATAATTCTGAATGATGGTTGGATCGATTGTCACCTCTTCAGCAACTTTTGCCAATTCAGGCTCATGTTTATCAAGATCCAATTTAGCAGGTACATTCTTCTGTTTGTTCTTTTTAACCAATTGTGTTACACCGTATGCGGCTGCACCAAGTGCAACGAGTTTGAGTAATGTTTTCATCGGGAATCTCCTTTTGTTATCATATCACAATCTATGCTATCTGGGTATTTACGCCATATGAGTAGGATACCATCTCCGACATCATATTTGTGAGTGATATAATCCGGATTGTTTTCGACAATATTCTGAAAGTACGCAATTTTCTCGACCATATGCCGTAGATTCTTACGCAATACGAGTTGTAATCGATTCGCTACATGTCCATGAAAGTTGATGTTATCGACTAGGATGGTACCGTGTGCAGATAAGTTATTGATAAAAATGTTGAAATAATGGAGTTGTTGGGCTTTAGGACCATCCAGAAATATTAAATCAAACTTCTTATCTGTTCGATAATCTTTTGCGTCCATCCAAACACAGTCAATCTGATTTTCAAATCCAAAGCTTTTGACATTGCTCATTGCTTCCAGATATCTTGCATGACTGAATTCAATCGTCGTGATTCTGATTCTAGGGTCCAAGAGTGCCATCGCAATACTCCAGTATCCAACAGCAGTCCCGATTTCCAAGATATTAATGACGTTATGTGAACGAATGAAATCTTGGCAAAACAAAATACCCGCATCTTCCATGATGGGGACATTGTTCATGATAGCTTTCAATTTGATGTCATTTAAACGTTCCATAAATAAGAAAGGGGAGCAAACGCTCCCCAATGTTTTAAACCAACTCGATGGTTGCCATCGGGGCTGCATCCCCACGACGTACGCTTGTCTTTAAGACGCGAGTATAGCCACCTTTACGGTCAGCATACTTCGGTGCGATTTCATCAAATAATTTTTGTAATGCAGTTTGGCCTGTCTTCTTATCCGCAATGACATCACGAACAAAAGCAGCTGCTTGACGACGTGCATGCAAGTCGCCCTTTTTTGCAATGGTGATCAACTCATCCACAACTGAACGAAGATCCATGGCCTTCATTTCTGTTGTTTCGATTTTACCACTGACAATCAAACTGGTTGCTAAGTTCCGTAACATCGCTTTGCGGTGATCGGCAGTCCGTCCAAATTTACGATTTTCCATAGTTTATCTCATTCCTTAATCATAGACCTTGAAGCCGAGGCCCATGTCGATCAATTTTTCTTTAACTTCTTTTAATGATTTCTTACCTAAGTTACGAACACGCATCATTTCTTCTTCACTACGTTGTGTGAGTTCGTCAACGGTTTGAATACCAGCACGCTTCAAACAGTTGTATGAGCGTACGGATAAGTCTAGATCTTCAATCATCATGACCATACCTTTATTGGTACTTTCGTTCGTGGATTCTTTGATTACGGAATCCATGGATGCGACTTGGTCATTGATATCACTGAACAAATCCAAGTGATCGGTCAAGATACGAGCCGCTAATGCCAATGAAGCTTGAGGTGTGATTGAACCATTGGTCCAAACTTCCAAAATCAACTTGTCATAACGAGCATCTTGCCCAACACGTGTCGGTTCCACATTGTAGCTGACACGTTCGATCGGAGTATAAATGGAGTCGGTATAAATTGTACCAATTCCTTGTGCGCCCCCTTGGTGAAGCGACTTGTTTTGGTCAGCAGAGACATAGCCGCGGCCATTCTTTGCCTTCATTTCCATTTCAAGAACTGCGCCTTCTTCCAAAGTCGCAAGGACGAGATCCTTATTCAAGATTTCTACGTTTGCTGGACACTCGATGTCACCTGCAGTTACGACCTTACTACCCTTCGCATTGATGCGAAGCGTATAAGTATCATCATCACTGATGCTTAGAATTAAGTCCTTCAAATTTAGAATAATATTAGTGACATCTTCCACGACACCAGGAATTGAGGTGAATTCGTGATATACGCCTTCAATTTTAACAGAATAAACCGCTGCTCCCGGTAGCGAGGAGAGTAATACTCTTCTTAATGCGTTGCCAATCGTTGTCCCAAAGCCACGTTCCAAAGGTTGTACTTCGAATTTTCCGTAACTTTGCGACTCTACATATTCCTGTATTTCAAATTGTGCACGTTCAAATTTTTGCATTTCAGCCCCTCCTCAATGTAAGACTAACCACGTGGTCGTTTTGGTGGACGACAGCCGTTATGTGGAATAGGCGTTACATCATTGATGACTGTAATGTTCATGCCTGCTACTTGCAAGCTACGAACAGCAGACTCACGGCCTGGTCCAACTCCCTTTACCAATACTTCAACAGTACGCATTCCATGATCCATCGCTGCTTTAGCGGCTGCTTCAGATGCTTGTGAAGCGGCATAAGGCGTTGACTTACGTGAACCTTTATAACCCAATGCACCAGCACTGGACCAAGCGATTACGTTACCTTGTTCGTCGGTGATCGTTACGATGGTGTTATTGAAGGTTGAATGAATGTGCGCTACACCGCGAGCAATATTCTTACGTACTTTACGTTTACGTGTTGCTTGTTTTGTTGCCATGTTTCAAGTCCTCCTATTTCTTCTTGTTCGCTACAGTACGACGTGGTCCCTTACGCGTACGAGCATTCGTACGTGTTCTTTGTCCACGAACTGGCAAACCTTTACGATGACGTAAACCACGGTAAGAACCGATTTCCATCAAACGTTTGATGTTCAAGTTGATTTCACGACGTAAATCACCTTCAACTTTAATCTTATCTACTTCTTTACGAATCGCGTTGACTTGATCATCACTTAAGTCTTTAACGCGAATGTCTTCAGAAATTTGTGTAGCTTCCAAAATCTTCTCAGCCAAAGGACGGCCGATTCCATATACATATGTCAATGATACAACCACACGTTTGTCGCGTGGAATATCAATCCCTGCTATACGAGCCATGTTTCTATGTTCCTCCAATTATCCTTGACGTTGTTTGTGCTTAGGATTCTCACAAATAACCATTACGCGACCATTTCGTTTGATGATCCGGCATTTGTCGCATATGGGTTTGACTGATGGTCTAACTTTCATACTTGTCACTCCTTGACACTACTTGTGTCTAAATGTAATTCTCCCACGTGTTAAATCATACGGTGAGATTTCAACGGTTACGCGGTCACCTGGTAAAATGCGAATGTAGTGCATGCGGATTTTACCAGAAACGTGGGCTTTAAGCATATGCCCGTTGGTCAATTTCACGTCGAAGGTCGCATTCGGTAGAACTTTTTCTACCACGCCTTCAATTTCAATAACGTCTTGTTTACCCATTCAGTAAAGTTTCCTCCTTTGAGATGGTGGTTAAGATCTCGTAACCTTCCTCCGTCACAAGTACGGTGTGCTCATAATGAGCCGCTAAGGATCCATCTTTGGTTACGACTGTCCAATCATCATCCAATACTTTGGTAAAAGGTTTACCGCGATGAACCATCGGTTCGATCGCTAGCGTCATCCCAGCTTTGAGAATCGGCCCTTTGCCTTTTGGCCCATAATTGGGAATGGCTGGATCTTCATGTAGATTTGCGCCTATTCCATGTCCGGTGTATTCATAGGGCACCGAATATCCATAAGAATAGACGTACTCTCCAATCGTGTTGGAGATATCCGACAAATGTACACCTGCCTTAACCATTTTTAAGCCTTCATAGAGACTCTGCTTGGTGACATCCATCAGGTGTTTCGCTTCTTCGCTTACTTCCCCGACGGCGTACGTCCATGCACTATCGCCATGATAGCCCTTATAACAAGCGCCGATATCTACGGATATGATGTCACCTTCTCTCAAAGCATACTTGGATGGAAACCCATGAACCAATACCTCGTTGACCGAAGCACAGATTGCGGCTGGGAAGCCATTGTATCCCTTAAACGAAGGCGTTGCCTGATGGTCACGAATTACTTTCTCAACAATGCGATCAAGCTCTCCCGTGGTGATACCAGGTCTAATTGCCTCAGCCACCGCTTGGTGAGCCAAAGCAACGATTTCTCCTGCTTTACGCATGAGATCGATTTCACGCCTCGATTTACTTGTGATCATTACAACTGCCCCAAAACCTTATCGATGTCTTTAAATACATCATCGATTGGACGCGAAGCATTGATATCAAACACTAAGCCCTTCTTAGAGTAGAAATCCAATACAGGTTGCGTCATGGTGACATGTTCCTTCAAGCGTACTGCCAGTTGTTGAACTGTATCATCTGAACGATGAATCAACTCACCCCCACACACATCGCACACACCCGAAACTTTCGGAGGTTGTGCCTTGATGTGGAAGATTGAACCACACTTTTCACAAACACGGCGTCCCGTGACTCGTTCAGCCAAATCATCCAACTGTACTTTGAGGTTGATAACCGCTTCTACAGGACGATTGATTTGAGCTGCTATATCCTCAAACGCTTCTGCTTGAACCAAAGTTCTTGGATAACCATCTAAGAGGTAACCCTTCAAACAATCCGGTTCAAGCAAGCGTTCTTGAATCATTCTGATCGTCACATCATCCGGTACTAAACGACCTTCATCGATATACTTACGCGCTTCCAAACCTAAAGGTGTATTTCCATACATATGCGCTCGAAACATATTCCCAGTGGAAATATGTGGGATCGAGTACTTTTGAACAATCAAATGTGCCATCGTTCCTTTGCCGCTACCGGCCGCGCCCATAATTAGTATGTTCATACATGCCTCCTAATTGATGAAACCTCGGTATACCTTTTGTGTCATCTGACCTTCTAAATCTTTCATCGTTTCCAATGCGACCCCAACGACGATGATGATACCCGTTCCACCTACCGAAATGGTATTTGGAAGATCAGTGATCATCGGTAGTACATAGGGTAACACAGCAATGAAGGTTAAGAAGAGTGCACCTAATACTGTAATACGATTCAATACTTTTGAAAGATAATCTTTCGTTTCCGTTCCTGGACGAATACCTGGAATATATGTACCTTGCTTACCCAAGTTCTCCGCAATCTTAACAGGATCAACCTGCAAGTTTGTATAGAAGAAGGTAAACACGACAATCAAGATGGCATAAATCGACAAGCCGAGTGGCTTCTGGAAATTAAACACATCATTGAAGAAGGTATACAGACCTTGCGTCTGGGAAAAGAAACTAAATGCAGTTGCAGGCGCCGTCATAACCGCCGAAGCAAAGATGACTGGAATAACACTTGCAGAGTTGATCTTCAAAGGTAGGTACGTCACATCATTCTTACCCTTACGCAGATTACTCGACGTGTATTGAATCGGAATCTTACGTTCAGCCTTTTGCATGAAGATGACCAAGATAATGATCGCTAAATACATGAAGGTAAACAATAAGAAGTTGATCACACCACTGAAGAGTGCTGCATTGCTACTTGTATCCACCATGGTGTTAAACAAGTTCGCAAATGTGAAGGGAATTCGTGAAACGATCCCAGCAAAAATGATGATCGAGATACCGTTACCGATACCGAAACTCGAAATACGGTCTCCAATCCATAATAAGAACATCGTACCAGCTGTCAAGACAACTGAAACATAAATGAAATTGGAAACACTTGGATCTTGAAGCAGTCCATAATTCACATCAAAGGCATAGGTAAGTGTAAACGCTTGGAACAAGGCCAAGAACACAGCCGCATAACGGGTGATCTTGTCAAGTTGACGTTTACCTTGTTGACCTGACTTAGCCATTTCGGTAAGTGCAGGCACAACATCCATTGCCAAGAGTTGAATGATGATGCTTGCTGTGATGTAAGGACCAACCCCCATTGCGAAGATCGAGAAGTTTTGCAACGCCCCACCACCCAACAGGTTCATGATGCCTAGAACGGAGTTATCCGCAACACCCGCCAACAATGCGTCTGTATCGACCAAAGGTACAGGAATTCCTGCACCCAGTCTAAATACAAACAACATTGCCAACGTGAAGAAAATCTTCTTTCGAATGTCTTTTTGCTTGAACAGGTTGACGAATGTCTTGATCATGCTAGATGACCTCAGCTTTTCCGCCTGCTTGTTCAATCAATGCGACAGCTGACTTAGAAAATTTGTTTGCTTTGACAGTCAACTTCTTTTCTAAAGTCCCAACGCCTAAAATTTTGATTCCGTCCAATTCTTTCTTAACCAAACCAGCTTCAAACAACAAAGTTGGCGTGACTTCAACGCCATCATCGAAACGATTCAAGGCTTCGACATTGACGATTGCATATTCAACGCGTGTGAAATTGGTGAAACCACGTTTCGGGATACGACGGAAGATCGGTGTTTGACCACCTTCGAACCCTAACGAAACACCACCACCTGAACGTGCTAATTGGCCTTTATGACCTTTACCAGCTGTTTTACCTTGGCCAGAACCCTGACCACGGCCTAAACGTTTGGAATCTTTACGAGCACCTTCGTTATATTTCAATTCATGTAACTTCATAATGGCCTCCTTTAAGCGCGCACTTCTTCGCGCGTTAATCCACGAAGTTTAGCGACGTCTTCAACAGTCTTCAAGCTCTTAAGGGCTGCAACAGTTGCACGAACCATATTGATCGGTGTACGTGATCCCAAACACTTGGTAAGGATATCATTGACACCAGCCAACTCAAGAACGGCACGAATCGGTCCACCTGCGATGACCCCGGTACCTTCTGTAGCAGGGCGAATCAAAACAGATCCTGCTCCGAAATTACCAGTCGCTGTGTGCGGAATCGTTGTTCCTACGATAGGAATTGTAATCAAATTCTTTTTTGCATCTTCGATTGCTTTCTTGATTGCATCAGGAACTTCATTTGCCTTGCCGGTACCAAAACCAACACGACCCTTTTTGTCTCCAATTACGACCAATGCAGCAAAACGGAAGCGGCGTCCACCTTTAACAACCTTGGTTACACGGTTGATCGTGACTACGCGTTCTTCGAACTCTTTCGGTTCTCTTGTATATCTTCTTGGTTTACGTTCCATGGCGACCTCCTAGAATTCAAGTCCAGCTGTTCTTGCGGCATCCGCAAGCGCTTTGACTCTTCCGTGATAGAGGTATCCACCACGGTCAAACACTACATTCTTAATATTAGCTTTGAGCGCACGATTAGCAAGCTCAGTACCAACAGCCTGGGCAGCGGCAATATTACCGCCGTTTTCCAACTTCAATTCTACACTATTTGCAGAAACGAGTGTAACACCTTTTACATCGTCAATTAATTGACAATGAATGTGGGCGTTCGAACGGAAAACGTTTAAACGTGGGCGATCAGCAGTCCCAGCGACTTTATTCCGTACACGAGCATGTCTACGTTGTCTTTCAAAATTCTTTGATATTTTCTTAAGCATGAACTGTTTTCTCCTTTCCCACTATTTCTTACCCGCTGTCTTACCTTCTTTGCGGCGGACAACTTCACCCTTATACCGAATACCTTTTCCAAGATATGGTTCAGGTTTACGAACAGCACGAATGTTTGCAGCCCACTCACCGACACGTTGTTTATCAATACCTGATACAACGATTTCAGTAGGCGTTTTGCATTCAATTGTTAAGCCTTGTTCGATTTCAAATACAACTGGATGTGAGTAACCAACGCTAATGGTCAACTTATTTCCAGCAACATTGGCACGGTAACCGATACCAACTAATTCCAATGCACGGGTGTAGCCGTTGCTTACGCCTTCAATCATATTGAAGAGCAAAGCACGGGTCGTCCCATGAAGTTGCTTCATTTGTTTCTGTTCGTTAGGACGAGAAACAGTGAGGACAGCTTCATTAAGTTCAATCCCTAATCCTGGATTGAATTGACGTGATAAAGTTCCTTTAGGACCTTTGACCGTCACCTCATTCCCTGTGTTGATTGTTACTTCAACGCCAGCCGGAACGGTAATCGCTTTATTTCCGATACGTGACATGGTTTATCCTTTCTTCTACCAAACGTAGGCGACAACTTCGCCACCCACACGTTGTGCGCGCGCTTGTTTGTCGGTAATCAATCCGTGAGAAGTTGAAAGAATTGCTACACCTAAGCCATTTAGAACTCTAGGGATACGCTCAACATCAACATAGACACGTAGACCTGGTTTTGAAATGCGTTTCAAACCAGATAATACTTTTTCTTTGTTAGGACCGTATTTCAAAGAAATGGTAATAACCTTTTGAAGATCACCAGATACGATGTATCCGTTAATGAAACCTTCTTCTTTTAAAATACGAGCAATTTCTACTTTTTCCTTGCTGGACGGTACTTCCACCGCATCGTGACGCGCTTGTACGGCGTTACGTAATCTAGTAAGCATATCCGCAATTGGATCTGTCATATTCATCATGGGTGTTCTCCTTTCTTACCAGCTTGCCTTCTTGACTCCAGGAATTTGACCTAAGTAAGCCAATTCTCTGAAGCAAATACGGCAGAGTTTGTATTTAGACAATACAGAATGTGGACGTCCACAACGTTCGCAACGAGTATATTCACGCACTTTGAACTTTTGAGGACGATGCGCTTTAACGATTAATGATGTTTTTGCCATGATTATGTCCTCCTATTTCTTTTCAAACGGCATGCCCAAGCCCTTAAGCAAGGCACGTCCTTCTGCATTGGTTAATGCAGATGTGACAATGACGATATCCATACCGCGAACGCGGTTGACTTTATCAAAGTTGATTTCTGGGAAAATCAGTTGTTCTTTAACACCCAAAGTGTAGTTCCCACGACCATCAAAGGCATTGCCATTGACACCGCGGAAGTCACGTACACGTGGAAGTGCGACATTCATCAACTTATCCAAGAATTCATACATTTTGTTACCACGTAAGGTAACTTTACAGCCGATTTCCATGCCTTCACGTAATTTGAAG
This sequence comes from uncultured Erysipelotrichaceae bacterium, assembly GCA_964424595.1. Classification (GTDB taxonomy): domain Bacteria; phylum Bacillota_I; class Bacilli_A; order Erysipelotrichales; family Erysipelotrichaceae; genus UBA2212. Next base: position 55,845 of record CAYRIW010000006.1, on the reverse strand, counting down.
TTCGCAATGGAAGTCTTAGCCTTTGTAATCACTGGTTTTTGACCAGCCAATTGAGTCAATTCCGCAACCGCTTCATCCAATGCTTTGGAATTCGCGATCGCATCACCGATACCCATATTGATGACTACTTTCAAAACCTTAGGAGCCTGCATGACTGAGGAATATTCAAATTCCTTCATCAAGGCAGGAACCACTACTTGTGCATACTTTTCTTGTAAACGATTCATGGTACCCTCCTATTCTTTCGCCGCGCTCTTTTTAGCACGGGGTTTCTTTTCTTCTACTTTTTTATCTACTGCTTTTTTAGCAGGAGCCTTTTTGGTCTTCTTAGCCTTAGCAGCTTTCTCTTCGTACAGCTGAACGTTTGAAACATGAACCTTAGATTCTTTTTCAATCATTCCGCCTTCAGGATTCGCTTGGTTTGGTTTCAAAGCTTTTTTAACAAGTTTGACCCCTTCAACGATAACCTTATCTTCTTTAGGGAATGCTTTCAGAACTTCACCAATGGTTCCTTTGTCATCGCCAGTAATGACTTTGACTTTATCGCCTTTTTTAATTTTCATCGAGCTTTCCTCCTATAACACTTCAGGTGCCAACGATACGATCTTCATGAAGTTTTTATCACGAAGCTCACGAGCAACTGGTCCGAAAATACGGGTACCCTTAGGTGTCTGATCTTCCTTGATGATGACAACAGCGTTATCATCGAATTTGATGTAAGATCCATTTGCGCGACGTACGCCATAAACGGTACGAACTACAACCGCCTTAACGACATCACCCTTCTTAACGGATCCACCTGGTGTAGCTTCCTTAACGGTGCATACAACCACATCACCGATACTTGAAGTTCTACGACGAGAACCACCCAAGCATCGAATAACCAAAACTTCCTTAGCGCCAGTGTTATCGGCTACTTTACATCTTGTTTCATTTTGAATCATGATTGCCTCCTATAACACAACGGCTTTTTGGATAACCTTGATCAAACGGAAGTTCTTGGTAGCGGAGAGTTTACGGGTTTCCATAATCTCAACCATATCACCAATACCAGCCTGATTAAGTTCATCATGAGCCTTATATTTTTTCGAATACTTTACACGCTTGTTGTACAAAGGGTGAGTTTTGGAAGTGCTGACTTCTACGACAATGGTTTTATCCATTTTATCGGAAACGACTGTTCCACGATATACTTTGCGACTTGTTCTTTCCATCGTTCTGCCCTCCTATTTCTTCTCACTGAGTTCGCGCTCAGTGATCACGGTTTTGATTCTTGCGATGGTCTTACGAATTTCCTTCATACGACCAAAGTTCGTGAGTTGACCAGTTGCCTTTTGAAAGCGCAAGGTGAACAACTCTTCTTTTAAAGAATCGATATCTTTAAGCAACTCTACATTGCTTTTTTCGCGAATATCATTTCTCATTATGCATTCTCCTCGCCCTTCTTAACAAAACGGGTCTTCACAGAAAGCTTATGTGAACCTAAGCGCAACGCTTCACGTGCGATTTCTTCACTAACGCCTCCGACTTCAAATAAGATACGTCCAGGTTGTACGACGGCTACCCAACCTTCAGGTGCCCCCTTACCACTACCCATACGGACTTCAAGTGGTTTTTTTGTAATAGCTAAGTGCGGGAATATTTTGATCCAGACTTGTCCGCCACGCTTCATATAACGCGTGATCGCAATACGAGCAGACTCGATTTGACGGTTGCTTACGTATGCACCAGACTCAGCTACCAAACCATATTCACCAAACACGACTTCACGACCCGCTTTAGCGCGGCCTTCGTGAGAGACACGGTGCGGTCTTCTATATTTTGTACGATTTGGCATCAACATATTATTCGGCACCTCCCTCTTTAGCGACTTCCGTTGCCGTCTTCACTTCCGTAGCTTGAGGACGACGGGAATCATTGCGACGTTTGTCATCACGACGCGGACGACGATCGCGTTGTTGTTCCTTTGGAGCTTCAGGTTCTTGAACCATTTGACCCGGCAAGACTTCACCGCGACAGATCCAAACCTTAACACCTAAACGACCATACGTGGTTGCGGCTTCCGCATGTGCGTAATCGATATCGGAACGCAAGGTATGCAAAGGTACGACACCTTCGGAATACCCTTCGCTACGAGCGATATCATTTCCGCCCAAACGACCGGAAACCAAGGTTTTGACACCTTTCGCACCAGAACGCATGCATTGTTGAATGGCACGTTTCTGAGCTGTTCTGAAGGATGCACGTTGTTCGAGTTGATCAGCGATCAAACGAGCAACCAATGTCGCATCCAAGTTAGGATTCGCAACAGCCAATACAGTGATCTTAACTGTCTTATCACCGATCAACTTTGTTAATTCTTTCTTTAAGTTTTCAATTTCTTTACCATCTTGACCGATGATCTCACCGGCTTTACCAGCACGGATGATGATTTCGACGCGATGTTTCGAACGTTCGATTTCGATACGGGATACCGAAGCTTTCTTCAAACGTTTGAAGAGAAACTCACGAATCTTGATATCTTCTTGAAGCAATGCTCCATATTCTTTTTCTGCGTACCAACGGGATTCCCAATCGCGGATAATCCCAACGCGTAATCCTATTGGACTTACTTTTTGACCCATGATCGTTCCTCCTAGTTTCTCTCAGCCACGACGACTGTAATATGACTTGTACGCTTTAAGATTTGTGTTGCTGAACCTTTAGCACGAGGCATAAAGCGTTTCAAGACAACACCTTCATCCGCATAACACGCTTTCACGTATAATTTTTCTTCAGCCAATTGGTGATTGTTTACGGCATTCGCCACAGCTGAATGTAAAACTTTACCGGTCGCATTCGATGCACTGGTTGGTGTGAACTTCAAGATCGCCGCAGCTTCTTTGACATTCTTTCCACGAATCAGGTCTAGAACGAGACGAGCCTTACGCGGTGGGACACGAAGTGTCTTTGCAGTAGCTTTAACATCCATTATCTCTTACCTGCCTTCTTATCATCAGCTCCATGGCCACCATATTTACGTGTTGGGACAAACTCACCGAGCTTGTGTCCAACCATATCTTCGGTTACATAGACTGGAACGTGTTCCTTACCGTTATAAACAGCAAATGTGTGTTCGACAAATTCTGGGAAAATGGTAGAACGACGAGACCAGGTTTTAATGACTTCTTTTTTACTTGCCGCATTCAGTTTTTCCACTTTCTTCATCAAGTGGTCATCAACGAATGGACCCTTTTTCAAACTACGACTCATGTGTATCTCCTTTCCTACTTGTCATTTCTACGTCTTACGATTAATTTAGTAGACGCTTGTTTCTTCTTACGAGTTTTAACACCCATTGCTTTTTTACCCCACGGTGTCATAGGAGCAGTACGACCGATTGGCGTACGACCTTCACCACCACCATGTGGGTGATCCACTGGGTTCATGACCGAACCACGGACGGTTGGGCGAATACCCATCCAACGTGTACGACCTGCTTTACCAATGTTGACCAAGCTGTGATCTTCGTTTCCGACGGTCCCAACTGTAGCGCGGCAATTACTTGTAATTTTACGAACTTCACCACTCGCTAAACGAATGATGGAGTATTTGCCTTCTTGACCCAAGATTTGAGCGCTGACACCTGCTGAACGAGCCAATTGTCCACCCTTACCAGGTTTCAATTCAACGTTATGAATGAATGTACCATCCGGCATGCTGCCCAATTCCATTGCATTCCCGACTTTGACGTCTGTTGTTTGTCCACTGACAACTTCCATCCCAACGGTTAAACCCTTAGGTGCCAAGATGTAGCGTTTTTCACCATCTTTATAGTGAAGCAATGCAATATTTGCAGAACGATTCGGATCGTATTCAATCGTTGCGACTTTCGCTACGATTTCATCCTTGTTCCGTTTGAAGTCGATGATACGGTAGAGTCTTTTATGACCGCCACCTTGATGACGTGTTGTGATACGACCGTTGTTATTACGGCCACCCTCTTTACCAAGAGATTGAAGCAATGAACGTTCTGGTTTGTTTGTTGTGATTTCATCAAATACCAAACTGGTCATGCCACGGCGACCTGGCGTGGTCGGCTTATACTTTTTAATCGCCATGTGTTTCCTCCTTACGCAGTGTTATCCGGAAATAGCGTAATTTCTTCCGTTATGTGATCAGCTTAGATTAAGTTGATCTTGTGGCCAGCCGCTAGCTTAACAACCGCTTTACGGACAGCACTTGTTGTCCCAACATATTTGCCAACACGTTTTGATTTAGGACGTTGGTTGAGAATGTTGACCTTTTCAACTTTGACATTGAAGATTTCTTCAACAGCAATCTTGACTTGGGTTTTATTAGAACCACGAGCCACTTCGAAGGTCACCTTATTGTCAACTTCTTGCAAATGCATCGACTTCTCAGTGATGATCGGACGAATGATAATATCTCTTGCGTTAGACATTAGGCTAATACCTCCCCAGCAGTTTGAACAGCCGCTTCAGTGAAGACGATGTTCGAAACACGCATCATATCAAACATATTGAGGCCTTCAACGGTTGTAAAGAATACGTTTGGTAAGTTACGCATCGCTAAGTATGCCGTTTCCCACTCTTCTTCACCATTGAAAACGTACAATGTTTTCTTTGTGCAATTCAATGCGTTTTGGATCTTAACGAATTCTTTCGTCTTCGGTGTATCCATTTTGATTTCATTAATAACAACGATCGCATTTTCCAATAGTCTTTCAGACAAGACCGAACGAACAGCCAAACGTCTTACTTTACGATTGATGCGGTATGCATAGGAACGTGGTGTAGGACCGAATGCGATACCACCACCTCTCCATTGAGGAGAACGGATGGACCCTTGACGCGCACGTCCAGTTCCTTTTTGACGCCAAGGTTTACGACCACCGCCACGGACTTCCGCGCGGGTCTTAACACTGTGCGTACCTTGACGCATTGAAGCTCTTTGCATCAAGACAGTATCGAAGATGGCTTGTTGGTTTGGTTCGATTCCAAAGACCGCTTCAGCCAATTCGATTTCATGAAGGGCCTTGCCTTCTTGATTTAATACAGTAATTTTTGGCATGGCTTAGTCCTCCTTTGTTGTCTCAACAACTTCTTCTACTTTTGCCGTACGAACCAAGATTTCCTTAGCAGGAACGGATTTAACACGTTTCACTGTGGTCTTGACAACGACGTAACCACGTTTAGGTCCAGGTACATTCCCTTTTACCAACATGACGTTCTTGTCTGTATCAACCATAATGACTTCTAAATTTTGATTCGTTGTGGACAAGTGACCTTCATGACCAGCCATGATACGTCCCTTATTGATGATCCCATTGTTACGACCGATGGTTGCTAATGAACCCGGTCCACGGTGATGTCCAGAACCGTGTGAGTTTGGGCCAGTTGCTTGATTGTTACGGTAAACCGCACCCATGAAGCCTTTACCCTTTGATGTGCCGGAAACATCGACGATTTCTCCAGCTGCGAACAAATCGGCTTTGATAACGGCACCTACTTCATATTGACTCAATTCTTCCGAACGAAGTTCCTTGATGAATTTTTTAGGGCTTGTGTTAGCTTTAGCGACATGTCCGACTAGTGGTTTGTTGGCGCGTTGAGGTTTAACATCTTCATAACCCAACTGAGTTGCCACATAACCATCTGTTTCTTTGGTTTTTTGTTGAAGAACGACATTCGGCAATACTTCGAGTACAGTTACTGGAATCAATGTTCCGTCTGTAGTGAAGACTTGCGTCATACCGAGCTTTCTTCCTAATAGTCCTTTCATGATTTTGTGCTCCTAACTATAGTTTGATTTCGATATCGACGCCACTTGGCAATTCCAAACGACTCAATGCATCGATGGTAGCCGCGGACGGACCAACGATTTCGATTAAACGTTTGTGTGTACGAATTTCGAATTGTTCACGCGAATCTTTATCTTTGTGAACCGCGCGTAATACTGTGATTACCTGTTTTTCGGTAGGTAGTGGAACCGGTCCGATGACTTTCTTTGAACCAAAGTCATTTGCCGCATCAACGATCTTCTTCGTTGCCGCATCCAATGATCTTGACTCATAAGCCTTTAGACGAATACGAATGCTATTCTTTGCCATGAAATCCTCCTATTTCTTACGCCTCTGGATTAATACCAATCGCTCAGTACGAATTCTCTGTCTTCTCACTGATCATGACAACGCTTATCAGTGTGTCAGTAACCTCGTACGTCTTTGCGTGCGCTTCAATATTATACTGCTCTGTCAAATAAAAAGCAAGTACTTTTTGTACTCGCTTTACCTGATCTATTTTCTTTCTTCAAGTGGATAATACGTCTGCTCATCCCCTAAGGTGATATAGGCCGGACGCATGATCTTATCATCAAGGATTTGTTCCAAGCGATGGGCTGACCATCCAGCAATGCGACTGATCGCAAAGACAGGTGTATAGAGGTCTTCAGGGATATTTAGCATATCCATCACGAAGCCTGCATAGAAATCCACATTGGCAGCCATCGCATTGTCATTCTTGACTTTCTCATTCAAGAGCTCACAGCCGATGCGTTCAATGTCCGCATAGAGATTGTACTCTTTTATACGATCTTTGTGAAGAGCCAATTGTTCCGCTTTTTGCTTAAGAATCACAGCACGTGGATCGGATAGAGTATACACCGCATGACCCAGGCCATAAAGCAAACCTTTTTGATCAAATGCTTCTTTACTCAGTATTTTACGAAGATACGTTCTCAGTTCTTCTTCAGTGTAATTCAAACCAACTTTAGCTTTGATGTTCGCAAACATCTCTGCCACCATTTTGTTTGCTCCACCATGTTTGGGTCCTTTCAATGAGCCCAACGCAGTCGAAATCGCTGCATAGGTATCGGTCCCCGTGGACGAGACCACATGCGTCGCAAAACTCGAGTTGTTACCGCCACCATGTTCAGCTTGCAACACCAACAATAAGTCCAACGTCTCAACTTCTTCACGCGTGTACTTGCCATCAGGCCGAATCAAATGCAGAAAGTTCTCGGCTGTTCCGACGCCTTTTATAGGGCGATGGATTACCAAACTTTCATGATTGAAGGCATGCCGTTTGACTTGGTAACTGTACGCTGCCAAGAGTGGAAGCTTTGCGATCAAGTCAATCGATTGACGCAAGACATTGGTCACACTGACATCATCTGGATTATCATCATATGAATAGAGCGTCAAGATTGCCCGTTGAAGCTTATTCATGATGTTCGGTGCCGGAATCTTGATGATCACATCTTCTTTATATTGCTTTGGCAAATCGCGTCGAATTTCGAGTGCTTGATTAAATTCTGCCAACTCCTGAGCATTCGGGCATTTCCCAAACAGAAGCAGATAAATCGTTTCTTCAAAGCCAAGACGCTGTTCTTTTTGAAACCCGTTGACCAAATCAAAGAGATCATAACCACGATAATACAAGCGACCTTCTGTTGGAATCTTCACATCGTTTTCTTTATGATAACCAATGACGGATCCCACCCGTGTGATGCCCACCAATACGCCTGTTCCATTCTCATTACGTAATCCACGTTTGATGTTGTGTTGAGGATAGAGTTTGGGATCAATCGTATTTGTTTCTTCAATGATTTTCGACCATGACTCAATATGTTGTTCAAAATCATTCTGTTTTGGCATCTATCTTACCTCTTGAAGCTTGGATGATTTGAATCAGCTTCGCCGTATATTCATGTGTATTCAATGGACCTTTGATGTCCTTGGTAAAGTTGGCTTCATCTCGATACAATTCATTGATTGAAAATCGCAATAGCTTTGCTTCCTTATTATAGTTAAGATGATCCAACATCATGGCAGCACTCAGCAACATGGCGGTTGGATTCGCAATACCCATGCCTGCGATATCAGGAGCAGACCCATGTGTTGCTTCAAACAAAGCCATTTCCTTTCCGACATTCGCACCTGGCACAAAACCTAATCCGCCCACAAGTGCTGCGCCTAAATCAGATAAGATATCGCCATAGAGGTTCTCTGTCACCACCACATCGAATTGATTGGGACTCAAGACCATCTGCATGCACATGTTATCCACAAGGATTTCTGTGAATTCAATCGTTGGATAGTGTTTGGACACTTCACGTACCGTATTCAGAAACAAACCATCACTCAGCTTCATGATGTTTGCTTTGGTCACAACCGTAACTTTCTTGCGATTGTGGCTTACGGCATATTCAAACGCCGCAAGCGCAATTCGTCGACTTGCAGGACGTGTGATGACCTTGATGCTACGTGCTTCATCGTCACTGATCTTCTCTTCTAAACCCATATACAAATCTTCGGTATTCTCTCTAAACAACACAATATCCACATCATGATAGTGACTGGGCACCTTAGCGATGGATTGAATGGGACGTATACAGGCGTAGAGATCGTAGCGTTTTCTAAGTTCTACGTTGATGCTACGAAAACCCGTCCCAATCGGTGTCGTGATGGGTCCTTTAAGGGCAACTTTATGCTTCTCAAAACTATCGTAGATTGCTTGGGGCACAAGTGTGCCTGTTTCTTCAAACACCTTCAGTCCTGCATTATGTTCGTCCCAAAAGATATCCACATCCAACACACCCACCACTTGTTTCATTGCTTCTGTGATTTCAGGCCCAATGCCATCACCCGGAATCAAGGTTACGATATGTTTATGCAATGGATTTAGCATAGTTCAAATAGCCTCCCTGAATCAGAATTTCACGTTCTCTGAGTGTCGCATTAAGTTTGACACGAATTTCTTTCTGTTTTGTCTTATTAAAGACGGTGAAACTTTCATCCTGCTTTACATGTTCAAAGAGATCATTGAAGACAAGTTCATCCAAGACATCAAAATCATTTTCTTCAATGACCAAAGGAAGAATGCCCACATTGATCAAGTTCGACCGGTGGATGCGTGCATAACTCTTTGCCAATACGGCTTTAATACCTAAATATAAAGGAATCAGTGCCGCATGTTCACGTGATGAACCTTGACCATAGTTTTCACCCCCAATGATGACTCCACCCTTGAGCGCTTTGACACGTTGCACAAAATCAGGATCTGTCCCATGGAAGCAATAATCGGCTAAATAAGGAATGTTGGATCGGTACGGTAGAAGTTTCGCATACGAAGGTACGATATCATCCGTCGTCACATTATCTTTCGTAATCAAGACGATTTGGCTTTCAATTGCATCACTCAGTGCTTTTGCCTTAGGGAAAGGTTGAATGTTGGGTCCTAAGGCGATTTCGATTGAACTTGGATCATCACTTGGATAGATGAAATACCCATCGACTTTGCCAAAGGATTCTGGCTCTTGGATATCTAAACTCAAATCAAGTCGACTTGGATCGCTTAATTCACCCATGAGTGCCGAAGCCGCAGCCGTTTCAGGCGAAACCAAATACACTTGGGCATTGGACGTGCCAGATCGTCCTTTGAAATTACGATTGAATGAGCGTACAGAGATTCCATTTGATCGTGGTGCTTGACCCATTCCTATACAAGGGCCACAGGATGACTCCAAGATACGAGCACCCGCAGAGATCAGAGTGGATAAGCCACCATTTTCAGATAATAGTCTCAATATATTTGCAGAACCCGGTGAAATAACCAGACTGACATCGGGATGGATCGTCTTTCCTTTTAGGATTTCTACAACTTTCATCATGTCGGTATACGATGAATTCGTACAGCTTCCCACCGCAACCTGATCAACCTTTAAACCTTCAACAGCTTGGACTTCAACCACGTTGTCTGGCATATGAGGTTGCGCAACCATAGGTTTGAGTATGCTTAAATCAATCGTCAGTGTTTGATCATATTCCGCATCATCATCCGCAGTCAATGCCATATAATCCTGAGCACGACCTTGTTGGCTTAAATAACGTAAGGTATTCTTGTCACTTGGGAAGATGGAAGTCGTCGCACCCAGTTCAGCACCCATGTTACAAACGGTAGCACGATCGGTGACACTAAGATACTGAAGTCCATCGCCACTGTATTCCATAATAAAACCAACTCCACCTGTGACTTTGAGTTGTTGGAGGACTTTTAGTATGATATCTTTTCCATTTATATATGAGTGTGGTTTATTGATTAGATTAATATTGAAAATTCTCGGCATGACAATCGTCGTCATTCCCGTAGCCATGGCGACCGCCACATCCAAACCACCCATGCCAATCGCGATGGCACCTAAGCCCCCCGCAGTTGGGGTATGACTGTCGGATCCCAAGAGGATCGTGCCCGGTTTGGCAAAACGTTCTAAGTGCACCTGATGACAGATACCTGCTCCAGGCTTACTGAAAATGATGCCATGTTTCTGGGCAACGGATTGGATGAATGCATGGTCATCCGCATTCTCAAAACCTGTTTGAAGCATGTTGTGGTCGATGTAAGCGACGCTCAAATCTGTTCTCACCTGAGGCACATCCATGGCTAAAAACTGTAGGTACGCCATCGTACCCGTTGTATCTTGCGTAAGTGTTTGATTCACTTTTAATTGGATCTCTTGACCTGCGATCATCTGGCCTTTCAAAAGATTTTGTTCGAATATTTTAGTACTTAAACTCTTTTTCATCATGTTTCTCCAAGGATACATTCATTCTATGACTACTTAGCCATATAAACAAGATAGTTTTCTGAAAGTTTTCTGAAAATATTGTCAGCTATCCCTGGATATGCTTTAATTGAACCATTAAGTTGAGGTAAGACCATGGATTATCGTTTCGCACGCAGAGCTCGATTGACGCAGGATTCCTTTATTACTGAAATCTTCAAATACTTGCAAGATAAGGAAGTTATCTCATTTTCAGGGGGTTTCCCGAATCCCGCCACCTTCCCAATGCGCGAACTCCAAGCCAGTGCAGAAAAGATATTCTTAAAAGAAGGAAGTTCTGTTTTACAATATGCCACAACCAATGGTGATTTAGACTTACGCAAGTTCATCTCTGAACGTTATCGCATCCGTCAAAAACTAGACGTTCCAGCGAACCAGATTTTAATCACCAGTGGTTCCCAACAAGCGCTTGATTACATTGGTAAAGTTTTTCTTGAACCCGGTGATACGATTTTGATGGAAGAGCCTACATATCTTGGCGCGATTCAAACCTTTACTTCATACGAAGTGGATATTCAAACGGTGAAGCTCGAGGAAGATGGAATCGATCTTGTCGATCTTGAGACAAAGATTAATCACTATCATCCTAAACTGATTTATTTGATACCAAGCTTTCAGAATCCCAGCGGGATTTCTTATAGCAAAGAAAAGCGATTAGCCGTTGCGGACATACTTAATAAATATGATGTCATCTTAGTTGAAGATGATCCCTATAACGAACTCTATTATGAAGGGTGTGTTCAGTTACCCATCAGCACACATGTAAAGGATCGATCGCTTCTCTTAGGAAGCTTCTCAAAGACCATCTCACCAGGCATGCGCGTCGGTTGGGTAAGCGCAAGCAAAGAAGTCTATAGGAAGTTGTTTACAGCCAAAGAAGCCAGTGATCTTCATTCAAGTTCACTTGACCAAAGAATTTTAGTCAATTATCTTCAAGACAATGACTATGATGATCATCTTAATAGACTTAGAGAACGCTATGCTTCGCAACATCGCATCATGTTGGAGGCGATACAGAGCTATTTCCCAAAGGAAGTCAAAGTTTATCCAAGCAATGGGGGCATGTTCATATGGATTGAACTTCCTGAAGGCATGTCATCTGTGAAACTGTTTTATGAAGCGGTCAAGGTCAAAGTTGTCTTTGTGCCTGGTGACCCATTTTATGTGGATAAGCAAGACGCCAACAGTTTACGCCTATGTTTCGCGAACGAGGCACCTGAGCGTATCGTGGAGGGCATTCGAAGACTGGGGAATCTGATTAAACAAAACATCTAAAGACATCCCAAAAGGATGTCTTTTTTGCATAGAAAAAAGCCAGTTTGCACTGGCTTTAAGCTTTATGACTGATTAAGCGATGATGGAAATAACGTTTCCAGCACCGACAGTACGGCCACCTTCACGGATGGAGAAAGTCGTACCTTGTTCAACAGCGATTGGAGCGATCAAAGTAACTTCCATTTCGACGTTGTCACCTGGCATAACCATTTCAACGCCTTCTGGCAATTTGATAACACCCGTAACGTCTGTCGTACGGAAGTAGAATTGAGGACGGTAGTTCGCAACGAATGGTGTGTGACGTCCGCCTTCTTCTTTACTCAAAACGTAAACTTGCGCTTTGAATTGAGTGTGAGGTTTAACGGATCCTGGTTTTGCCAAGACTTGTCCACGTTCGATTTCGTCACGGTTGACACCACGGAGCAATGCACCGATGTTATCACCAGCAGAAGCGAAGTCCAACAATTTGCGGAACATTTCGATACCCGTAACAACGGTTTTCTTCGTGTCATGCAAACCAACGATTTCAACTTCTTCAGACAATTTCAACATACCACGTTCAACACGACCTGTCGCAACAGTACCACGACCTGTGATTGTGAAGACATCTTCAACGCTCATCAAGAAAGGCTTGTCGGTTTCACGAACTGGGTTAGGAATGTATGCATCAACTGCATCCATCAACTCTTGAAGCTTAGCTTCCCATTTTGGATCGCCTTCGCCACCCTTCAATGCTGAACCACGGATAACAGGCGCATTATCGCCGTCAAAGCCGTTAGCACTCAAGAGTTCACGAACTTCCATTTCAACTAAATCGATCAATTCTTCATCATCGACCATGTCGCACTTGTTCAAGAAAACAACCATGTGAGGTACACCAACTTGGTGTGCCAACAAGATGTGTTCGCGAGTTTGTGGCATTGGTCCGTCTGTTGCAGCTACGACCAAGATAGCACCGTCCATTTGAGCAGCACCGGTGATCATGTTTTTAACATAGTCGGCGTGTCCTGGGCAGTCTACGTGCGCGTAGTGACGAGCAGCAGTTTGGTACTCAACGTGAGCGGTATTGATGGTGATACCACGAGCTTTTTCTTCAGGTGCTCCATCAATTTGGTCATAATTCATTACTTTAGCACCACCGGACTTAGCCAAGTAATGCGTGATCGCTGCCGTTAAAGTAGTTTTACCGTGGTCAACGTGGCCAATGGTACCAATATTTACGTGCGGTTTGGATCGGTCAAATTTTTCTTTTCCCATAATCTTAAATTTCCTCCTAATTGGTTTTTGTAAAATGCAATTCTATTTTATGCTAATCCCTAGTATAAATCAAGGACTAGTTACTGCTTGAGTTCTTTTTGGCAACCTTTTCAGCAATGGACTTTGGAACTTCACTATAGTGGTCGAAAGTCATCGCATAGGTGCCACGACCTTGCGTAAATGAACGAAGATCGGTTGCGTATCCAAACATTTCGGATAGTGGAATCTCGGACTTGACGATGATCGCGTTGCCACGTTCTTCTTGGTCTTTGATAACACCACGACGGCTGGATACATCGCCCATAACGGAACCCAAATATTCATTTGGAGCTGTGACTTCAACGGACATGATCGGTTCAAGTAGAACTGGATTACATTTCTTAGCTGCTTCTTTAAGCGCCAAGGAACCCGCTACTTTATACGCCATTTCCGAGGAGTCGACGTCATGGTAGGATCCATCAAACAAGGTAGCCTTGATATCGATGACAGGATATCCAGCAATCAGACCATTGGCCAAGGATGCTTCGATACCTTCCATCGTAGGCTTGATGTACTCACGTGGAACGGTTCCACCAACAATGCCATCAACGAATGTAAAGCCTTTACCAGTTTCATTTGGTTCAAACTTGACCCAAACGTGACCGTATTGACCACGTCCACCAGACTGACGGACGAATTTACCTTCACACTCAGCAGCTGCACGAATGGTTTCGCGGTAGGCTACTTGTGGAGCACCAACATTGGCTTCAACTTTAAATTCACGACGCATACGATCAACTAAGATATCCAAGTGCAACTCACCCATACCGGCAATGATGGTTTGACCCGTTTCATGATCGGTATACGTTCTGAAGGTTGGATCTTCTTCAGCCAACTTACTCAACGCAAGACCCATCTTATCTTGGTCACCCTTTGATTTAGGCTCAATGGCAACGTTGATAACAGGTTCTGGGAAGGTCATGGACTCAAGAATGATCGCATGTTTCTCATCACACAAGGTATCGCCCGTGGTCGTATTCTTCAAACCAACTGCAGCTGCGATGTCACCGGAATAGACTTGTTGAATCTCAGCACGGTGATTGGCATGCATCTGCATGATGCGTCCGAAACGTTCACGAACATCTTTTGTAGAGTTGTATACATAAGAACCCGAAGTAATGGTTCCAGAATAAACACGGAAATAAGTTAGACGTCCAACAAATGGATCCGTCATGACTTTAAATGCCAATGAAGAGAATGGTTCTTCATCACTGCTGTGACGAACATCTTCTTTACCATCCATTGTGACACCCATGATTGCAGGAACATCCAATGGAGAAGGCAAGTAATCCACAACCGCATCCAACATCGCTGTGACGCCTTTATTCTTATACGAAGCACCACACAGAACGGGGTGGAATTCACCTGTGATGGTTGCTTTACGAATCGCAGCCTTGATTTCTTCAACCGTTGGCTCTTCTCCTTCAAGAATTTTCATCACGAGGTCATCATCATAATCCGCGACCATTTCGATCAAGGCATGACGATATTTTTCAACTTCTTCTTTCATTTCTGCAGGGATGTCGGTAAAGGTATCTTCCTTTTCCTTAGCGCCTGAGAAAATACGAGCTTTCATTTCGACCAAATCAATCAAACCATCAAAGTAGTTTTCAGCACCAATCGGTAATTGGATTGGCGTAGCCTTAGCACCTAAACGTGTTTGTAAAGATCTGAAAGACATATAGAAATCCGCACCTGTCGCATCCAACTTATTGACGAATACGATACGAGGCACACCATACTTTGTCGCTTGACGCCATACGGTTTCAGTTTGAGGTTCAACCCCAGACTTACCATCTAAAACAGTGACCGCGCCATCCAAGACACGCAAGGAACGTTCAACTTCAACAGTGAAGTCGACGTGACCCGGTGTATCAATGACATTTATACGGTGACCCTTCCAATGAGCAGTTGTAGCAGCGGATGTGATGGTGATCCCACGTTCTTGTTCTTGAGCCATCCAGTCCATGGTAGCTGCGCCATCATGAACCTCACCGATTTTATGTGTTATACCTGTGTAGTAGAGAATACGTTCCGTCGTTGTGGTCTTACCCGCATCGATATGGGCCATAATCCCGATATTACGTGTATTCTTAATTGAATAATCACGTGCCATAATATGTAGCCTCCTTTCCTAGTAAACCTTTCACAATTTTACCAACGGTAATGAGCAAAGGCTTTATTTGCTTCAGCCATACGGTGGATATCATCACGTTTCTTAACGGATGCTCCTGTTCCATTGGCAGCATCTACGATTTCATTAGCTAAACGAAGTTCCATTGTTTTTTCGTTACGCAAACGAGCGTAGTTCACCAACCAACGTAGACCCAAAGTCAAACGACGTTCTGCAGAAACTTCTACCGGTACTTGGTAGTTGGATCCACCCACACGACGAGCCTTAAGTTCTAACATCGGCATGATGTTGGAAAGTGCTTGTTCAAAGACTTCCATAGGATTGCGTCCTGTTTTTGCTTCGATCTTATCGAATGCATCGTATAAGATGGTTTGTGCGACGCCACGTTTACCATCAATCATGATTTTATTAATTAAACGAGTAACCAGCTTTGAGTTGTAAATTGGATCGACCAATACTTCTCGCTTGGCTATATAACCTTTTCTTGGCATGGTTCAATACCTCCTTACTTGCCTGCTTTAGGACGTTTTACGCCATAAAGTGAACGGCCTTGTTTGCGGTTGTTGACACCAGCACAGTCCAATGTTCCACGAATAATGTGGTAACGGACCCCTGGTAAATCTCTTACACGACCTCCACGAATCAAGACGACGCTGTGTTCTTGTAGATTATGACCGATCCCTGGGATATAGGCCATGACTTCCATTCCATTGCTCAAACGTACACGCGCATATTTACGCAAAGCAGAGTTTGGCTTCTTCGGTGTCATCGTCCCTACACGAGTACAAACACCTCGTTTTTGTGGGGAAGAGATGTCAGTAGGACGACGTTGCAATGTATTCAAGCCTCTGTTTAATGCAGGCGACTTTGATTTGTATGTTTTGTTTACACGACCTTGACTGACCAATTGGTTGATTGTAGGCATACGCTACTCCTTTCTTTCCTTTGCACACACTTCCGGGTGTGCCTAACTTTTTCACAAAATGATATTTCCCTTTCAGGAAATGTCATTTCATAAGCTAGTAAATAATAAATGTTTTTATTAATCTTGTCAATACACTAGGAAGCGATACGCTTGAATATTTTCAAGCGCATCGTTTTGATTAATAGTCGGCTTCTTCTTCCTTACCATCACGGATCATTTCCGGAGGTAAGCTTTGTTCTTCCATCAGTCTGCGATTGACTTCTTCACGCGCATCTTTCATTTGAGCTGCTAATGCAATGATTTGCGTTGTACTCTCACGTTCCGCATGTGAACCGGTTCCAGCAGGAATCTTCTTACCGATGATGACATTTTCCTTTAGACCCAATAAGTGGTCGACTTTGCCCTTGATGGACGCGTCGGTCAAGACCTTGGTGGTTTCCTGGAAGGATGCAGCGGATAAGAATGAGTCTGTTTCAACCGAGGACTTCGAAATACCCAACAAGACAGGTTTGAAGGTTGCTGGACGACGACCACTTAACAAGGCTTTCTTATTAAGGTTGGTGATATTCGGCAAACTGATCTGAACGCCTGCGCTCATGTGTGTATCACGACCATCTGTGACCACGACCTTACG
Source organism: uncultured Erysipelotrichaceae bacterium (assembly GCA_964424595.1). GTDB lineage: Bacteria > Bacillota_I > Bacilli_A > Erysipelotrichales > Erysipelotrichaceae > UBA2212. The sequence goes on along the minus strand of CAYRIW010000006.1, from coordinate 38,958 downwards.
CAACATTTGTTTGATCATGACTTCAATATGTTTGTCAGAGATTTCAATCCCTTGACTTTGGTATACTTTCTTAACTTCTTTGAGGATGTAATTTTGAACGCTGAGGACGCCACCGACTTCCAAGAGTTCCTTTGGATCAATATGATCCTCAGTCAACTTGTCACCGGCTTCGATTTCAACACCAACTTTGATCCATGGACGGATATGTTGGGTCAAGGATGCGAAGTGTTCAACGCTTTCCTTTTCATTCGTGATGACGATACGCATCAACAAGTCTTTGTTTCCGCGGCTTTCCGTACCGTCTTCAGGTGTCTTGAAGGATTCCAAATCACGGATCTTCTTGAACTTCTGTTCTTCCGTGTTCACAACCGACAAGAGATAGGAGTAGATATTCGGGTCAACCCCTTCAATCGTAGTGATCGTACCGGAGATCTTTGCTAAGAGCGCAGGTTTCTTCGGACGACGTGCTTCAAAGAGTTCTTCAACACGCGGTAAACCTTGTGTGATATCGCCCCCTTCAGCCGCAGCGACCCCACCCGTGTGGAAGGTACGCATGGTCAGCTGAGTACCTGGTTCCCCAATGGATTGAGCAGCCATGATACCAACAGCCTCGCCCACTTCAACGATCTTACCCGTTGCCATGTTGCGACCATAACACTTCTTACAGACACCGTAGATGGATTCACAGGAGAATACATTACGAATGAGAACTTTCTTAATACCCGCCTCAACGATTTGGCGAGCGATGTCGTCGGTGATGAGTTCATCACTTTCAACCAAGACTTCTTGCGTTGTTGGGTTGATGACATCTTCCTTGGCATAACGTCCAACCAAACGGTCGAAGATGCCTTCAATAACGGAATTGGTCTTACGATCCATGATGTCTTCCACAACATAAGCGCGATCGGTTCCACAATCTTCTTCAGAAATCAAGAGATCTTGCGCAACGTCAACCAAACGACGTGTCAAGTAACCAGATTCCGCTGTTTTCAAAGCAGTATCGGTCAAACCTTTACGCACACCGTGCGTAGAGATAAAGAACTCAGACACGTTCAAACCTTTACGGAATGACGAGTAGATTGGGACTTCGAAGATCGATGTCGCATACTTACGTTCACGCAAGGCTTCAACTTTAACGGCATCACGAACTTCGTTTCCACCTTGATCTGGTGTATAAGCCACTTCATTGTCTTTGACTTCCAAGAATTTCTTATAGGAAATCTTTTCAGAATCAATGAGTTTCTTAGCCAAGTCATAGAATGAATCATCCAAATCCTTGTTATTCGTTTGAAGCTGATTGATTTCTTCAGGATTCAATGTTTGTAAAATCTTATCGGACTCAACTTGAATCAACTTACGTGTCTTCGCGATGAGTTCACGACGCTGCCAACGTGCAATGTGTTCCGTGGATACTTTATCTTCCGCAATCAAGCCTTCAGCTACATTGCGAATAAGTTCCATGTTCTTGCCTTTGGCTTCTGCAAGAACCTCCGTTTGAATCCCCGTCAACAAGCCACGGATCTCTGCCGCATCGAGTGCCAACATTTCCATGACCAATTTCTTGGTGTCCAAACGATCTAAGAATGCTTGATCGATACGATTTGCTTTGAGCAGTTCCAAAGCGATGCTTGGGAATTGTTTACGTTCGATCTGTTCGAGATCGTACGATTCTTCAACCAAGGCCAAGACTTCACGAGCCCCGTCTTCAAGGTAACTAACGGTTTTAGAAACCATTTCCTTAAGAACGGTGTACTCTTCAAGTTGAACTTGAGTGAAACGTCCATCTTCGATGATCGCATCACTGATGCGCTTATGGGAGTCTGCTTTAAGCTTCTTATCTTTGTGTTCATTCAATGCGATGATTTCTTCATCACTTAATAATTCAATGATGAAATCATCTTGGTTCTTCAAACCATCCATGATGACCTTGCGAAGTTCTGCTTTTTGGAGAAGTTCATCATCCAAACGCAAATCATTCATCAATGTTTCAATCAATGGTTTCAATTCTTCAGAACGTTGTTTCTTACCCTTGATGTTCTTAAGGATTAGTTTGTCTTCATCACTCAGGAGCTCCATGATTTCAGGTGTTCCCAAAGCAAGGTGTTCTGCCAACAAGGAAGATTTCTCTTTGCGAATATCGCTTTCGAGTTTTTCCAACATCTGCATGGAAACGCGGTTTTCATCCACCAAGTGTTCAGCAAGTACGTTTACATATTCATCACGATTCGCACGTTTCAGACGTAAGCCGTCCAATTCTTTCTGCGTGGTGATGTTTTTAATGAAATTACTTTCTTTTTCAAGATGTTTTTTGATGAACTCCGGTACGATCAAGAGCATGTGTGCTTGTTGAACCTTATCCAAGTTCAAGGCATTGTCATTCATCAAGCTCAACGCAAAGTTGCGTAGACCTTCATGGTTCTTGGTGCGATTGATGGATTTGAGCTCCAACTTTTGATCTGGCGTCAAGAGGTCGACGATCATTGGGGATTCTTTACTCAAGAGTTCCATGACCGTAACACGTAGTTGACGTGAGAGTTCTGCTTTATGCAAGGTTTCTTCGGTTACGCGGTTATCTTCAACCAAACGACGACCTAAGGCTTGCAAGACTTCTGATTTTTCCTTCAAATCACGAATGGACTTGATGGTTTTGATCTCAGCAGAAGAAAGTTCCGCATAGATTTCCTTGGATTCTTCCTTGAGAAGTTCCAAGATGAGGCTTTGTTTCTGACGGCTGGAGGTTGCTTTACGCAAGATATCATCCAAGCCTTCTTTCTTCTTACGATCGACCAACATGTCTGCGATGTTGCGCATGAACTCAACTTTATTTGGTCCTTCTTCAAGACTATTGAGTTTATCGATGTCATCACTTGGAATGAGGTAATCAAGAACGCCCCAATCGATCAAGTCAACGACCTTATCGATCAATGGTTCTTTATTCTTAGTTACGTCTTCGGATTCATATTGTTGGAGAACATCACCTGAAGTAGCGGTTTTGAATGGTTTACCCATCAAACCACGCGTACCTGCCAACTGGGTGAAGTGGGACGCGTTACCACGCGCTCCAGAGGTCTTCATCATGTTGATTGGGTTCTTACGTGGAAGATGTGCTTCCAAGTCTTTTCCGATTTCAGATTTGATGCGATCCCACAAGATGGTCACATGACGTTCCCACTCACGTGGGGTCAAACGTCCACGTTGACGGAGTTCCATCAATTTGGATTCTTGGATTTTACCTTGTTCAACATAATCATGGGTGTTCGGTGATACGACGATGTCACTGAGGGCAACGGTCATACCTGCGACAGTGGAGTATTTGAATCCATTGTCTTTGATCTTATCCAGGATTTGTGAAGTTTGGGATGTGCCATAACGGTTGAAGACTTCTGAGATGATGGATCCAAGATCCTTCTTCTTATAGTCCTTACTGATTTCAAGCTTAGCAACATAGTCTTTAACGTTTTGTCCTTGAGCCACAAAGTAACGACTTGGTGTCGCAACGAAGTTCTCTTTGGTGACTTCATTTAAATATGGGAAGTCACTTGGGAACATTTCATTGAAGATCAATTTACCCACAGTCGTAATCAAGTAACCCTTGTTTTGGTCCGGTGTAAATCCGAGCTTGCCTAAGGTCTTTGCTTTGACTGCGATACGGGTGTGTAAATGAATATGTTTGTTTTCGTATGCGATAACGGCTTCGTTGATGTCACGGAAGACATGACCTTCATTGGTTCCAAATAAACGCCACATGCGTGCATTTTCAAGATCACCAATGACTTCCAAAGCATCAGCTTTCGCAAAGTATTCTTGAGCACTTTCTTCCATATTGAGGTAGAAGTTACCCATGACCATGTCCTGTGAAGGTGTAACGATCGGCTTACCATCCTTAGGGCCCAAAATATTATTGGAACCCAACATCAAGATTTCAGCTTCAGCTCGTGCTGATTCAGAAAGTGGTACGTGGACAGCCATTTGGTCACCATCAAAGTCCGCATTGAACGCTGGGGTTACCAATGGGTGCAAACGAATGGCACGACCTTCAACCAATTTAGGCATAAAGGCTTGGATGCCCAAACGGTGCAAAGTAGGCGCACGGTTCAAGAGAACCGGATGATTTTCGATAACAGCTTCAACGACGTCCCAGACACGTGGATCTTGACGTTCAATGAGCTTTTCAGCACTCTTTGGATTCGAAGAGATGCCGCGATTTACGATTTCGTTGATAACAAAAGGTTTGAACAACTGAATCGCCATTTCACGTGGAATACCACATTGGAACATCTTCAAATCTGGTCCAACGGCGATAACGGAACGACCCGAGAAGTCGACACGTTTACCCAAAAGGTTTTGACGGAAACGACCTTGTTTACCTTTTAAGCTGTGTGAAAGGGACTTCAAGGCACGACCACCGGCACCAGAGATTGGTTTGGAACGACGTCCATTGTCAATCAAGGCATCAACGGCTTCTTGAAGCATACGCTTTTCATTTTGTACGATGATCGCAGGCGTACCCATATCAATGAGTTTACGCAAACGATTGTTACGGGTAATGACACGACGATAAAGATCGTTCAAGTCACTGGTAGCGAAACGTCCACCATCCAACTGCAACATAGGTCGCAAATCCGGTGGGATAACTGGAAGCATGGTCAAGACCATCCATTCCGGTTCGTTATTACTATTACGGAATGCATCAATGGTTTCCAAACGCTTGATTAATTTCTTACGCTTGTCGCCTTGTGCTTCCTTCAAGTCTTCGATGACATGTTTGTGTTCTTTTTCAAGATCGACACGTTCCAACAATTCCTTGACCGCTTCAGCACCCGTTTTAGCGACGAAAGTTCCGTAGCCATAACGACGTGTGAAATTACGGTAGTCTTGTTCAGACAAGATTTGTTTGAATTGTAGGTTCGTTGATCCTGGATCGGTAACGACCCAAGATACGAAGTAAACGACTTCTTCCAAGTTCTTAGGTGTGATGCCTAAAAGCAAGCTCATGCGTGAAGGAATTCCACGGAGATACCAAATATGTGCAACAGGTGCTGCCAATTCGATATGACCCATGCGTTCACGACGAACGGATGATTTGGTTACTTCAACGCCACAACGGTCACAAACGACCCCTTTGTAACGTACTTTCTTATACTTACCACAGTAACATTCCCAGTCTTTGGAAGGTCCGAAAATCTTTTCACAGAACAGACCATCCCGTTCCGGTTTTTGAGAGCGGTAGTTAATGGTTTCAGGCTTTTTAACTTCACCGTGGGACCATTCACGAATTAATTCAGGCGAGGCTAATCCAATTTGGATCGCTGCAAAATTGTTTATACTCATGCGGTCTCCTCCTATTCTTCCTCGCTGATCTCAGCATAGTCATCGGCTCCGACAACAGCTGCTTCAGCGACAAATTCTTCATCTAATGCATAGGTCGTATGAACAAGTTCTTCATCGAGGTTCACCGCAACGGCGTCTTCGACTTCAATCTTCTTCATACCCACATCATCCCCGTTTTCGTCCAAGAGGCGAACATCGATTGCCAAGGCATTGAGTTCGTTCTTAAGAACGCGGAAGGATTCAGGAACCCCAGGTTCTGGGATGTCTTTACCCTTGATGATGGCTTCATAAGTTTTTGTACGACCCATGATGTCATCGGACTTGATGGTTAAGATTTCTTGTAAAGTATTCGCTGCACCATAAGCTTCAAGTGCCCAAACCTCCATTTCCCCGAAACGTTGTCCACCATTTTGAGCTTTACCACCCAAAGGTTGTTGCGTTACGAGTGAGTAAGGACCCGTTGCACGTGCATGCAGTTTATCATCGACCATGTGCGCCAACTTAATCATATACATGACGCCTACAGAGATGCGTTCATCAAAGGCTTCACCAGTACGACCATCAAACAAGGTGGTCTTACCATCTTCACTGAGTTCAGCTTCACGCATGATTTCCTTGAGATCTTCGTTGTTGATACCATCGAAGACAGGCGTTGCGAACTTGACACCCAACTTTTGAGCCGCTAAGCCTAAGTGGATTTCGAGTACTTGTCCGATGTTCATACGGGATGGAACACCGAATGGGTTCAACATGATGTCGACTTGTGAACCATCGGGTAAGAATGGCATATCTTCAACCGGTAGAATCTTAGAGATGACCCCTTTATTACCATGACGTCCAGCCATCTTATCCCCTTCGGAGATTTTACGTTTTTGAACGATGTAAACTTTTACGACTTCATTGACACCTGGTGCTAGATCGTGTCCTTCTGAACGCTTAAAGATACGGACAGATTGAACGATACCACTACCACCATGAGGAACTTTAAGAGAATTGTCACGTACTTCACGGGACTTATCGCCAAAGATTGCCAAAAGGAGTTTTTCTTCAGGTGAGATTTCGCTTTGGCCCTTCGGTGTGACTTTACCCACTAGGATATCGCCTTCCTTAACCTCAGCACCAATCATGACAATACCACGTGCATCCAAATGACGGCATGCGTCTTGGGATACGTTTGGAATATCACGTGTGATTTCTTCAGGCCCCAGCTTGGTGTCACGGACTTCGATATCGTATTCCTCAATGTGAATCGAGGTATAGACATCTTCCTTAACCAAACGCTCGGACATGATGACAGCATCTTCATAGTTATAACCATACCAAGTCATGAATGCGATACGAACGTTTTGACCCAAAGCCAATTCGCCGTTTTGCATTGCAGGTCCATCCGCTAAGACATCCCCACGATCGACCATTTCGCCCTTACGAACCAATGGTTTCTGATTGATGCATGTTCCTTGGTTGGAACGTTTGAATTTTTGTAGACTGTATACTTTTTCACCTGCATCGCCTTGGACGACAACTTTATTGGCATCGACATAGGTGACGATTCCTTGGCCTGTCGCAATGACAGCACTTCCGGAGTCGGTTGCGATACGATGTTCAATACCCGTACCAACATAAGGTGAATTTGGACGCAACAAAGGAATGGCTTGACGTTGCATGTTCGCACCCATCAAGGCACGCGATGCATCATCGTTTTCCAAATAAGGAATACAAGCGGTTGCGACGGATACGATCTGCTTTGGCGAAACGTCGGCTAATTCAACCATTTCACGTTTCGTCATGATATGGTCACCTTTGTAACGAACAACAACTTCTTCATTCGCTAAACGACCATCTACGACTTCATTCGCTTGTGCGATGTAGTAATCCATTTCATCATCAGAGGACAAGTAAATGACTTCATCCGAGACACTGCCCTCTTCTTGAACGATACGGTAGGGTGTTTGAATGAATCCATACTCATTGACACGTCCATAAGAAGTCAAGTTCGAGATCAAACCGATGTTTGGTCCTTCTGGTGTTTCAATTGGACAGATACGGCCATAGTGAGAAGCATGAACGTCACGGACTTCAAAGCCAGCACGTTCACGTGTCAGACCACCCGGTCCTAAAGCAGAGATACGACGTTTGTTTGTAAGTTCAGCCAATGGATTGGTTTGATCCATGAACTGAGATAATTGAGAGGATGAGAAGAATTCTTTGATTGCAGCCGTCAATGGACGAATGTTGGTCAAATTCTTCGGTGTCAGGTTGGTGTTATCAGTGATCGACATACGTTCCTTAACAACACGTTCCATACGCGATAGACCGATACGGAATTGATTTTGAATCAGTTCACCCACGGTGCGAATACGACGATTACCCAATTGGTCGATATCATCGGTTTCACCAATGCCGTCTTGCAAGTTCACAAGATAAGCAAAGGATGCGAGCATATCACTCATGGTGACCGTCTTCTTCGTTGTCAAAGGATCAGTACCGATGACTTTGATGACATCTTCACTTTCCTTGGCATACGCTAGGACAACTTGAACTGCAGCTCCGATCAACCATACTTCGACACCGGTATTAGCGGAGACGAGGTTGACTAAAGCTTGTTCCTGGTCGGATTTAAGTTTAGCGATGGCTTCACTTGGAATGTAACGATCGACTAAGTATTCTTGATTGCTTGTTAAAACATCTTGATTGTTGGCAGTGATACGGCCTAAGACATAGAAACGTTGACCATAGTTCAAGACAGCACGAACATTGCTCTTATCAAGGACAACGCGACGTGCGATCAAACCACCATAGATTTGAACGTTTTCATAGGTTGTAGCTAAAGCTTCAACATCAGTCGATGTCAAAACCATGCCTTTATCAAAGACCACACCATTGACTTCACACTCTTCAGCCAAGATACGGCCGATCAATGCGAAAGGATGTGCCGTGCTGACAACGACATTTTCAGGATAAGCGAAGAGTGGATTGAATGGGAAAGCTTCCATATAGTGACCTTGGTTAAGGATCTCACTTAGGATGGCTTTTTCATGACGTTCGATTTTTGTTCCTTTGGCGATAACGACTTGGCCTTTGGAATTGACGATGTCTTGGGCAACGATGTTGTTGATGAGACGTGATGTCACACCCAACTTCTTACCTAATTTGAAACGACCCGCTTTCGTTAAATCATAACGACGTACATCAAAGAACTTAGCACGCATCAAGTTGATGGCACCTTCTTCGGTCGCGATTTCATCCGAACGTTGGTTGTTATAGATTTCGTATAAGGATTCTTTGGTTGTCTTGATCTTATCGGATACCAAGGTATTCACGATTTCAGGTTTTTCACCAAAGAAAGCGGTGTATAAAAGAATGTATAGATTTAAGAACTCACGCGATTCAGCTTCCATTTCAATGTTGTGAACAGGAAGTTTAAGTGCTTGCAAGAAGATTTTGAATGCAGACGTATCAAAAGCATCCTCACCACGTTCCATATCCAATGAGAAACCAATGGCTTTGAACAAGATGGAGGATAAGATCTTACGTTTGCGGTCGATGCTTACATTAAAATGGAAATCGGAGCTTGCAGCACCGTTTTCACCTGAATAGGTCGCTTGAGGATTGTTTGCTTTTTTAAATGCGGTCATGAACTCCAACCAAGTACCACGACTTGGAATCAGTTCACTCTTGTAAACTTCATTCAAACTTGCTTCTTTATCTTTCATATAGAAAGAATCATAGTAAGCACCTGGAGAACGAACGATTTGAGAAACGATGACACGTTCTGCACCGTTGATGACAAATGTTCCCGTATCAGTCATCAATGGGAACTCACCCAAGAAGACTTCTTCATGACGTTCTGTGATTTCACCTGTTGTTGGATTCATGATTTCCAACATCATGGTCGCTTTTAGAGGTGCTGCGTAGTTTGCTTCGCGTTCCTTACATTCACTAACGGAATATTTAGGTTCTTGAAATTCATACGTTAAAAAGTTCAAACGAATGTTTCCGGTATAGTTTGTTATCGGATAGATTTCCTCGAAGACTTCACGAATACCCTCACGTTTAAACCAATCAAATGAGTCGGTTTGAATTTCTACAAGATTAGGGAGTTCAAGGCTTCCGCTAACTTTTGAGTAATCGCGGCGTTTTGCTTTTTTACCGAATTCCACAACTCGGTAAGATTTATTGTTTTCCATATACGCCTTCCTTTCTTGATAAATAACACAAAAAGGGCATTTTTTCCCATCATATCATTTATCGTTTATGCAATTTATAATACTACCAAAATACTAGTCTAAAGTCAATGGGTTACATGCCTTGATTATTTCAAAACCTTTATGGAGATCAATGCGTTCAACGGTTTCAAAACGTTGTTGCAACGCTTTGAATGCTGAAGCGGCACCTTGTTGGCGTCGAATGACAACATAGAGACAGCCATCCTTAACAAGGTGTTTGTTTGCACAATCAAAGAATGCATAGACCACTTGCTTACCCGCACGAATCGGAGGATTGGTTACCACCACATCATACTGACCTTCAATACCCAATAAGACATCTTGATTTCTAAAATCAACATCCAACTTCATTCGTTGCGCTGTGCGAACCGCACACTCAACTGCACGTTCATTGACCTCATAGGCAGTGACTTGAAGATCCGCTTGTTGATGTTTCAACAACAAACTGATCAAGCCATAGCCTGAGCCAAGGTCCAACACCTTGCCTTGAATCTTCTGTTTAAGGATGTTTTCAACAAGAAGCAAAGAACCATCATCTGGCTTTGACTTCGAGAAAACACCATCGTCCACACTGAATGTGTAATTAACGCCCAAAAACCGGAAAGCGATTTCCTTCCGGTTATGGGGTAAATTTTCAGAGTTTTTAAAGTAATGTGTCAAAGCTGACCCCCCTTCACTACACAGAGTGTTAGTGAAAAGGATTACTTAATTTCTACGACTGCGCCAGCGTCTTCCAATTTCTTTTTAACTTCAGCAGCAACTTCTTCAGAAACTTTTTCCTTGATTGCCATAGGAGCCTTGTCAACCAAGCCCTTCGCTTCAACTAAGCCTAAGCCTGTCAATTCACGAACTGCCTTGATAACGTTGACCTTGCTTGGTCCAACTTCCTTCAAGATAACATCAACTTCAACTGGTCCAGCAGGAGCAGCTTCTTCAGCAACTGCAGCAGCAGCGACAGGAGCAGCAGCGGATACACCGAATTCTTCTTCGATAGCTTTTACCAATTCATTCAATTCGAGGATGGTCATTTCCTTTAAGGAAGCGATCACATCAGTAGCATTTAATTTTGCCATGTTCATTTTCTCCTTTTTAATTAAGCTTCTTTTTGTTCTGCAACTTGCGAGATAGCGTAAGCGAACTTACGAACTGGGGATTGTAACATACCCAAGATCATAGAGATCATGCCTTCGCGACCAGGTAAGCTTGCAAGTGTCTTGATCATGTCTGCGTTAACGACTTTGCCTTCAACGACAGCACTCTTCAAAACCAATAATTTGTGTTTCTTGGCGAATTTTGCCAAAACACGACTTGGGGCAACTGCATCATCGCTGAATGCGAATGCATTTGGACCCACGAGGCTCTCTGCTAAGTCAGTGTAACCGAGATCATTTGCGGCACGTTCAACCATTGAATTCTTATAGACTTTAAAGTCGATATTTTCCTTCAATAATTCACGACGCAATTCGGTGACTTCTTTAACAGACAAGCCGCGATATTCGACGACGACGCTGGATGCGGATTTTTCGAGTTTCTCGCGAACCTCAGTTACAACCAGTTTCTTTGCTTCGAGTATCGAATGGTTCATCTTGTACACCTCCTTGTTTTAATTACAATATCCCAAAAAATAAAACTCACGCATTAGACAGCGTGAGTAAAAAGAGTTTATCTTTTCGTCCTCGGCAACATGATTAAGCTTTTAGCCGTTGCTGTCTTTGGTCTATTGAACAGTCTCTATTCTAACAAATATCCATTAAATGTCAAACGCTTTTATACCAGTCCTAGAACTTTCGCACTTCAAAGGTAATTGCGAACCCAATGAGTTCATTCGCCTCATTGAATTGATAGGTAAAACGCATCAAACCATTTGAATACTGGACCAGATCAACGACGGATCCAATCAGATACTTCTCTAGCGGATGTTCAGCTTGCGAAAATTCCGACTTGATGATTTCTTCAAAGTCTTCAGCTTGACGAAGTCGCGTATCCAGATATTCTTGAAAGCCTTCTAAACTTGTCCCTTTCTTATAGTCCTCTTTTATCTTTTCAAAAATCGGACCCACATCACCTTCGACCGCTTGAAGCGTCAAGGCATTGCATTGTTGCTTAAGCTTATCCACTTCGAATACAATCTCTGCTTCTTCCTTTTTACATGCACTAAGACTTCCCAAAACAATTAAAGCAACACAAATCAATACAAGTATTCCTTTTCCCCGATGTTTAAACACAACGCTTCCCCTTTTATGTTGTAGTTAGCTAGCATGATATGCCTAGAAGCATATAATCAGCCTCTTAGTCCCATGAAAATAATCGGTGTAATTACAACTATCTTCTCCCTAGGTACATTAAATTTCTGTGCGAGCTTGATTTGTAGGTCATCTTTTACCAATTCACTTGATCCTTGAAGTGCAACACCACTTGTACCATAGATATTAAACTTTCCAAATTCCTTCACATCCTCTGGTTTAATATCTTTTAGACCGGTGTTCTTGAACGAAATGATATAGTGACTTCCACTCAGTTTTGAGTCCTTTGACGTGAATCCTAAAAAGCCTTTTAGATACTCTAAGACATAGTTCATCGATTAGTCCCCCGTTTTGTTAAGCATATCACAATCAAAAAAAACACTCAGTTTCCCAACTCTATTCAATAGACCATCAGTCCATAAGATCTTTGTCTGTTTCACGATTTAGATAGATATAGACGATATCCTCATTTTTAAGCTTAGAAGATGACACTACATTCTTATCATTCACCAATATCGTCATATCATCAACACTTGAGTTGCCTGTCAATCCAGCTTCAAAAATCATCAAAAAGTCTTGCAAGGTCGAACGATCGGGTAAGACCATGGATAAGATACTGGATTGCTCGATATTGGAATCAATTACTTTGTAGTAGATAAGCATACCCTCACAATACGCTGTTTAAGTAATTACATCAAGTCCCTACACATCAAGATTGTTGAACAAACCATCCATTAATTTAATTTTTTTGGTGTTACTCAGTAGATAAGGACTTAAATTTGGACAGGTCGAAATTGTATCCTCTATAAGTCTGAAAGTAACGGTATAATTAGCCATACTAAGAGGGCTATTATGCAAAGCAATGACATTCTAAACTTATTTAATCAATTAACGGACTTCCAAAAAGAACGACTTAACCGAGAAATACGCGGGTATATCCAATTCAATGAATTTGTCGAATCGTCTCATTATGCGTTCTGTCCCGTCTGTGGGATTCAAGAACCTAAGATTATTAAGCGAGGATTTCTCAATGGGAAACAAAGGGTTCAATGTTTAAGTTGTAGGCATAAGTTTGTACAAACAAAGGGTAAACTACGCTATAACTCCCATAAAACAGAAGAACAGTGGTCCATCCTAATCCTAGATACACTCAATGCCATTCCCCTTGAACAAACCGCTGCCACACTGGATTGTGCAGTCGATACCGTATTCCATATGCGCCATAAATTCCTATTATTCCTAGAACAACTCCTCTATGAGCAGCCTCTTTCGTTAGAGGGTCTCATTGAAATCGATGAAACGTACATCAATGATGGGTATAAAGGGATTAAGCGCACATCGGGTCGTAAAGCGCGTAAACATGGCGAACGAGCGCATAAACGCGGATTATCGAATGAAAAACTCTGTATTTTCATGGGAACCAATCGTTTAGGTCATGAACTCGTACAATGTGTCAATCGTGCTAAACCGACATCCAATGAAGTGATTCAAGTATTTGGTTCCGTCATTCAGAAACAATCGATTCTAATCAATGATGGACTCTTCTCTAACTTTGAACTCATTAAACAAAACGAATTAACCAGTGTTGTCGTATCCGATCATCATGAATTTACAGCTACGATCCATTTAAATACGGTTAATAATATGCACTCAGGGTTTAAACGACTCTATCGTCATTATCGAGGAGTTTCGACCAAGTATCTCAGTCGCTATCTCGCGCTCTATATCTTTATGCGTCGTTTTATGGGAATGGATAATCAAGAAAAGCTTATGGTGTTCCTCGCAAAAGCTAAACAATCATTGGGATCCTTCACCAATCAAATGGTGAAATCTCAAAATCTACTCATAGTATAAAGGAGTTAAAAAATCAAGTCCTTATCTACTGAGTAACACCATTTTTTTTATAACTCTTAATCGAGTAGATTTTTAGCAATATATAAAACGGTGGATGGAAAACCCACAAAAAAACGTTCGAGATTAATCGAACGTTCTTAGTTTAGATTGTAGTTGTATCTAACTTGATGCCAGGACCCATTGTCGTTGAGAGAACTAAATTCTTCATGTAGATTCCCTTAACTGCAGCTGGACGAGCACGCAAGATCAAATCATAGATGGTCTTCATGTTTTCGCGGATTTGTTCATCCGTAAAGGATAACTTTCCAACGAGAACACCGATATTACCTTCTTTATCAACACGGTATTCCACTTTACCCTTTTTGATGTCGTTAACTGCTTTAGTGACATCCATGGTAACGGTTCCCGTTTTTGGATTCGGCATCAAACCTTTAGGACCTAAAAGTTTACCCAATTTCCCTAATTCAGCCATCATGTCTGGTGTAGCGACGATGACGTCAAAGTCGAACCAGCCGCCTTTGATCTTTTCAAGAATTTCTTTGTTACCGACGAAATCTGCGCCAGCATCGAGAGCTTCTTTTTCTTTAGCACCTTGTGTGATGACCAAGACGCGTTGAGTACGTCCTGTACCGTGTGGCAGTACGACTGCTCCACGGATTTGTTGGTCCGCATGACGTGGATCCACGTTCAAACGGAATGAAAGTTCGACAGATGCATTGAATTTTGCATAGCTTGCTTTACGTGCCAATGTGATTGCTTCATCGACATTATAAAGCATGTTACGGTCAACCAATTGAGCAGCCGCAACGTATTGTTTACCTTGTTTTGCCATGGTGACCTCCTATTTGTCGTAGCCTTCGATTACGATGCCCATGTTGCGTGCGGTACCAGCGACGATCGCCATAGCACCTTCCACATCATTTGCATTGAGATCCGGCAATTTGTATTCGGCAATTTTCTTCAAATCTTCGACGGAAATTTTTCCGACTTTGGTAGCTTTTGCACTACCGGAACCTTTTGCAACGTTTGCAGCTTTCTTTAACAAGTTAGCAGCAGGTGTTGTTTTCAAGACAAACGTAAATGACTTGTCTTCAAATGCTGTGATGATGACTGGGACAATATCCCCTGCACGATCACGTGTTGCGTCATTGAACTGCGCACAGAATTGTGGCATGTTGACGCTAGCAGATGCCAAAGCTGGTCCTGGGCGTGCTCCGCCAGCAGGGAATTGGAGCTTGACAACTTTTGCGATTTTCTTACTCACTAGACATTCCTCCTTTTTTGAAATGTTAGCCGCGGTTAAAATGGATGAATGTCATCCTCCCACGGATTTGCCTATAGGCTTAATCATTATAAGCTCCAAGATTATTGAAGTCAACTTAATTTAAACACTAATTAGAGACAATTTACCAGAGTTCAATTAATCTAAAAAGCTCAACATTCTTATAAATAACTTCTTTCCCGATTTTCTCGCTCATTAAGAATCCATTCTCTTCTAACAGCTTTAAAGAAGTTGATGCGGTTTGACGTGTTACTTTAAATTCCTCCCTAAAATATTCATTTTTCGTATAGAAGTATCGATAAAGATACTCCACAAGTTCTTTAGAATAAAGCTTAGGCAGTTTGTTCTTCATTCGTAATGCGGTTTGATCGATGCTATAACAGATTTCTTGAATTAATCGAATCGTAAAATCACATGTGTCGACAATACCATTTAACATAAATTGAACAAAATATCGAAGATTCTCTTCATTTTCATTCGCTCTTCTAAGATGATCATAGTATACTTCTTTATTTCGAATGATATATCTACTTAAATATAAAACAGGATAAGTGATTTTATTTTTCATTACAAGATAGAGAACATTTATTATTCTACCTGTTCTACCATTTCCATCATAAAATGGATGAATCGATTCAAACTGATAGTGAATGACTGCCATGTTAATTAAAGCATCGAAAGTCTCATCGTAATTAATATACTTCTCAAGATTTGAGAGAAAGGTTAATATTTCACTCTCACTTTGAGGAGGTGTGAAGATAACTTCATTTGTTTTTGTATTCTTGATAACAGTACCTGGAAGTTTTCGAATTCCACTTTCTCCATCTTCAATCGTGCTTTGAATGGCTTTGATTGTGTTGATGCTAATAAATCCATTCTCTTTCAACGCTTGATAACCATTCAGGATCGCCCTATGATAGCGAAGCACTTCTTTAGCAGAAGATGAAATAGAACTTTTACTTGTCATTTCGCTAAAGAGTTCATCATACGTTGTGATTATATTTTCAATTTCAGAAGAATCCTTTGCTTCACCGAGTGTGATTGCGTTTAATAATATCTCTGGATTTGGTAATTGATTTATCACACCCTTAAGTTCACCAATGCGGTTATTGGCTTTGGATAAAATTTTCAGAGTCTCAACATCATAAAAATCAACATTTAACGGTAATGTGTACATATGTTACCTCATGTTAAAATTTTACGATATTTTTAACATGTTATCAACTCATGTTAAATTTTCGCGATATTTTTAACACGTTTAGACAACATGTTAAATAAATGGCTGTTTTTATACACTAAATGAGATCTTTAAACCTCAACATCGAGTAGTCTTCATCCAAGGCAATATTCCCATTCGCAATCAATTGGTGACGATCTTGGGTGTATGCAAATAAGATGTCACGATTGACATCGGGTTTGAACCCCTTCTTAGCCTTAGGATACACCATCCAAAGATTGGAGCATGGTTTGCGTTTCGCTTTCATTTGCTCAACGCATGCATCCACATCTTTCATCGCTAAGACAAGACCCATCACCACATCCGCATCATCCTCTACAATAACAGCTGTTGTTTGTGCATCCAGATAAGGTTTTAAAACACCATCTAAATCCACGTATGCGAGTCGCATGCCAGTTTTGACATGCATTTTCTTTAAAATATCATCCATCTGTTTCCTCCATTAAAAATACATCCTTGCGGATGTATTATAGTGTTTTTTCTAAATCAATGTAGGCAATCTCAGTTGGTGTTTCACGACCAAACAAGGTGGTCAACACAACCGCAGATTGTGACTCATCATTCATGCTTTCCACAACACCCTCAAGACCACTGAATGGACCATTGAGAATACGGACATGATCATTGACGCTGAAATTCACAACAACTTTGTTTTCACTCAAGCCTAAACGTCTGAAGATCGTTTCGATTTCATCTGCTGACACAGGGAATGGTTTTGCACCACCACCTGAAGACCCGATAAATCCGGTAACACCTGGGGTATTACGTACGACATACCATGCTTCATCGGTCATGATCATTTCAACGAACAAATAACCTGGGAACAGATTGCGCATACGCTCAACCTTTTTGCCATTCTTGATTTCGATTTCAGATTCTTCTGCAACCAATATTCTAAATAAGTTGTTTTCCAAACCCATCGTTTCAACACGACGTTCAAGATTTTCTTTTACGCGATTCTCATGTCCTGCATAGGTATTAACGACATACCACTCTTTTACGATATCTTCCATCTTAGACTCCAATTCCAATCATGCGGAGGAAGAAGGCAATGGCTGCCTCACTGATGACAAAGAAGATTCCGAAGAACACGATAAAGATGATGACAACCAAAGTACTATATTGGAGTTCATCAGCCTTTGGCCAGCGAATCCGCTTAATTTCTGTAAATATCCCTGAGAGACTGAACCATTTCAACATTTGCTCTCCTCCTACTTTGTTTCTTTATGTAAGGTCTGCTGATTACAATGCTTACAAAACTTCATTAATTCCAAGCGCGTTGTTGCATTGCTTTTATTACGAGAAGTGGTGTAATTACGATTCAAACATATTGTGCACGTTAAAATAACCTGCTTACTTTTATCCGCCATAACATCACTCCATTTCTGCTTTATAACTCTATCACAAGCTCCTATGGGTGTCAAACATGAGCCTTATTTTCTTTTTGATCTTCTGGATCGTGTTATCCACATCCTTCTCTGTCAAATCAAATTGTTTGCCGATCTCACGATAGGTATACCCTAAATGATATTTCTGGAAGACTTTCCATTCTGTCTCTGAAAGTTGTTCCTGAATGGATGGGATTTGATCTTTAACCCACGCGATATCTGCTTTAAAGACCGGATCGAACTCTTTTGAACTGCTTGTGATTGTATCTAAGAGCGTCAATTGCTCATCTTCAGACACATGCATATCCAATGAAACAGCTTGGTTCAACATTTGACGATTCTGTGATCGATGTTTTCTTAGATAAGAACGGACTTCATTCTCAATACACTTACTTGCGAAACTTGAGAACAGAACGCCAAATCTTAGATCATGGTGTTTAACGGCATTCATTAACCCTATCAAAGCTTCTTGATAGAGATCTTGTTTATCCAGATCATGCGGAATTGGAAAGTGTACACATTTATAGATAATTGACCAAATGATACGTTGATATGCACTGATTAGTTCCTGCAACGATTCTTCATCGTTTGCTTTGATGCGTTCAATAAGTTCGATTTCTTTGACGTCTTGAATCACAGTGTGAATTCTCCTTTAACAGTTTTGTTAGAGGGGATTTCGTTTGTTTAGCACCTCATACATCAGTAAGGCCGCACTAACCGACGCATTCAAAGAATTGATCTCCCCAAACATGGGAATCTTGACAACCTGGTCGCAATTCTTTAGAACCAATCGTGATATGCCTTTGCCTTCTGATCCAATCACAAGCGCAACACGTCCTTGATATGCAATCGATCGATAATCAACCGCATCCGACGTGAATTCACTTCCATACACCCAAAATTGATGTTTCTTCAAGGTTTCAATCGTCTGTGTCATATTCGTGACGACAATCGTCTTAACCGTTTCAATCGCCCCTGTCGAAACTTTCGCAACCGTCGCATTCAAGCTGACGGAATTATGTTTTGGAATGATGATCGCATCAACCTTACTCGCATCGGCTGTACGAAGGATCGCACCTAAATTATGTGGATCTTCCAAACCATCCAAAAGGACAAGTGTCGCATCGCTACTTAAAGTAGCCAATACTTCTTCGAGTTGGTACGTTTTGTAATCTTCAACTTCAGCCACAACCCCTTGGTGATTTCTACCATAGCGATCCAATTCTTGAACATCACTCAATTTTACTTTGATGTTTTCTTGTTTCGCTAAAGTAAGCATTTCTTTATCGGGATGTGCTTTGTTTAAGTATAGTTGGTGAATTTGTTTGTGATTGAGAATGCGTTGCTTGACAACGTTTTTCCCGTAGATGTATTGTGCCATGTTTTTTTAAAGACCTAGTTCTTAATTTGTTTCAAAGTTTTCCCCAACACTGTGGTTAATTATTGGGAACTTCGTTTAAACAGTAATCTAATTCTATATTATTTAGATAAAATTGTGTAGCATTCGTGATGAAAAAATCACATCTTAACTTGATGTGATTCAGGGATTTCCTCTTTTTCGACAAAGACAATCATTTGATTGAACAATTCATCCAAGCGAGCTTGCTCATGATGCAAGTGAAGATGACCAATCAAAGCCTCAAATCCTGTCGCGTGTCGATAGGTCACGATATCTGTGTTCTTCGCTTTGGTATCACTCTTGTGATTTCGACCCCGTAGATAGATTTTATGTTCCTCTTCACTTAATAGGTCATTCTGAATAAGAAATTGAACGAATTCAGCTTGGGCTTGCGCACGTACGAAACGAACACTGTATTCCTGGAGTTCTTTGGTTTTCGTCAAACCCTTGTTTACGAGATACTCACGCACATAAAGGGATAAGACCGCATCTCCGACAAAAGCCAAGGTGCTGCCATTCAAGAGATCGATGCGCATCAGAGAACGTTCGCTTCCATGAGAACTTTACGATATTCATCCGCCAAGGCAAAATCTTTATCGATTTTCGCTTGGTTCCATTTCTTGTAGATCTCTTTTAGTTCATTACTTACATTGAAATAAATGTGTTCAATGCCTAAGACTTCCAACATTGCTTTCAAATCGTGATATTGTGCAAAGATTTCGTCTTTAAGTTCACGAGCACGTAGATTGATATTGATGGCTTTTACCACATCAAAGATCCGCATCATCGCATTCGGTGTATTTAGATCATCTTGCATCGCTTCTAAGAATGCATCATAAAATGCGGTATGATCCATATCTTTGATTTCAAGATCACTCAACTGAACTTTAATCTCCACTTGACGCAAAGCGCTCAAAGCCTTGTTTACTTCTGTCTTAGCTGTTTCAACCACATCATCGGTGATGTTCAAAGGGGAACGATAATCCACACTCATCATCATCCAACGTACGACAGCGGATCCCAATTGAGCAATCACGTCTTTCGCCAACATGACATTGCCTAAGGATTTGCTCATCTTCTCACCATCAATATTCAACATCCCATTGTGCATCCATACATTGGCCAAGCCGTGGTGCAGGCACGCTCTGGATTGCGCCACTTCATTCTCATGGTGCGGAAACTTCAAGTCCATTCCACCGCCATGAATATCAATCATATGATGGAAGTGTTCATGAATCATGACGACACATTCCGTATGCCAACCCGGTCTGCCTTTACCCCAAGGTGAATCCCATTGGATGCCTTGGTCTGTTTTCTTCCATAAGGTGAAATCGAGAGGATTTTCTTTTTCACTCTCAGCTTCAATACGCGCCCCGACCAAAAGGTCTTCGATGCGCTGTTTTGAAATCTCACCATATTCATTTGCCTTTTCCACACGGAAATAGACATTGCCATTCACATCATACGCATAGCCTTGATTTACAAGATCTTGGATAAACGCTACGATGCCTTCAATATTCTCTGTTACTCTTGGATTATGTTCAATCGGCAAAGCATTCAAACTGTTGCGTACAGCTTCATACGCTTCGATGTACCGTTGTGTAATCACTGTTTCATCCACAGACTCATTGATGGCCTTTTGAATGATCTTATCGTCCACATCGGTATAGTTCGACACAAAATCAACCTTGTATCCCAAGGCTAAAAAGAGTCGACGCAAGGTATCGAACACAATGATAGGCCGTGCATTGCCAATGTGGGCTTCACCGTAAACAGTAGGTCCACAGACATACATGGATACTTCATTGGGTTTAATGGGTTTGAATGTTTCAATCTGATTTGTTTTTGAGTTATAGAGCTTCATGTGCATCACCGTGTATTATTATAGCATGTCTTAGCTAATTTTCATGTGTCTCAAAACCCATTTGTGTTAGGATAATACTATGGTTGAAGCACTTAAATGGTTCATAGAAATCGTAAACAAAGTCCATCGTTGGATTCTCAGTCTAAACGATCAATATACTTGGGCCCTCTCAGATAAAGATTTGCACTTCATTGTGTTTGGCTTACTCGCCTTAGGTTTTTTCATCATGATTCATGCCTTGTTTCGTCGGATCGCTAAAATATCAATCAGTACCCTGTCATTCATCTACACCTTTACCGTCATGTTCGCATTGGCCATGGCGATTGAGTTTGGTCAACGCGTCACCAAGCAAGGCATCATGGATTTTGATGATGTGTTGTTTGGGATGGTGGGTTTCCTAGTCTTTTTTGTCATCTATCAGTTCATTCTCGTCATTCTGAAAGCAATCAAATCTTTTATTAAAGATAGAAAGAGGTAATATGAGTATTTTAGTCACCGGAGGAACAGGTTATATTGGTTCCCACACCGTCGTTGTCTTGTTGGAAGCGGGTTATGATGTGATCATCGCGGATAACTTGTACAACAGTAAACTGGATGTCTTGGATAAGATCGAAACCATCACAGGCATTCGTCCAATGTTTTATAACGTCGATGTCTCCAAACGCAACGAAATTGAACCTTTGTTTAAAATGCATTCGATTGAAGCGATTCTACACTTCGCAGGTTATAAAGCTGTTGGGGAGTCCGTTGCGAAACCTTTGATGTATTACAGAAACAACCTCATGGGAACGATTGAACTTGCGGAATGTGCGGTAAAGTACAATGTGTCGAAGTTCATCTTTAGTTCTTCCGCAACCGTGTATGGCGATAACATCGTACCTTTACATGAAGCTCTATCCTTACTTCCCACAACCAATCCTTACGGCGAGACCAAGGCAATGTCGGAGCGCATCCTAACGGATGTGGCAAAAGCAAATCCAAATTTTAACGTTTCACTATTGCGCTATTTCAATCCGATTGGTGCGCATGCAAGTGGTTTGATTGGAGAGATTCCGGTTGGAACACCGAATAATCTCATGCCGTATCTGACACAAGTTGCGAAGGGTAAACGTGCACAATTATCTGTGTTCGGCAATGATTATCCAACGGTGGATGGGACAGGCGTTCGTGATTACATCCATGTGGTGGATCTTGCCTTAGGTCATATGGCCGCTCTTAAGGGGATGCACGATGGTGTCAATGTCTATAATCTTGGGACAGGTAAAGGAAGTTCGGTGTTGGAGCTTATTCAAACCTTTGAGCGTGTCAATTCGATTAAGATTCCGTATCAAATCGTTGATCGTAGACCAGGCGATGTGGCGGCTTCCTATGCGGATGTCTCTAAGGCTCATAAAGAATTGAATTGGAAGACTGAGAAGAGTCTTGAGGACATGTGTCGCGATAGTTGGTTTTTCGAGAAAAACTTAAAAGATTGAAGTGTGAACCCAGTGTTCGCGCTTTTTATTAATAAGAATATGTTAAAATAATTCCGTACAGAGAAAAATATGCAAAATAAAGCCGTCATCTTAGGTTCAAACTATTTCATCGCTTTAAGCATCTTGCGTTCCTTAGGTCCGCATGATGTCCATTGCGTTGCCTTGGACCATTCCAAAAAGAATAGTTATGCCTTTTTATCCAAATATGTCAAAGAAGCGCATGTGACACCGCACTATAAAGATCAGGAAGCTGAGTTTTTGGTTTGGTTGATCGATTATGCGAAAAAACAGGAAGTGAAACCTGTTCTTTTTCCATGTGCGGATAATTATGTGGAGTTCATTGATAAACATTTGGATGAACTTCGAGAAGTTTATTTGATTCCACAAACCCAAAAGGGTTTGTATACAGAAGTCATGAATAAAGATACTTTGCACGATTTAGCCGTCAAACACGGTGTTCGTGTTCCAGAATCCTATCGTTCCAATGAAAGCGACTTAAAAACTAAAGTATCACTGAATGTGGGCTATCCCTGCATTGTAAAGCCCGTAGACTCCCCTGCCTTCACCAAAGCCTTCCGTGTGAAGAGTTTTATGGTTCACGATGAAAGTGAACTGGAAGCTGCTTTAAACAAGGCTCATAGCGCAGAACTTGAAGTCATCGTCCAGCGCATCATTCCAGGCTTCGATGATCACATGTATACCTACGATGCTTACATGAATCAAACATCCGATGTGACGCATTGGGTGACCTGTAATAAATTCCGTCAGTATCCCATCAACTTTGGGGCATCTTCGTTTACCATTCAGAAGTATGTGCCTGAATTGCATGTGATTGGCAAACCTTTCTTCAAAGCCATGGGTTATAAAGGCTTTGCCGAGATTGAGTTCAAAAAGGATGCGAAAACGGGTGAATACTACTTGATTGAAATCAATGTTCGTACAACGACTCTTAATTCGATGTTGCAGAAGGCTGGGGTTAATTTCCCTTATGTCCAATACTGTGAATTGACGGGCAGACCCCTCCCTAACCATGCGGTTAAGGAAGACACAAACATCGCCTTCTGGTTTGAATACGAAGACATGTTGGCCATCAAAGACTACATCAAAACCAATCAATTGACCCTTAAACAAGTACTTCCTACCTTCAAACGTCCAATCGTTCCCGCTGTATTCGATGCGAAAGATGTCAAACCTTTCTTTGGCATGCTGGGCATGTTGGGTGGAAGAGCCGTGCGTAAGGTCAAACGGATGGTGTTCCATGCATAACAAGCACATCGGCATCATCGGGGGAATGGGACCCGAGGCAACAGCCTATTATTATACTCAATTGGTCAAACGTACCCATGTGTCGAAGGACCAAGATCATTTCCATGTGGTGATCGATGCGAATCCTAAGATTCCCGATCGAACACAAGCAATCTTAAATAACGGTGAAACACCTCTACCTTATTTGATTGAAAGCATCGAGCGATTGAATTTGTTGAATGTTGATAAAGCCTTCATCACTTGCATCACCAGTCATTATTTCTTTGATCAAATCAAACCGCATGCTCAATTTGAACTCATCCATGCATTAGACGCATTGAATACCGCTTTACATCAGGCAAACATTAAGAAGATTGGTTTATTGGCTACCAGTGGAACCATTAAAACCCAACTTTTCCCAAAAGCACTTAGAGATATCGAAGTCATCGTACCGGATGAGTACTCTCAAGCTGAAGTCATGGACGCCATCTACAACCCCATCATTGGAATCAAGAGCGGACATACTGAAGGCATTGCAATTGAACAGTTGATTAAAGCGGGCGAAGCTTTGATTGCACAAGGCGCAGAGGTCATCGTCGGTGGATGTACAGAAGTGTCGATGGTTCTAAAAGCAGAACATTTCAAGGTTAAATTATACGATCCAATGATCGTTACAATTGATTCCATCATCAAAGGAGATTCACTATGAAAGGTATCATCTTAGCAGGCGGTGCAGGAACGCGCCTTTATCCGCTGACCATGGTCACATCCAAACAGCTTTTGCCTGTTTACGATAAACCCATGATCTATTATCCCCTCTCAACACTCATGTTGGCAGGCATCCGTGAGATTCTGATCATCTCAACCCCCCAAGATCTTCCTAACTTTGAACGACTCTTAGGGGATGGCCATCAATATGGTCTAAAGCTCAGTTATAAGGTCCAACCTTCACCAGATGGTTTGGCTCAAGCCTTCATTTTGGGCGAAGAATTCATTGGGGATGAAAGTGTCGCCATGGTTCTCGGGGATAACATCTTCTATGGCAGTGGCTTTGGCCAATTCCTTAAAGAAGCGGTTGACGTTGCGGAAAAGGGCAACTGTTCCTTATTTGGATACTATGTCCAAGATCCTGAACGTTTCGGCATCGTCGAGTTCGATCAAAATGGTAAAGTGCTTTCCGTTGAAGAGAAGCCTGAACATCCAAAATCGAATTACTGCATCACCGGTCTTTACTTCTATGACAACAGTGTCGTAGAAAAAGCCAAAGGTTTGAAACCGTCCAAACGGGGTGAATTGGAAATCACCGATCTTAATCGTTTGTATCTTGAAGAAGATAAACTCCATGTCCAAGTCTTGGGCAGAGGTTTCGCTTGGTTGGATACGGGTACGATGGATAGCTTAGTCGATGCGGCAGATTTTGTTAGAACCTTGGAGAAACGTCAAGGCTTGAAGATCTCTGCGATTGAAGAAATCGCCTACAATAAGGGCTGGATCAGCAAAGAAGAACTCATCGCAGCTGCACAACGTTATGGTAAGTCGCCCTATGGTCAACACTTGATGGCTGTAGCGGAAGGCAAGATTCTATACTAGGGGGAACACAATGAAAATATTAGTAACAGGTGGAGCCGGTTTCATCGGCGGTAATTTTGTCTTGTATATGGTCAATCAATATCCAGAGGACACCATCGTCAATTTGGATGCCTTGACTTATGCGGGGAATTTAGAGACCTTGAAATCCGTTGAAGACAAACCGAATTATAAATTTGTTAAAGGCGATATTGCGGATCATGCCTTCATCGACCAACTCTTCAAAGAGGAGCACTTCGATGCGGTCGTGAACTTTGCGGCAGAGAGTCATGTGGATCGTTCAATTACCGATCCCGGTATCTTCGTTAAGACCAATGTCTTGGGGACTCAAGTCCTCTTGGATGCCAGTAAGAAATATGGCGTCAAACGTTATCACCAAGTGAGTACGGATGAAGTGTATGGGGATCTGCCTTTGGATCGTTTGGATCTCTTCTTCACAGAAGAAACCCCTTTGCATACATCCAGTCCTTACAGTGCATCGAAAGCCGGTGCGGACCTCTTGGTTCTTGCCTATCATCGCACCTTCCAGATGCCTGTGACCATCTCACGTTGTTCAAACAACTATGGTCCGTATCACTTCCCAGAGAAATTGATTCCCTTGATGATCTCAAGAGCACTCAACGATCAAAGTCTACCGGTTTATGGCAAGGGTGAGAATGTACGGGATTGGCTACATGTCTATGATCATTGTGTCGCGATCGACTTGATTCTTCGCAATGGACGTGTTGGCGAAGTCTATAACATCGGCGGTCATAATGAACGCACTAACTTGGAAGTCGTTCAAACCATCCTAAGAGAATTAAACAAACCCGAAACCTTGATTCAGTACGTCACCGATCGTAAAGGTCATGACTTGCGTTATGCCATCGACCCAACAAAGATCGAGACTGAGCTCAACTGGAAGCCAAAGTACAACTTCGATTCTGGCATCAAACAAACCATTCAATGGTATCTCGATAACAAAGAATGGTGGCAGAACATCTTAAGTGGTGAATACAGTCATTACTTTGAAAATCAGTATACCGATCTCCATAAAAAAGTGACGAAGATAAATCTTCGCCATCTTGAAAAATAAAGAAAACATCATCCATAATTTATTCATCGTCCTCACACAAAGGGAATTCAGTTATACTTTAGGTGAGGACTTTATTGATGATCTCAGATAACCTGGCGATCCCCCTCGCCAAAGTCGCGACACATTCTTTCTCAAAGATGGTGGATCCTTCGAAGTTGTCCATTCAAAGAATTTTCGTTGCCTATTGGACGTCGTTTCTGCTTGACCCCGAAGTGGTTCATCGTGGCTTACGACCTGTGATCGTCAAAGAAGTTCAAAAAATGATGGCCTGCGGAACCCTCGACGCCGGCTTCGAAATCTACGAATGCCCAAACTGTAAGAAAACGCACGTCATCTGTTATACCTGTAAAAGTCGCTTCTGTAATGCCTGTGGCGTCAAGTATGCCCAGCTTCGTGCCCACTCAATTTCAGCCTCGACACTCGATGTCCCCCATCGCCACGTCGTCTTTACCATCGATCACTGCTTACGCGACTATTTCAGAAGAGATCGCGCTCTCCTCCATGTCTTGTTTGAAGCCGTCAAGGATACCCTCTTTTACACCTTTGATCGAATGAACGGAAAAAAACATACCTTCAAACCCGGCTTCATCCTCACCCTCCATACCTTCGGTCGAGCGCTGAATTGGAACCCCCACATTCACTGTCTGCTTACGGAAGGCGGGATGAATGAAGACCACCTCTATAAACCCATCTCCTACATCAACTATGAGGTGCTTCGCAAATCCTTCATGAAATGTCTACTGGACAAGATGAAGGCCTTCTACGCGGATCAGCCCGATGTTCTGAGCGAGCTCAAGCAACGGATCAATCAGATTTATCGCGATTATACCGATGGTTTCTATGTCCATGCGCCGGCGATGGAACAGAAGAATGGCAAGGATGCGGTTACGGCATATATCATCCGCTATGCCGGTCGACCCGTCATGGCTCAAAGTCGGATCCTTGCGTTTGATCGTTCGAATCGGATGATCACCTATTTCTATGAAGACCATAAAACAAAGGAGCGCATCGAAGTGACGGAGCCTGTCTTCGCTTTTATGAAGAAGCTCATCGTTCACATCCCGGAACCTCAGTTCAAGATGATTCGCTACTACGGGCTTTATGCCAGCTGTCAAACACAACACAAGCCGACTGTGAAAGCCCTGCTTAAATCATGTCTAAGCACGCTTCGTAAACACCTTCCCTATCGGCAAAGTCTGATTTCAACCTTTGACACCGACCCTTTACGCTGTGACTGTGGTCATTATATGGAGTTTATTGGTTTCTGGATTCCCCCCTCAAAAAGAAATGGAGGCTTTGCTTATGACTCATCCTAAGCATACACATGAAGATACGGGTGATCGCTTGATTGACATGAAATGCACGCATTGTGGCTATGAAGAAAAAATGCCTGCTTGGTGTTATGGCGAAGAAGCTGACTACCTAATCGATATTGGGAATCCGGAACCCCCGCGTTGGCAATGTCCTAAATGTTATAACGAAACGCTTTGTCGTAAACCTTAGCGCTTATCGATACATCACATTTCATACTTCAATCGCAATTCCTTTTTAAGTGCGTTCATATATCGCACTTCTTTTAATTTGTTTTCTAAGATTTGGAGAACTTTCCTATAAGATAAAAAATAGGCGCCCCGCAAGGAGCGCCTTTAATTTAGATATAATCCCAAGGATTAACTGGAGAACCATTCACACGAACTTCAAACTGCAAATGACTGCCTGTTGCGGATCCCGTCTTCCCCATTCTTCCAATGAGTTGACCACCCGATACACTATCCCCAACGGAGACATCAAAGCCGGATAAATGAATGTAATAGGTTTCTAGACCCCCACCATGATCAATCACGATGTAATTCCCATAACTGTCCGTCCATGCGGTTTTTGTGACGGTTCCATTCGCATAAGCAAGTATAGAAGTACCCACTTTATTGGAAATATCGATTCCATCATGGAAGCTTCGTTTACCAGAAATCGGATGTGTTCGCCAACCGTAATCGCTGGAGAGACGACCTGTCGTCACAATGAAATTCGTACCACTCGATGAACCGTTTGTGCTTGCCGCAACAGCTTTCGTTCCCACAAGTACTTCAGCACTGACGGGTTCTTGAATAACGGTTTCTGCAAGAACATTGATTTCTTGTTCATAACCATTTAGATACGTTATGCGGTAATCAACTTGTTTAACCCCATCGACACCTTCTTTGACTGTCTTGCGTGTATTCACAAGAAGCGTTGCGTCTTGTTTAGCAACAGTCTCATGATAAATCACTTCATCTTGCGATGTTTCAAGTGTGACCATCACATCGAGATAATAACTGCTGCCCGTAATGACGATTTCGTCATTCGGCCAAATGTGATCTAAGTCCATGCTTGGATTCATACGTTCTATCTCATCAACACTTAAGCCAACATTCTTCGCAATCTTCCACACATTATCACCATCTTGGACAGTATAAATTTGTTCTGTCGCTTTTTTGTGGCGTAATTTTAAGTATAGATTATCAATAATGTTCAATTGGTTTTGTTCGACTTCTACAGGAACGATTTCGATGTTCTGTTTGAAACTCACATCCACAACACGTGTTTTTTCATTTAAAGGCGGTGTCATGCTTGTGCTGAAATCTTCAAGCGCTTTTGCGATTTGGGCTACACTCTCCAATACAAACCAAGTTTCCCCATCTACGATAAGCTCATAGGCATGAATCTTAGTTTGCGTTTGCATCGCTCTAATATTTGTAAATCCAGATAGAATAAAGAAAAGACCCAACATGGTAATGCCGAAAATCGCTTTACCTGGTGATCTTTTTAGTTTTTGAGTTGTTGGCTTTGTCATAAGGCTCCTATTCACGATGCCCGTATTATAACAAGCTCATTTGGATATGACCACCCCTAAAATAGACATTTTTTGTGAAATTTGTGACACAAATTTAAATTTTAAAGTCATAATGATAACTTTTTGTCTCTAGATCATTCTTATCATGATCAATCAAAAGAAACTCTTAATTAGGAAATAGAGGATGAAACCAAGAGCTACGCCGAGTAACGCCTTGAATAAAGGTTGATTTTTCATGTGTGTTCCTATTGTTGGATCAGCTTAGCCAGACGATGTTTCATTCCGGACTTACTAATCGGTTTTTCATACTGAATCTCATATTTTTCACAAAGTTCATTAAGGCTTGCCTCAGGATACGCTAATCTGAGTTCCGCAACCTCTTTGAGTTTTGGATCCAGTTCCACATAACGACCTTCATCGATCAAACGACGTATGACATCAAGCTGATCATTGGCTGCGGCCATGGTTTTCATGACATTCGCAACTTCACAGTTATCCAAGCGCGTCAGGTTGTTGTGAAAATCCCGTTGAATACGGATGTCTTCAAAATCGAGGACTGCATTGTTGGCTTGAACCATGCGTAGAAAGTCCGATATCTTTTCTGATGCTTTGAGATAAACGACATGTTGGTTGCGACGCAGGATATATTTCGCACCTAATTCAAAACGATTCATGATCGATTGGATGTAATTCGCGTGATCGATGTCTTGGGTGACGATTTCACAGTGATAATTGGACTTTTTAGGTGAGTTGATACTTCCTGCTGCTAAGAATGCGCCTGCCAAATAGGCTCTAGCGCAACACTCTTTCTTGACGATGGCTTTGGTTGGATGTGAGGTCAAGCCTTGGGCATTCCATAAACCAAGCTCCGTCAGTATCTCATTTACTTTAGTAAGCACTTGAATCTCATAGACATTATTCTTCTTAAGATTCATACGCTTCATTACAGAGAGATTCATCTCAGGGGTGAATTGTTCCTTCATCAACTTAAAAGCCCGTTTTGCGGTTGTGGCATTTTCAGTTTTAATCGACAAAACGAGATTTTGGTTACGAATGATCATCGAAGAACTCAATTGAATCAGTGCAGCGGTTTCCGCTTTCTGACAACAGGCTTTGAGTTCCACATTGGCTATTTCGTGTTTGACTTCTTGAGTGAATGACATTTCAACGAACCTTTCTAAACAATTCTTCTAAGACATCACGAATTCGATTGGGGTCGTGACGCACCCGTTCTGTATCAAATTTCAAGAGTTTCTTCTTGATGAGTTTGTAATCATGTTCCTTGGCTTTGATTTGTACTGGAAAGGCTTCGCGATCCACATAACGTGCGAGTACTTTTGTTGGAATGATGTCACTTGCATAAATCACCACATCCATCTTGACCTGTGCATGTTGCTCAATGGCTTGGACATGATCCTCAAGCCCATAACCCTCGGTTTCACCCGGTTGGCTCATCGCATTGGCCACATAAACCTTTAACCCTTGATTCTTTTGTAAAGCTTTACGTATTTCCGGAATGATCACATTGGGACAGATGCTCGTATAAATGCTCCCAATCCCAAAGATGATCACATCGGCTTGCTCAATCGCTGCGACCGCTTCCTTCGTTGCTTTAACAGGCACGTCATAAAAAACTTCGACGATGCGATGCCGACTGGTCGGAATATTGCTTTCCCCTTTGACGATGGTCCCATCTTCCATTTTGGCTAGAAGTCGAACCACTTGGTGCGTTGAAGGAACGATATCCCCCTTTACATTCAAAACCTTGGAGATGGTGGTTACCGCATCCATAAAACTACCTGTCTTTTTCGTAAGAGCTGTCAGAATGATGTTCCCGAGGTTGTGACCCACCAGTTCATTCTCTGCACCAAGTTCCGCAGCCTCATCCTTCTCAAAGCGATAGCTCATCAAAGTGGACAAGAGGGTTTCACTCTCAGCTAAAGCAATCATGACACTGCGGATATCCCCCATTGCAGGAATGTGATACGCACGACGTAAACGACCGGTGCTTCCACCATCATCCGCTACCGTCACGATTGCTGTGATATCCACATTTTCAATTTGCTTCAAACCTCTTAAAATGGTTGATTGGCCTGTCCCCCCACCAATAACCACGACTTTTAAATTACGTTCCATACTTACTCCAGATCGCGATGATCCTTGAAACAACGATATTCTTTTCCATAATTCTCATACGCCCAGTTGACTAAGGATACAGAGCGGTGTTTACCACCGGTACATCCGATTGCGACGGTAAAGTGATTCTTTCCTTCACGAATGTATTCTTTAAACGCATAGTCTAAGAATGATTTTAGCTTTTTAATGAATCGCTGTGTTTCTTTCTTCTCAATCACATAGTCGTAGACAGGTTTATCGTTTCCCGTCAGATCTTTCAAGTCTTCATTCCAATATGGATTGGGAAGGAATCGGACATCAAAAACGAGGTCCGCATCCATCGGTAAACCATTCTTATAACCAAATGAAATAAAGCTGATGGAGAACGGTACTCTTTCATTAATCGCAAAGACTTGATTTAAACGTTGTTTAAGTTCAGTCGCGTTCAAATGTGAGGTTTCCACAACCATACAGTTCTGCTCTTTTAGATTGCTTAACATATCCCGTTCAACTAGAATGCTGTCTTCAAGTGTCTGTGCCTGTTGAGAAAGAATCATCGGGTGTGTACGACGTGTGAACTTATAGCGTTTCAATAACTCCGTATGACTTGCTTCTAACAAGATGATTTGCAAGTCGATATCCAAGATCCCAAATGTTTGCTTAAAGGCGTTGAAGTCGATCAAATTGGTCGACAACGCTAGATTCTGAAAACGTGGATCATCATGACGAATGATGATCTCCAATAACTCCGGTAAAAGTTTGACTGGAAATTGATCCATGCAATGATAGCCCATATCTTCCAATATCCCCATGGCTGTGGTTTTCCCAGCACCAGACATTCCAGATACCAAAATGACGCGATGTTTCTTTTGACTCATGTTCAACCTCTTTGCTTCATTCTACCACGCATCCAGGTGGTCCTCAAGTTCCCTTATCTTGATATATCGAGCAAGATAAAGAAAAGACTTACATGCATCGCCATTGGCAAGTATGTAAGTCTAAATTGATTTCGTTATGCGTCAAATTCTTTGATGTAATGAAATGCCATTTGTGCTGCAATTGCCCCATCATTAACGGCTGTGACGATTTGTCGAAGTGGTTTGACCACCACATCACCTGCACCATACAATCCAGGGATCTTGGTCTCCATTTTTTCATTCACAATCATGTAGCCCATGGCATCGGTGACGCCAAGATCTTTTAGACATCCCGTTGAAGGCGTCGCTCCAATGTAAGGGAAGATTCCATCCACTTCAAGATCCTGCGTAGAACCATCGTCCACACTCTTGATACGAAGTGCTGTGACCTTTTCACCATGTATGACTTCTTGAGGGATGTGTTTCTTGATCACCTTGATTTTTGGATTGGCCAAAGCACGCTCAATCGCTTGAACATCCCCTCTGAATACATCACGACGAATCACGATGGTGACTTCGTCCGCAAATTGTGTCAGATATACAGCTTCTTCCAAGGCAGAGTTTCCACCCCCGATGACCGCAACCTTCTTTTGTTTATAAAATGCCCCATCACAAACCGCACAGAAACTCACCCCTTTGCCAAGCATGGCTTCTTCGCCTGGAATCCCCATTTTGTTTTCAACGGTTCCCGTTGCCAAGATGATTGCTTTTGTTTTAAAGGTTCTTCCATCCTCTGAAGTCAAGGTCTTCACCTTGTCCACATCGATCTTGACGATCGGAGTGTATTCGGTCGCAACTTCGAGTTGAGTGGTGTGCTCATACATCTTCATCGCGAGATCGACCCCACTGATGTTGGGTTGACCTGGCCAATTGTCAATTTCGAAAGTCTTGACTAATTTTCCGCCTGGTGCACTGCCTTCAAAGAGTATGATGTCCAGTCCTGCCCGTTTTGCATAGATCGCAGCGGTCATGCCTGCTGGACCCGAACCAATGATGGCTAAGTCGTAGAGTTTGTCCATGTGATGTCCTTCTTTAAGAGTGTATGTAACTCACTGAGATGTTCAATCGTCGCATTGGGCTTAGCTTGATGAATCGCTTCGCGTCGTTCTGGATGCGTTAGATACGCAACTGAATAAATGCCTGCAGCGTTCGCCGCATGAATATCCGTACTGGTATCCCCGATGTAAAGCATGTTATCATGATCGACACCCAAGGCAATGCAAGCATTGAAGATGCCTTCAGGGCTTGGTTTATGCTCTTTGACTTCATCATAGCCAATGATCACATCAAACTCATCTGTGAAACCAATTAAACGCATCCCATACTCAACCATATCTTTCTTCTTAGACGAAACGATTCCCAATTTATAGCCCTCAGCTTTCAACTGATGGATGACTTCAAAGGCATACGGCATCCTTTTGATCAATTTGGGATGAATTTCTTTATTGTTTGTACGATAGGTTTCAATCGCTTCCGGCAGATCTTTTACATCCAAATAGCGACTCAAGATTTGTGAAAGTGTAGGACCTAAGAATGAAATCTCGTCTTCACGTGTGATGACGACATCCGGCCGATATTTATGGATCGTCATTTTCATACTTTCGATGATCAAAGGTTCAGTATCAGCCAAGGTCCCATCAAAATCGAACAAGAGGATTGGTTTCTCTTTCTTGATGAAACGTTGGAAGACACCCAATTTACCCATCAAACCAATCACGATGAAACCAATGGAAACCAATTGAGCTGTACGTAAGCCCATAAACATCAGGCTATCTGTTCTTAATCCTTCAACCCAGAAACGACTGATGCCATACCACATCAAGTATGCCCACATCAAATCACCACGTCTGTTTTCACTGAAGCGTTTCAAGAAATACACAATTAAAATGAAACCAACGATGTTCAAGACACTTTCATAGAGAAAGGTTGGTTCACGATATTGACCCAATATGTACATATTGTCTTTAATAAAGGTAGGGAAAAGATTGAAATAAGCCTCATCCACAACCTTCCCATACGCTTCTTGGTTCATGAAATTGCCCCAGCGTCCAATGGCTTGTGCCACAAGGATATTGGGTACGATCGCATCCGCAAAACGCAAAAAGCTTAATTTCTTTCGCTTTAAGAACCAGTACGCAAAGGCAGCCCCAAGTAATAAGCCCCCTTGGATGGCCATGCCCCCTTGCCAGGTCATGAAGATTGAAATCGGATCTGCTAAATAGCTTGATAAATCGTAAAACAAAACATACCATAAACGTGCTCCGACAATACCTGCCAAGAGACTTCCAAAAAACAAATCATCCACAAGTGATGTCGGGTAGCCTAATTTCTTTAAATTACGAGCACTTAGCCAATACGCTAAGAACGCTCCAGTAAGAATTAAGACGGCATACCACTTGATACTAATGGTCCCAATATCCACAAAACTCGATAAATCTTTAAAAAATACCATGTTTACTCCTCATTTTGGTTTTTGATGAAATCATAAACCCGTTGTTCAAATTCTTTGGCACTGTTGATGCCACGCAACTTCAAATTGAAATTGGTCACAGCCGATTCCACCAATACGGCAATATTACGTCCATCACGAACGGGTATCGTGGTCTTAGGGATTTCTAAGCCCAAGATATTCTCGAGAACTTCTTCTTCGATTCCAACACGTTCGTATTGTTTCTGATCATCCCACTTCTCAAGATGAATGATGACATCGATCTCACTGTTGTCCAATGAAGAACTTGCCCCAAACATCTTCGTCACATCGATGATCCCGATACCGCGTATCTCCAACATCCCCCGTAGAATCTCAGGTGCTTTACCAAAGATCGTGTTATGAATCCGTGTCACATCGACGCGATCATCCGCAACCAGGACATGTCCTCGACGAATGAGTTCAAGTGCGGTTTCACTTTTACCCACGCCGGAATCACCTGTGATGACGACACCTTTTCCATAGATGCTCAACAGCACACCATGGATATTATCGCTAGGTGCGAGCTTTTCATCAAGATAACTGACCACATCCACCATCAAGCGATACGTAGGTTGGTCTGAAATCAGAATCGGAAAGTTCTTACTTTCCGCAATTTCACGTAAAATTTCAGGACATTCCATGTTTTTGGAGATGACGATGGCTGGACTGTATCCATCTGTCAATCGTTCCAATCGTTCACGCAATAAATCATCCGGCACTTCAGACATGTAGGACATTTCCTTAGTACCTAAGATGATGATGCGTCGGGGTTCCGTATGTTCAAAATAGCCCGCCAATTCCAAGCCAGGACGATTGATATCCGGTACGATCGCCCAACGATTCAAGGCCTCATCGTTTCCTGTAATCTGTGTCAGATTAAAGAACTTCTTAAAATCGGAAATCTTGGCTTTGCGTTCAAAATCCATATTTACCTCTTTTCTTTATCAAAGATATGTTTCAGGTATTGTCCTGTATAACTCTTTGGATTCTCAGCAAGCTTCTCAGGTGTCGTGACTTGAACCAAATACCCACCTTCATCGCCCCCTTCTGGGCCTAAGTCAATCACATAGTCCGCATTCTTAATGATATCCAGATTATGTTCGATGACGATGACCGTATCCCCATTATCCACGATGCGCTGTAAGACGGTAATAAGCTTTCCAACATCATAGCTATGAAGTCCTGTTGTTGGTTCATCAAGAATGAATAAAGTCTTGCCTGTAGCCCTTCGTTGAAGTTCACTTGCGAGTTTAACACGTTGGGCTTCACCACCGGATAAGGTGGTCGCGGATTGCCCCAACTTAACATAATCCAAGCCGACATCAGAAAGTGTTTGAAGACGATGTTTGATCTTATGGATGTTTGCGAAGAATTCAATGCCCTCTTCGATGGTCATCTCTAGGATATCATAGATCGACTTCCCTTTAAATGTGACCTGTAAGGTCTCATTGTTATAGCGTTTCCCCTCACATTCTTCACAGGGAACATAGACATCGGGTAAGAAATGCATGGAGATGCGTTTGACGCCATCCCCTTGGCAAAGTTCACAACGTCCACCTTTGACATTGAAAGAGAATCGTCCTTTGTCATAGCCCCTTACTTTGGCTTCTGGTGTCATCGCAAACAAATCACGAATATCATCAAAGACACCGGTATAGGTGACAGGATTGGAGCGTGGTGTCCGTCCGATCGGATCTTGATCGATCTCAATGAGCTTATCAATGTATTCCAAACCTTCGACAGCCTTCGCTTTACCCGGTTTGATTTTTTGTCTGCCTAAATGATGGAAGATCGACTTCCCTAAAACTTCGTTGACTAGTGTGGATTTACCACTGCCACTCACACCCGTCACGACCGTAAAGGTTCCGAGTGGAATCTTTACATTCAATTTCTTAAGATTATTTTCCGTCGCTTCTTTGATGGTGATGAACTGACCATTACCTTTGCGTCGAACATCAGGAATGGGATTGGAACGTTGTCCACTCAAGAATTGTCCGGTAATGGATGTTGGATGGGCAATGATCTCAGCAGGTGTTCCCAATGCGACAACCTCACCTCCATGGATACCGGCTCCAGGACCAATATCAATGATGTAATCACTTTCCATCATGGTTTCTTCATCGTGTTCGACCACAATCAAGGTATTCCCCAAGTCGCGCATATTCTTAAGGGTATTGATCAATTTATGATTATCGCGTTGATGTAGACCAATGGAGGGTTCATCCAACACATACAAGACACCCGTCAAGCGCGACCCAATCTGTGTTGCCAAACGAATGCGTTGCGCTTCGCCACCCGATAGGGTGCCAGCTGTTCGATCCAAGGTTAAATAGTCCAAGCCTACATCTTTTAAGAAGGTTAGACGTTCATTGATCTCTTTAGTGACCAAGTGCGCAATTTCTTTTTGCATGGGCTTCAATTCCAAAGCATGCATATAATCCAAGGCATTACGAACACTCATTTGCGTCCACTGTTGGATGTTTTTAGGCCCCACACGCACACTGAGTGCCATGGGATTCAAACGCATGCCATTACAGGTCGGACATACAGAATCCGTCATGAAGGTTCCATACCATTCACGTGCCATTTGTGAAGAGGTCTCCACAAAACGACGCTCAATCAATTCCTTGACCCCTTCGATGCGATCGGTTTTGGAATAACGATTCCCTGTACGGGTCTCAATGGTATAGCGTATTGGCTCTTTTGAACCATACAACACAATATCCAATTGTGCTTTTGTAAGTTCCGAGATTGGTTTATTCAATGGAATCTTATAATGATCACAGAGTGTCCTAAAGTTTTGCCATTCGATGTTTTCGGTATCGACGATGTTTTTATAATACTGAATGCCACCTTGAAGGATGGTTTTTGACTTATCAGGGATTAAGAAGTCTACGTCCACCATTTGAATGATCCCTAAACCTTTACAGGTCTCACAGGCACCCAGCGGCGAGTTGAAACTGAAGAGACGAGGTTGAAGTTCCACAACCGTAAATCCACACTTAGGACAGGCGTATTTACTGGAGAAGAGTATCTCTTCATCCTTGGTCAAAACCAAAGCTAAACCATTGGCTTGTTTCAAGGCGATTTCAAGGGAGTCTTGAATACGTGTGGAACTATCGTCATGTTTGACGATACGGTCGACAATTAAGTCAATGTCATGTTTCTTGTTTTTCTCTAAGATGATTTCATCTTCCAACATCTTAAGTTCACCATTTACACGGACACGTAAAAAACCTTCTTTTTGAAGTTTCTCGAAAAGATCTTTATGGGTACCCTTGGCTTGTCTTAAAATGGGGGCTAAGATTTGTAATCGTGTGCCATCTTCTTCCTGCATGACACGATCCAACATCTGCTTGATGGTTTGGGCGACAATCGGCTCATCGTGATTCGGACAATACGGTGTCCCCACACGTGCATACATCAAACGTAGATAGTCATAAATCTCTGTAACCGTACCAACGGTTGAACGGGGATTGTTAGAGGTGGTTTTTTGATCGATCGCAATACTCGGCGATAATCCTTCAATCAGATCGACATCCGGTTTCTCTGAATTGCCTAAAAATTGACGTGCATAAGCACTTAACGATTCGACATAACGTCGTTGTCCTTCCGCATAAATCGTATCAAATGCCAAGGAGGTTTTACCGGAACCGGAAAGTCCGGTCATGATGACCAATTGGTTACGAGGTATTTTTAAATCAATGTTTTTGAGGTTGTTTTCACGCGCCCCTTTTATTTCAATATAGTCTTTTTGCATACGCTTATTATACACCAGACAACGCTTTTCGAAGCTTAAAGACACTCCAAATTGACGGGTGTCCATTTTTTTGGCATAATGCAATGGTGAGTGTAGAACGTATGAAAAAACTATTTGAACAAATCTTTAAATTCGTCATTGTCGGAGGCTTATCCTTCGTCCTTGATTTCATTATTTATTATGTCTTAACGAAACTGTTTGGTGTTTATTACATCACCGCTGGTTTCTTTAGTTTTACGATATCCCTGATCTTTAATTACTTGATGAGTATGAAGTTCGTCTTCAAGTCGAAGGACAACTTAAAGAAACACCATGAGTTTGCGATCTTCGCGACCTTGAGTGTCATGGGCTTGGGCTTGAATCTATTGTGTTTATTCATTATGGTTGATTATATGGGCATCAATGATTTGATTGCCAAGGTACTGACGGCTGGCATCGTCATGGTGTTCAACTTTGTGACACGGAAGATCTTTTTGGAACAGAAAGAAAATTGATTCCTTTAACTTGTATTCTAAAATTCTAATATTCACCAATTGAAATAGCCACCTGTTAAAGTACAAGTGGCTATTCTTTATTCAGCGAAATAACTTGGGACTCGACCGATTAATTCAAATCGCAACATCGTCTTTTCATCAAAGATAGGAAAGTAGAAGTGATCAA
>CAYRIW010000005.1:0-71751 GCA_964424595.1 uncultured Erysipelotrichaceae bacterium | reverse complement strand
TGGAACGCGGTAAACCCCATAAGCGAGAAACCCAAATTTGGTAGGGGAACTTCAAAGACCGAATTGAAGGTCGATGAGGACAGCAATGTAGATAGATGATTGCCCCTGGAAACAGGACAGAACATGGCTTACACGGTGCATAAAATTGAAAATGGGAGACAACTTCCATTTTTTTTATACATTTGTTTTTTAATGGTATAATAACAAAAGTAGGAGTTGAGCATGCAAAAAATTGGTCTAAAACTTAAGGAAAGAAGAGAAGAATTAGGATTCACTTTAAGACAGATGAGCGATAAGACACGTGTTCCAATCGGTAAGCTTGAAGCCATCGAAGCTGGTGACTTGAAGCGTTTGGAAAATGATTTGTCTTATGTTCGTTTTTATGTGCGTTATTACTGTAATGCCTTACATATCGACTTTGAAGAAGTGCGTGAGGACTTGGATGAAAGTTTAGATGAGTATTCAAATACGACGAAAATGATGAAAATATCGGAAGTCAATGAAGTGTCCGAACGGATTCAAGAACGTGCGATGAGTTTGAATCGCTCGAAACAAAAGAAATGGGATGTTTCGTTGATTACGTTTGTGGCTTCTGTGCTTGTTTTGATCATCACCTTGATCTTGGTTTTTATCTTTTTGATTTTACCGAATCTCAATCAAGCTAAAGATCCGGTTCTCGTGAATCCACAGATACCGGAACCGATTGAACCTTTACCGAATACACCGGAAGAAACACCGGTTGTTGAGGATCGAATTTTAGCAATCAATCAAATCGATTCATTGAATTATGAAATCGTTGGTTTTGATGAGAATGAAGAGTTGAGCTTGATTCTGAATTTTGGATCGAATGCGTATGTTCGCATCACCGTCAATGGCGATTCGGCTGTCAATCTTCCGAGCAAACTCTATAATGTTGGATCGACTTTGGATTTCAAGTTCACGGCAAGTGCGGACACGACTTTGGAAATTTACATCGGTTGGATGAATGGCAATACGATGGTTTTAAATGATTTGAGTATTCCTTTGAATGCGGAAATCGCAACTCGAAATGGTTCAGTCACATTGACATTCAAATGTGTAGGAGGAGATGCATGAATCTACCCAATCGATTGACTTTGATTCGTTTGTTGTTTATTCCTGTCATCGTATTCTTCGCAACATTTCCGTTTGCACAATTCAATATTGTTTTTGGTTATGTCAAAATTGAGTTTATCAGTCTTCCTGTGATCAATCTGATCATACTAGCTCTATTCACCTTGGCGAGTATCACGGATTTTCTAGATGGTTATCTTGCACGTAAGAACAATCAAGTCACGACGTTTGGTAAGTTTGTGGATCCAATTGCGGATAAGCTTTTAGTTAATACGGTGTTCATCTTATTTGCCTATCAAGGTGTCGTGCCTGTCATTGCGGTGTTGATTCTAATTTGGCGCGATACGGTTGTCGAAGGCATTCGTATGATTGCGGCTCGAAATGGCGTGACAATTGCGGCAGCATTCTTAGGTAAAGTGAAGACGGTGGCACAGATGCTGACGATTATTCTGTATCTTGCAGGGAATCTACCGTTTGAATTGGTTCAACTCCCGATTCATGAATTGATGTTGTGGTTCACGGTGATTATCTCTGTTTTGAGTGGCGTGTCATACTTTGTTCAAGCCAAGGACATGATTCTGGAATCCATGTGATGAAGGCATTGGTTGAACTTCTTGTTAAAAAGCAATTGAGCATCAGTACTTGTGAAAGTTTCACAGCAGGTTTGTTCGCGTATGAATTAGGCAAGATTCCGGGTGTCTCTGAGGTTTATAAAGGCTCAGTGATTGCTTATCAAACTGAGATCAAGCATTCGGTGCTTGGTATTGATTCAACGATTCTGGATACCTATGGCGTTGTGAGTCGTGAAGTTGCTGAACAGATGGCACAAAGAGGTCAACGTATGTTTGGGAGTGATATCTGCATCGCCTTCACGGGGAATGCAGGACCCAATGTGCTTGAAGGAAAAGCCTGTGGTTTATGGTTTGCTTGCATTCGATATCGAAACCAACAGTTTGGTTTTGAATTTCTAGATGCGATGGATCGAAATGCTTTACAAGTGCATGCGGTTCAAATGATGACGTCTAAGTTAGTTGAAATTATTAGGGATATGCCAAACTAAAGCATATTTAAAAGAAGAGGAACCTATGGAAAATAAAAAAGATATTTTATTGGAAGATGCTTTAAAGCAGATTCAAAAACAGTATGGTAAAGGTGCGGTCATGCGTTTAGGCGATCGTGCAAATGTTGAAATCGATTCCATCAGCAGTGGGTCGATCGCAATCGATTATGCTTTGGGTGTGGGTGGTTATCCTAAGGGACGTATCGTTGAAATCTATGGTCCAGAGTCGAGTGGAAAGACTACATTGGCTTTGCATGCGATTGCAGAAGTTCAGAAAAAGGGTGGTAAGGCTGCGTTTATTGATGCGGAAAATGCCATCGATCCCATGTATGCCAAA
Organism: uncultured Erysipelotrichaceae bacterium; assembly: GCA_964424595.1. Lineage (GTDB taxonomy): Bacteria > Bacillota_I > Bacilli_A > Erysipelotrichales > Erysipelotrichaceae > UBA2212. Next base: position 69,262 of record CAYRIW010000005.1, on the reverse strand, counting down.
GCTTTGGGGGTCAATATTGAAGAATTGATTCTTTCACAGCCCGACAGTGGTGAGCAGGCATTGGAAATCACAGAAATGTTGATCAAGAGTGGAGCGATCGATCTGATCGTTATTGACTCGGTTGCGGCTTTGGTTCCTCAAGCTGAATTGGATGGTGAAATGTCCGATGCCCATATGGGTCTACAGGCGCGTTTGATGTCCAAAGCGATGCGTAAATTGGCTGGGGTCATGAACCGCAGTGATTGTACGGCAATCTTCATCAATCAATTGCGTGAGAAGATTGGGGTCATGTTTGGTAATCCAGAGACAACAACAGGTGGCAAGGCTCTTAAGTTCTATGCCTCAATTCGCGTTGATGTTCGTAAGAGCGAAGCCATCAAATCGGGAACCGATATCATTGGTAATAAAGTCAATGTCAAAATCGTAAAGAATAAAGTCGCACCTCCATTTAAAGTTGCGACCGTAGACATCATGTATGGCAAAGGCATCTCGCGAATTGGTGAATTGATTGAATTGGCTGTCGATCGTGAAATCATTCAAAAAGCTGGGGCATGGTTCTCATACAATGGTGAAAAGATTGGTCAAGGTAAAGAAGCCGCACGTGCATTTTTGCAAGCAAATCCAGTGATTTGCAATACGATTGAAGTAGAATTAAAAGAAAAGCTCTTCGCGAAGGTTGAAGAAGCGGGTGAAGAAGGACGTTAGAGTCCTTTTTTGTTGAGAAATGTTCAGAAATTAAGTATGATTATAAGTAGAGTTATCAAAACTCTAAGCTGGAGGAAAAATATGCGAGATTTACCATACTTTTTCGTCTTAGCTAGTATTATCGGTGGTTTTGCTTTGGGGGTCATCTTGATGGTGATCATCTCAAAGTTAGGATTAAATAGAGATCAACAAAAAGCGAAGCTTATTTTAGATGAAGCGAACATTAAAGCAGATGCTGCTTTACGTCAAGCGCAACTCGATGCGAAGACACAAGCTTATGATTTAAAATTAGCTGCAGAAAAAGAAATTAAGGAATCAAAACAATCACTTCAAGAAATTGAAGCCAAATTGAACCGTCGTGAAGACAGTCTTAATTTTCGTAATGAGACGTTGACCTCAAAAGAAAAAGAACTTGATACAAAAAACAAACAAGTTACCGAAAAATTAAACGTACTAGAGAAGATGGAGAAAACCCTGCAAGAGAAGATCGATGGGCAGGTTGTTGAGTTGGAACGAATTGCCAATATGGCGGCAAGTGACGCTAAACAGGAATTATTGGATATCGTTCGAGTAAGAACACAAAATGAAGTAGAAGCTTATATTCGTGACCAAGAAGAAGAAGCGAAATCTAAAGCTTCTGATATGGCGCGTGAAATCATTGGTTTAGCCATTCAACGTTATGCGCAAGAAGAGACATTGGAACGTACCGTTTCAGTTGTCGCCTTGCCAAATGAAGAAATGAAGGGTCGTATCATCGGACGTGAAGGACGTAACATCCGTGCGATTGAACAAGCGACAGGTGTTGACATCTTGATCGATGACACACCAGAAACGATCACCTTGTCTTGTTTTGATCCAATCCGTCGTGAAGTTGCACGCTTGGCTTTGGAGTCTTTGTTGAAAGATGGTCGAATCCAACCTGGACGCATTGAAGAAGTCGTTGCGCGTGTTCAAAATGAATTGAATGAAACCATTCAAAAAGCAGGTGCGGATGCCGTATTCAAAGTGGGTATCGGTAAGATCGATCGCGAGATCGTTGGTTTGATTGGACGTTTGCGTTACCGTTACAGCTATGGTCAAAACGCCTTGCAACACAGCATGGAAGTTGCGTATTTAACAGGTATGATGGCTGCTGAACTGGGTTTGAATCAGAATCTAGCGAAGCGTGTCGGTTTGCTTCATGATATTGGTAAAGCATTGGACTTCGAAATGGAAGGAAGCCATGTGGAACTCGGTGCTCGCATCTGTCGCAAACATGGTGAACATCCTGCGGTCGTCAATGCGATTGAGTCGCATCATGGTGATGTACCTGCAAACTCAATTTATGCAGTCTTAGCACAAGCAGCGGATACTTTGAGTGCTGCTCGTCCAGGGGCTCGTTTTGAATCATTCCAAAATTACATTCAGCGTTTGGAACAATTAGAGAAGATTGCCACATCCTTTGATGGTGTTGAAAAAGTATATGCGATTCAAGCAGGACGTGAAATTCGCGTCATGGTCGTTCCAGATAAATTAGATGATTTAGCTTGTCATCGCGTTGCACGTGAAATACGTGAGAAGATTGAAAAAGAAATGACCTATCCTGGTCAAATTAAAGTCACGGTTATACGTGAGACACGGACGTCAGAAGTAGCGAAATAATGAATATCTTATTTGTTGGTGATATCGTAGGAAAAGCAGGTCGAGCAATTTTATATGCTCGACTTGTTTCACTTAAACAAGCGCATCACATTGATTTCACCATTGTGAATGGTGAAAACATTGCGCACGGCAAGGGGATGACCTTAAAACTCTATGAAGAGTTGCTTGCCAATGGTGTCGATGCGATTACCTTAGGCAATCATGCGTATTCTAAGTCGGATATATTAGCTTTCATACAAAAAAGTAAACATCTTGTGAGACCTTTGAACATGCATCCTCAAACGCATGGCAAGGGGATACAAGAGTTTGAAGTGAAAGGCAAGACGCTTCGCATCATCAATTTGATTGGCTCTGTTTTCATGGATAATGTGGTTGAGACACCTTTTGAAGCGATGTATCAACTCGAGCGTTTCAACAAGGATAAGATTGTCATTGTCGATCTGCATGCGGAAGCGACCAGTGAAAAAATTGCATTTGCTTATCAATTCAAAGATCAATGCGCTGCCGTCTTAGGAACACATACGCACGTTCAGACTGCGGATGAGCGCATCATCGATGGGTGTGCATTCATTAGTGATGTCGGCATGACAGGACCATTCAATAGTGTCATCGGTCGTGATATACAAGAGGTTTTGGATCGCTTCAATGGGAATTATTCGAAACGATTCACTGTGAGTGAAGAACCGGCGCAACTTTGCGCGGTTGTGATCTCGATTGATGAAGAAAGCATGCGTGCAACACATATTCAGCGGATTCAGATTCGACCTGAAAAAGAGTTGAATAATGAGCACTAAGTGCTATAATTGATTTATTAAAAGGAGGATTCGTTATGCCTGTTGTTGTAGCAAAAGATACCTGTATTGGTTGTGGTGCCTGTGTAGGTGTTTGCCCTGTTGGAGCTTTATCTTTGGATGCAGATGGCAAAGCAGAATGCGATGAATCGATCTGCATTGATTGCTTAGCATGTATCGGTGTTTGTCCAACTGAAGCGATAAGTCAAAAATAACCAAGCAGAGCTTGGTTTTTTTAAGGGAAAATTATGAACGAACTATTTATCAAACCAAATTTAAAAAGTGCTCAAAGAAGAACGAAAGATGAAACGGTCATCGAACGTTCGCTTTTCAATATACCGGATGAGTATCTTAGTTTAGGTTTTAATAAGAAATTTTATTTAAGAACTTATGGATGTCAAGCAAATGAGCGTGATTCTGAAACACTTCGTGGGATGCTTACTTTGATGTCTTATACAGAGGTCACTGCACCTGAAGAAGCCGATTTAATCATCATGAACACCTGTGCCATTCGTAAGAATGCAGAGGATAAAGTTTTTGGTGAAATCGGACATTTAAAACAGTTGAAGTATGAGAATCCAGATTTGATTTTTGTGGTGTGTGGATGTATGGCTCAAGAAGAAGAAGTGGTCAACACCATTCTTAAGACCCACCAACACATCGATATCATATTTGGTACGCACAATATCCATCGTTTCCCAGAACTATTGATACAGGCTCATTTCAGCAAAGAAAGAGTCGTGGAAGTGTATTCCAAAGAAGGGGAGGTTTATGAGAACCTGCCTGTTAATCGTGTTCAAAAAGCGAAAGCTTGGGTGAACATCATTTATGGTTGTGACAAGTTTTGTACCTACTGTATTGTTCCTTACACACGAGGTAAGGAACGTTCACGTTTAAAAGATGATATCCTGAAGGAAGTTATGACCTTGGTTGATGAAGGTTATCAAGAAGTTACCTTGTTAGGTCAGAATGTCAATGCATATGGAAAAGATTTAAATCTTGACTATGGGTTTGCGGAGTTGTTGGAAGATGTGGCTAAGACCGATATCCCACGGATTCGTTTCATGACAAGTCATCCTTGGGATTTCAGTGACAAAATGGTGGATATCATTGCTCAATACGACAACATCATGCCTTTTGTCCATCTTCCGCTTCAATCTGGAAGCAATGCGATTCTTAAAATCATGGGACGTCGTTATACGACCGATGAGTATCTTCATGTCTATGATGCGCTAAAAGCAAAAGTTAAGAACATCGCATTCTCGACGGACATCATTGTTGGTTTTCCAAATGAAACAGAAGAACAATTCAATGATACCTTAAAGATGATTGAATATTGTCAATTTGACAATGTCTACACTTTCATTTACTCGCCACGTCATGGGACGCCGGCAAGTAAGATGGAAGATAACATTGAGTTGGAAGTCAAGCGATCACGCTTGAAGCGCTTGAATCAGCGTGTATCCGTTTATGCCTTACAAAACAACAAAAAGCTTGTGGATTCGGTTCAAAATGTTTTAGTGGATGGACCCTCAAAAAAGAATCCAGATGTCTACAGTGGTTATACCGAAACAAATAAGTTGGTCAATTTTACACCGAAGAATGCCAAAGCTGGTATGATTGTAAAAGTGAAAATAACTGGAGCGAATACTTGGACCTTAAAAGGTGAAGAAGTTTTGGCTTAAGTTTGTTTTATACGCTATAATGAAAATAGTGTTTATTTAGGAGGAAATATAATGAATCAAGTACGCATTTTTGCGTTGGGTGGCTTAGATGAGGATGGTAAGAATCTAACCGTCGTCGAGATCAATCAAGATCTTTTTGTGATTGATGTCGGTCTTAAGTATCCGGATAAGGATCGTCTCGGGGTTGAAATCATCATCCCGGATTTTAAGTATCTTATCGAAAACAAGCAAAGAATTAAAGGCATCTTCATCACACATGGTCATGACGATGCGATGGCAGCTCTACCTTATCTGATCAAGCAAGTGAATCTACCGATTTATACAACGCCCTTGACGGCAAAGCTGATCGAGAAACTATTTAAAGAAGAGAAGTTGAGTGATTATCAAATCAAGGTCATCAAACGCGATGACAATTTGAATATTGGCAAAGTCAATATTCGTACTTTTAGTTTGACCCATTCGATTGCGGATGCATTTGGCATCGCGATTGAAAGTCCTTTTGGCTACATCGTTTATGCCGGTGAATACATCATTGATTTCAATACACGCAATCCAGCCTTTGCTTGTGACATCACGAATTTTGCGGAAATTGGAAAGAAAGGTGTTTTTGCTTTTCTAACGGAATCGGTTGGGGCGGATCGTCCAGGTTATACAGCACCTAACCACATGATTACGGAGACGGTTGAAGATGTTTTGGAAGATGCGAAGGGTCGTGTCTTTGTGACGATGTATGAGCAGAATCTATTCAGACTCATGGAATTGATGGAGTTGGCTAAGAAGTATAAACGTAAGGTGTTTTTCTTCAATCAGGAACAACGTGAGTTGCTTCGTTTGGCGGAATCTTTAGGTTATTATAAGATGCCGTTGGATTTGGAACTGCCTAAGGGTAAATTCAACAATGATTTGGATAATGTCATGGTCATCATCTCTGGCAGCGGTCCACAAGTCTTCAAGTTGATGCATAAGATTGCCTTAAAAGAAGAAGAAATGTTTACGCTGGATTCCGATGATACGGTCATCATTGCTTCGCCGATTGTTCCAGGTACGGAAAAAGAAGCAAGCATGATGGAAAATGAGTTGTACAAAGAAGATGTCAATGTCATTACCTTGGATCGTCGTAAGGTTATTTCAATGCATGCGTCGATTGAAGACATCAAGATGTTGGTTTATCTACTTAAACCTAAATATTTCATTCCGATTCATGGTGAATATCGTCATCTTGTGAACAATGCGACGATTGCTTTGGACTTGGGTTATTATGCGGATAAAATCGTTGTCTTGGACAATGGACAGATTGCGACATTTGAAAACGCGAAACTCGCGAATACGGCAAACATCATCAAGTTGGATGAGATTTTAATCGATGGCAATGCACATTTGGATTCCAGTGGTTTGATTCTCAAGGATCGTGAGATGTTATCTACGGATGGCGTCATCGTCATTGGTATTGTTTTGAACTTCAATACCAAAGAAGTCATTGGTGGTCCGGACGTTCAATCGCGTGGCGTCATTTATCTTAAAGATGCGGATTACATTGTTAAGGAGATCGGTGGAATTCTCGAGAATACGATTGCTTCAATGGTTGAAAACAAGCGTTATGAGAACATGAGTGCGCGCAATGAAGCGAAGGATAAGATCACAAAGTATGTTTTGAAGGAAACAGGCAAGCGACCGATGATTTTGCCGGTCATTGTCGAAATCAATTTAGCGGACTGATATGCCTCGTAAAAAGAAAGTTAGTTTCAAACACAGTCAAATCATCCTTATTGCGCTCATCGGATTAGCATTGATTTTTATTGCGTTTCAACGTTTAGGTGTCATTGGCATTTACTTTGATCGCATCGTGAATGTCTTGTTTGGTGTACGCCGTGACCTTGTGTATTTTGGCCTGGGCGCTTATGCAATTTATCGTATCTTTAATCGTAAACATTTCCATCTTTCATTGAAGTATGCATTGATGGGCATATTAAGCATCGTCTTAATCATCTTAACGAGTACCTACATCAGCTATGAAATAGCTGATGTAGGTTTTGGTGTTCTAAATAATTGGTTAGAACAAATCAATTTTATTTTCTTTGATAAATTCCCATCGCATGGTGGCTTTTTCGGTGTAGCCTTATACGCCTTTTTCACGACTTTGTTTGATCGTTTGGGAACACTCTTTGTATTGATCATTGGATATCTAGCCTTGATCATGATGAATGTAGATTTTACATGGCTTAAGACCAAAATCAAACCGATTCAGATGAATCGCGGCAAGAAGGAAGTCAATTACATTGATGAACCACAAGTCAGTACCTCTCGAACCGTTTTCTTGACACCCGATGAACCTAAAGTGCATCCTAAGGCAAAAACCTTGGAGCCTGAGGTTAAAACTAAATCGGCTGCGACCGTGCATGTTTCGGGTGGTAACTATACAATACCAAGTCTTAGTCTATTGGATGAAGTCGCGGTTAAATCTAAATCCAATGCGAATAGTGTAGCGGCAAGTCAAAAAGGAAGAAAATTGATTGAGATCCTCGGTGAGTTTGGTGTGACGGCAAGTCTTGTTGGGACGCACATTGGACCAGCTGTTACCAAATTTGAAGTAAGACCCGAAAGCAATGTCAAGATCTCTAAGATTGCTTCGCTTCAAGATAACATCAAGATGGAACTTTCGGCGAAAGAGCTTCGCTTGGAGGCACCGATTCCGGGTCGGAATGCGGTGGGTGTTGAAATACCCAATATCGAAATGGTTCCGGTTCGTATGATTGAATTGATGAAAGATGTGCCTGCAGATAAATTGTCCAAGAAATTGTTGTTTCCTTTAGGAAAAGATTTGATGGGTAAATCCGTGTTTACAGAGTTGGATAAAATGCCACACTTACTTATTGCTGGAGCAACGGGAAGTGGGAAGTCGGTTTGTGTCAATTCAATCATCATCAATTATCTTTTGAGGACAACACCCGATGAGTTAAAGATGGTGTTGATCGATCCTAAAAAAGTTGAATTTACTCCGTATCACAAGATTCCACATCTCATTTCACCTGTCATCAGTGATGCGACGGAGGCTGCTAAGGCCTTAAAAGTCATCGTATCGATGATGGAAAATCGCTATGAAGTCTTCTCGAATATTGGTGTTCGTAATATTCAGAGTTACAATGAGCTGCTTGCGAAGAAAACAGATCCTAGCTTGAATCCAATGCCTTGGATCGTGGTCATCATAGATGAATTGGCTGATTTGATGATTGTGGCAGGTAAAGATGTGGAAGGCAGCATCCAGCGTATCACACAGTTGGCACGTGCTGCTGGGATACATTTGATTGTTGCGACACAACGTCCAAGTACAGATGTCATCACAGGCATCATCAAGGCCAATATTCCTTCGCGTATCGCTTTTGCGGTATCCAGTGGAATCGATTCACGTGTTGTTTTGGATGGTGTGGGAGCAGAACGTTTATTGGGATATGGTGACATGTTGTTTTTCCCAGTTGGGGAACCTGCGCCGATTCGTGTTCAAGGTGTTTACATCAACGACGAAGAGATTCGTAGAATCACAGACCATGTGTCTAAGGCTCAAAAACCTCAATTTGATGATGCGTTCTTAAATCTTAGTGATCCTGAAGGCACACAAAATGGGCAGTTGGCTTTTGATGATCCTATCTTTGAGGAGGTCAAACAGTATGTTATTGAAACGCAACGTGCATCCACTTCGAACATTCAAAGACGCTTTGGTTTAGGATACAATCGAGCTGCACGCTTGATCGATATGTTGGAACAACAAGGAATTGTTGGACCTGCACAAGGCAGTAAGCCTCGGGATGTCTATTCACATAAGTCATAGAACGAGCACTTCCATTTGACTTATGGGGTCAATTTGCATAAACTTAAAATGTAGTTTTACTACAACGGAGGAACATAGATGAAGAAGTTATTTATTCTGTTTACACTCGTTCTTCTAACACTCGGTACTTTGACTGCTTGTAGCAGCGATGAACCAGAAGTGGTAGAAGAAAAAGGTTACGAAATTGGTTTGGTTACCGATATTGGTACGATCGATGACAAGTCCTTTAACCAAGGTGCTTGGGAAGGTGTTGTTGCTTATGCTGAAGCGAATGGCTTGACATACCAATACTACCAACCAGCTGCTGCATCTACTGCTGACTATATTGAAGCGATCACATTGGCAATCGATGGTGGCGCTAAGGTTGTTGTAACACCTGGTTTCATGTTTGCTGGCGCGATTTACGAAGCTCAAACAATGTATCCTGAAGTTAATTTCATCTTGTTGGATGCAGATCCACACACAGATGATTATTCCGCTTTCAAGATTGAAAGCAACGTTTACTCGATTTACTACGCTGAAGAACAATCCGGCTTCTTGGCTGGTTATGCTGCTGTTAAAGATGGCATGACTAACTTAGGCTTCATGGGCGGTATGGCTGTTCCAGCTGTTGTTCGTTTCGGTCATGGTTTCGTTCAAGGTGCTGAATTGGCTGCTGTTGAATTGGGCGTTGATGTTACGATCAAATATGAATACTTGAATAGTTTCGCACCAGATAACAACCACCAAGTCAAGGCTTCTGGTTGGTATTCCGAAGGTGTTGAAGTAATCTTCGTTGCTGCTGGTGGAGCTGGTTTGTCCGTCATGGCTGCTGCTGAAGAAGCAGACAAGAAAGTTATCGGCGTTGACGTTGATCAATCCAACCTTTCTGAATCCGTTATCACTTCTGCAATGAAGGGCTTAACCTCTTCTGTAGAATTGGCATTGACTGACCTCTATGCTGGCAACTTCAAGGGTGGCGTTATCGACACTTTAGATGTTACTGTTGGTGGTGTTGGTCTACCTGCTGATTTCTCACGTTTCTCGACATTCACTCAAGCTGATTACGATGCGATCTTCGCTAAGTTGGTCAGTGGTGAAGTCGTCGTTGTTAAGGATGCTGCATCCGTTAACGACTTAGCCGTTACGAAAACTACAGTTACCTTAATCGGAGCTGAATAAGCATCAAAGGTGGAGCAATCCACCTTTTTTTTCTGTCAGTTCAGGTTTGATTAAGGTATAATTTCCCTGAAGGAGTAATGAAATGGAATATGTAATAGAGATGCAAGGCATTACTAAAATCTTTCCTGGTATCATCGCCAATGATAATATTGATTTGAAAGTCAAAAAAGGTGAGATCCATGCATTGTTAGGGGAAAACGGTGCAGGGAAATCGACATTAATGAGTGTCTTGTTTGGTTTGTATAAACCTGAAAAAGGTAAGATCATCATTAATGGTGAAGAGGCTTTAATTAAGAATCCGAATGATGCCAATCGTTATGGAATTGGCATGGTTCACCAACATTTTAAATTGGTACATAATTTTACGGTTTTAGAGAATGTCATACTGGGTGTCGAGAGCGTCAAATACGGTCGTTTACTTATGGACGAAGCTCGCAAAAAGGTCATTGAACTTTCCCAGAAATATAGTCTTTTTATTGAGCCAGATGCCTTGATTTCTGATATCAGTGTGGGTATGCAACAACGTGTTGAAATCTTGAAGATGTTGTATCGTGAGAATGATCTCTTAATCTTCGATGAGCCTACGGCTGTACTGACACCCCAAGAAATCGATGAACTGATGAAGATCATGAAAGACTTGGTTGCGGAAGGTAAGACCATTATTTTTATCACGCATAAACTGAATGAAATTAAAGCGGTTGCAGATCGCGTCACCATATTACGTAAGGGCAAATACATCGATACCGTTGATGTGAATGTGAGCAGTAAAGAAACCCTTTCGGAGTTGATGGTAGGGCGTAAAGTCTTGTTGGAAGTTGAGAAGACACCTGCACAACCCAAAGAGGTTGTTTTAGAAGTTAAGAACCTTGTTGTCAAATCAAAGACACATGGTAAGAATAAGGTCAATGACGTCAGTTTTAAATTGCATCGTGGTGAAATACTGTGTATCGCTGGTATTGAAGGCAATGGTCAAACGGATCTGGTTTATGCCCTGACGGGGCTTGAAAAAGTTTCCAGTGGTCAAATCATCTATAAGGGTGAGGACATCACAAACAGTTCAATCCGACATCGTAACGTTAAGGGGATGGCACACATTCCTGAAGATCGTCATAAACATGGTTTGGTGTTGGATTACAATTTGGCTGAAAATCTTATTTTGCAAGATTACCATACAAACAAATTTCAAACCAAAGGTTTTTTGAAGTTTAAAAAGATCTATGAGAATGCGGATGAATTGATTGAACGTTACGATATTCGAAGTGGGGGTGGCGCTCATTCCATCACACGCAGTATGTCGGGTGGAAATCAACAAAAAGCCATAGTCGCACGTGAGCTAGAAACACATCCAGAAGTTTTGATCGCGGTCCAACCTACACGTGGTTTGGATGTTGGTGCGATTGAATACATTCATAAAATATTGATTGAACAACGTGACAAAGGTAAAGCGATTCTTTTGGTTTCGCTTGAACTCTCTGAAGTCATGAGTGTCAGCGATCGCATCCTTGTGATCTATGAAGGCGAGTTGGTCGGACAAGCAGATCCATCTGTTGTGTCACAACAGGAATTGGGTTTGTATATGTCTGGTTCCAAGCGTGAGGTGTTAGAATGAAAAAGTTCATCTTAAATGATAATGTCCAAAAAATTCTAGCCTCTTTGACGGCAATCTTAATCGGTTTCATTTTTGGATTCTTGATTTTATTGTTTGCGGCAAGCATCAAGACGCAAGCCACGAATCCTATTGAAGGGTTTATCACCATCATTACGGGTGGCATGCGCTATAACGGCATCAAAGGCTTTGGAATCATTCTTCGCTATACGACCCCAGTTTTATTAACCGGTTTGTCGGTTGGTTTTGCGTTTAAAACAGGTTTATTCAACATCGGAGCTGCTGGGCAATTTGTCATGGGTGGTTTCACAGCGGCCTATATTGCGATTCGCTGGACTTTTATTCCACTTGAATTGCTTTGGATCGTTGCACTCCTAGGTGCGGTTATCGTTGGTGGAATTTGGGGGATGATCAGTGGTGTGCTTAAAGCTTATCGAAATGTGAATGAAGTCATTTCTTCGATCATGTTGAATTATATTGGTATGATCACAGTGAGTAATTTGGTCTTTACGATCAAGGATCGTTTTAATCCGTCTCGTTCTCAAGTTCCATTAAGCCGCATACCAACCTTTGGTTTGGATAAGCTATTTGGTGTGAACACCGTGGATTTTGGAATCTTCATTGCGATTGCTGTTGCCATCGTCATTTATATCGTTTTAGAAAAGACGAGCTTTGGTTATGAACTCAAAGCCTGTGGTTTCAATCGTGAAGCAGCTCGCTATGCGGGCATCAATGATAAAAAAGGCATCATCTTATCGATGACCATCGCGGGTGCTTTATCGGGTCTTGGTGGTGCACTGGTCTATGTTTCCAGCATCACAAAAGTGTTTGACCAATCCTTAGTCCTTCAAAGAGAAGGCTTTGATGGTATTTCTGTTGCGCTTTTAGGCTTAAGCAATCCGCTTGGCATCATCTTCTCTAGTTTCTTTATCAGTATGTTGCGAAATGCAGGTTCATCTTTATCAAGAGCTGGTTTCAATGATGAGGTTATTCGCATCATGACATCCACAATCATTTATGCCAGTGCATTTTCACTTCTATTTAGAGACAAAATCCACAAATTGTTTAGTAAGAAGGAGGTCAAATAATGGATACGCTACTCTTTTTACTTAAAAACATGATTCCATATATGATTCCACTTACGGTCGTAGCCTTGGGTGGCATGTTCTCCGAACGAAGCGGAATCGTCAATATTGCTTTAGAAGGAATCATGGTTTTTGGAGCTTCGATTGGGATCTTCTTCATGTATTTCTTTCCAGATTTGTTTCCTCCACAGATGATGTTGATTGCGGCTTTGATTGTCGCGCTGATCAGTGGAGCCATCTTCTCATTACTTCATGCTTACGCATCGGTCAATCTTAAAGCAAATCAAGTCATCAGTGGGACTGCATTGAATCTATTTGCGACCTCGTTCCATGTCTTTGTAGCGCGTATCGTGACACCGAACGGTGTTGAAGGGGTCAAGTTCAACAATATTTATCGCATTCCTTCGATTCCATTTCTTTCTGATATTCCATTCTTAGGTCCAATTCTATTTACGAACACGTATATTACGACCTTCATCGGTTTTGGTATCTTGTTTATTTCATCTTATGTCCTTTTTAAAACACGTTTTGGCTTACGTCTACGTGCTTGTGGTGAACATCCCCAGGCTGCGGATTCGGTTGGTATCAATGTCAATCGCATGCGCTATATCGGGGTTTTGATTTCGGGAGCCTTAGCAGGAATGGGTGGTTTGATTTTGGTTGTGCCCAGCACGGTTGAGTATACCGGTGTCGTATCCGGATATGGTTTCTTAGCCTTGGCTGTATTGATTTTTGGCCAATGGCGTCCATCGAAAATCGTTCTTGCTGCTGCATTCTTTGGTTTGATGCAAACGATATCGAATTCAAGTGGTTTGAATTTCTTTATGAATCTTGGAATTCCGAAGTATTTCTATCAGATCGTTCCTTATGTTGCGACACTGATTGTCCTGACATTCACATCTAAAAAATCAGCGGCTCCAAAGGCAGCTGGTGAACCTTACGACCCAGGTAAAAGATAAAGAAGGCATTACGCCTTCTTATTTTTTTGAATGAGATCATTCTTTAGATTGTAGAGTTTTTCGGATAAGTCGACATAGTATTTGTGCGGAAAGCGCAAACGTTTCACTTCATCCCAAATGGTTTCCATTTGCTCTGAACAAAATTTACGTGTCTCTTCTGTCGATTTTACCTTATAAACACAACTTCCATTCACAAATACGGGTCTTTGAAGTTGTTTATAATGGTAATTCGAAATTTCTTTCTTTTTCCAAGGTGCGATCGGATCGAAAAGAACATAAGTATCTAGTGGGATGACTTCATCCGCTAAGCAGATCAGATCCCCAATCGCTTTGTTGGACGCATTGTCATAGAAACGAATCAACTTCTTAAATCCTGGGTTCGTGATTTTTTCAATGTTTTCACTCAGTTTGATGGTTGGGATGATTTGTTCATCCTTTTCATAAGCCACAACTTTATACACGCCACCCAATACAGGATGTGAGCTAGAAGTTATCAAATTCTCACCCACACCAAAGACATCGATTTGAGCATCTTGAACGAGTAGATCGTCAATGATGTCTTCGCTTAATGAGTTGGATGCGATGATCTTGCAATCCTGCAGTCCGGCTTCATCCAATGCGATTCGCGCTTTTTTGGATAGATACGCCAGGTCACCACTATCGAGGCGAATGCCCTTTAAACGATACCCATTTGGAATCAAATAATCCTTTGCGACTTTGATTGCGTTGGGAATTCCACTGTGCAAGGTGTCATAAGTATCCACCAGCAAAACAGCGTTATTGGGTTGAATCTCAACATATTCTAAGAAAGCTTCGTATTCACTCTCATGCATTTGTATGAAACTGTGAGCCATTGTTCCAGAAACAGGGATGCCATGGATTTGACCAGCTAAAGTATTTGAAGTCCCAATCGCACCAGCAATGTATGCCGCACGAGCGCCTTCAACCGATGCATCAATGCCTTGTGCACGACGGACACCGAATTCAATAACTGAACGATGCTTCGCAGCTTCGACAATGCGTCGAGCTTTGGTAGTGACTAAGGTCGCATAGTTGATACTCAGCAATAAGAGTGTTTCAATCAATTGCGTTTGAAGCAAAGGACCACGGACCGTCACCAAAGGTTCATTCGCAAATACGGGAGTACCTTCTTCAATTGACCAAATGTCTAGGGTTAATTTAAGCTTACTGAGGTAGCTTAGAAATTCTTCATCAAAGAATCCAGTGGATCTAAGATAGGCACAATCATCTTCTGTTATCTTGTAGTTGTTGATTTGATCGATCAATTGATTGAGACCATTGAACAGGATGTAACCACCTTGATTTGGAATCGTGCGTACGAACATATCAAAATAGGCAATGTCCTCATGTCGATTTTGCTTGAAATAAGTATAAGCCATTGTGAATTCATAAAGATCGGTAAGCAAAGCAGAGTGTTTGTAAGAGTTCATGACAAGTGCGTTTTCCTATTCTGTGGTATGATGATGCATGTAAAATCATTATATCACGATAGAAGAAGAGGAGTTTTCAATGTTTAAAATAAAGCAAGATCTGCCATTCAATTGGATCAACACCGATAAATTCAAAGATATGATCATCTCAATACGCTTTGCGGTTGAAAATGTTGAGCCCAATGCAAGCATGAACAACATTCTATCCTACATGATGAGCGATCGAACAGAAACATATCCAAGCAAACAGCTGATGTCCAATCAGATGGATGCACTTTTCGGTTTGAGTCTCAGCAGTAAGACAACGACATTCGGGGCAGCTCACGTTATCGAGATTCGCATTCGTACTTTGAATGAACGTTATACCGATCAAGCGCACATCCAAGAGGCGGCTCGCTTTTTAATGGATTGTGTGCGTCGACCTTTAATGAACGAAGCCAGTTTGAGTGAAGCAAAGAAGAACTTAACAGCAAGTTTGAAGCGCATCCAGGATAAGCCCAGCCATTTAGGCATCATTCGCGTTTGTGAGGGTGTGGGTAAAGAAACACCACTTGCTGTATTCAGTCAAGGAAACATTGATGTGATTGAATCCATTCAATTGGATGCTTTGAAAGCGTATCATCAGAAACTTATCAAGCAAGTTCAGCCTATGATTCTGATCATGGGTGATTTCAAAGGTTTGAATCAAAAGCAATTACAGAAGCAATTGACGTTCAATCAAACGTTGAATATCTTGCCTTCGGCGTATGTTTTCCAACCCCGTCATACATTTAAGGCAACGATTCAAAAAGAGACCAGTCAAACAACATTCACGCAACTGTATGCGACGCATACGGCGTACAATGATCCAGATTATTTAGCCTTGCGTTTATATGTGATCATGCTGGGTCAGTTACCAAATTCTTTACTATTTCAAGAAATCCGCGAAAAACGTAGTTTATGTTATTCAATCAGTGCAAGTTCCTTCAATTTCGATGGTATGATGGCGATTCAAACCGGTATCAACCATAAGGATTTGGATGAAGTAGAAATGTTGATTGAATTACAAAGAATCAAGCTCGCCAAGGGTAAATTTAGCCAAGCTTTGTTGAAAACAGCACAGAAGATGTTTATTAACGGACTCGAGTCCATGATTGATGAGCCTTATGCATATCTAAATTTCATGTATCAAAGAGGGTATACCCAACATGATTTGAATTTGAAGGCTACCATCAAGTCGATTCGAAATGTCAGTAAAAGTGATATTGAGTCGATCGCAAAGAAGATCGAATTGGTCGGTCAATACACAATCAGAGGTAAGAATTGATGCGTAAAACATTTGAAGATATCAACGAACATTACGATGTGTTCGAGCTTGAGAATGGATTGAAAATTTATGTGATACAGAAAGTAGATTATCAATCTTCCGTATTTTATCTTGGTTTTCCGTTTGGTTCCTTTGATTTGGTTCAAAAGGTGGATGATGAAATCAAACAATTTCCATCTGGCGTCGCACATTTCTTAGAGCATAAGCTCTTTGAAAATCCTGGAGGCGTCGACATCATGCAGAGCTTTAGTCATCTATCGTGCAATGTCAATGCATTCACCTCATACAATGAGACTGTCTACTATTTCAATTCCAGTAAGAAAGCACTTCAAAAACCATTGAATCTATTATTGGATTTTGTTCAGAATCTATCCATCACGGAAGCTTCCGTAGAAAAAGAAAAAGGCATCATAACCCAAGAATTAAGAATGTACAAACAAATGCCTGAACAACGTTTAATGGCAGAAACCTATCATTCTTTGTATGCCAATCATCCTGTACGCTTGGATATTGGCGGAACGGAAGAATCCGTTAACGCAACACGTAAAGAAGATTTAATGGATGCCTATCGCTTGAATTATCATCCTGCAAATTCAACACTTGTATGTGTGACGCCACTTGCACCTGAATTGATCTATCAATGGGTCAAAGCCAATCAGGATCTAAAAACGTTTGAACCAAGACATGCGATCAAACGTATACTCGAAATCGAACCCAATGAAGTAGTTCGTCCTTTCTATCAATTTGAGATGGATATTCAAGCATCAAAACTAACATATTCATACAAGTTGAATGATTATTCAGAAGATCCAAAGCTGAATATTGAAAAAGAATGGCAATATCGACTCTTCCTTGAATTGATCTTCTCACCCACGAATCCTGCCTATGAAACATGGATGGAAAGCAACCGCATTGCGGAATACTTTGGCTATGAAGTCGAAGTCAATCGTGAATATGGCTTTGTGATGTTTTATGGTGAGAATGATGATGAACATGATTTCATCGATTTGATTCAAACAAGTTTGAAAACTGATCTCAATGACTTTAAACAAGCCTTCGATTTGTTGAAGCGCCGATACTATGCACAGATGTTGCGTAGTTTTGATGATCAAGATGATTATGCCATCACCTTGTTACGATCACACTTCAATGATGTGGAGATGATGGATTCAATTGCGATTCTAAGATCGATCCAATTTGAAGACATTTTGCATCTCGGTGAAGACTTATTGAAAATGCCAACGGCCTTGGTGAAAATGACAGGTCTTAGTAAACTTGACTGATTGACACGTTTACCCTAATTAAACTGGTCGTAATCTTCTCAAATGAACCACTTTACCCATTCGATACTTGTTCCCACTTGTGACATACTCTTTTCACAAGGAGGAATTTATGTTGAATCAAGTTGTGTTGGTAGGTAAAGCGGTCGGTGTTCCGAGCTTAAAAGAAACAAGCAATGGCATCAAATATGCGGAGTTGATTTTGGAGATCGAACGCAATTTCAAGAATACGCAAGGGGATTTTGAAACCGATCAGGTTCAGTGCATGTTATGGCGTAATCTTGCGGAATCGACGATTGAACAGTGTACAGAGGGTGCTTTGCTGGGTATCAAAGGTCGTGTTCAGTCTAATAATTATGAGGGTAAGGATAATGTCCGTATCTATCATTGTGAAGTGATTGCTGAGAAGGTTTCTTTCTTAGGTACGCGTTGAGTGGAAATCTTTCAGGCTCGTTAAGCTGAAAGATTTTTATTTGGTGGATTATTCCATCCCATCTTTTGTCTATTTTGAATCGTGTTATAATGATGGCAAGGGTTAAAATTATGAAACAATATCACGCTTTATTAAATGAAATACTTGAAAAGGGAACGGATCGTCTTGATCGTACGTCGACTGGCACACGATCGATTTTTGGCTATCAAATGCGTTTTGATTTGGCGGATGGTTTTCCGCTATTAACAACAAAAAAAGTTCATTTTAAGTCCGTTGTCCATGAGTTGCTTTGGTTCATCACAGGATCTACTAATATTCGGCCATTGGTCTTGAATAATGTAAAAATTTGGAATGAATGGCCGTATGAACGGTTTGTTAAATCTGATGCATATAATAACGAAAGTTTGGATGAATATGTAGAGCGTATCAAAAACGATCAAATGTTTGCAGATAAACATGGCAACTTAGGTCCTGTTTATGGTAAACAATGGCGTGACTTCAATGGTGTTGATCAATTGAAGCAATTAATTGAAGGCATCCGTCATAATCCGTTTTCAAGGCGTCACATCATCAGTGCTTGGAATCCTGCTGAATTGGAAAACATGGCCTTGCCACCGTGTCATATGATGATGCAATTCTATGTGTCTTCTGATCGCAAGCGTTTGTCATGTCAATTGTATCAACGCTCTGCGGATGTATTTTTGGGTGTACCCTTCAACATTGCTTCTTATGCCTTGTTTACGCATCTGGTCGCCCAAGTTTGTGACTTGGAAGCGGGTGAATTCATACATACTTTTGGGGATGTTCATATCTACAATGACCATATGGAACAAGTCGCTTTACAGTTGAGTCGTGAACCGTTGCCTTTGGCTCATTTGCGTTTGAATCCGATGATCAAAGAGATCGAAGATTTCAGGTATGAAGACATTGAGTTATTGGATTATCAATCCCATCCGGCAATCAAAGCAAAGGTGAGCGTATGATCACCTGTGTCGTAGCGATGGATGAACAGGGTGGTATCGGTTTGAATGGAAGCTTGCCCTGGCATATCAAAGAAGATTTGATCCACTTTAAAAACATGACCCTTCAACACACGATCTTGATGGGTAAGAAAACCTATCTTAGCATTGGGAAAGCTTTGCCAAAACGGCACAATCTTGTTGTGACACATCATCCTGAGCTGTTAAAAAATGAGAAAGATGTTGAAGTCATTCAAGATTTAGAAGCTTACTTTAAACAGAATGTAGATTCTGAGGAAATGATCTATGTCATCGGTGGAGCCAATGTCTATGCCCAAGCCTTGCCGTATGCCAAGTATCTTGCGATCAGTCACATCAAAGGCACATTTCTCTGTGATACGTTCTTTCCGCATTTCGATGCCAAACAATATGACATCATCAAAATAGAGGAATTTGAAGCTTTTGTCTTCAAATTGTATGAGAAGAAACAATGAAACATCTTTTTTTGTGGATCAAAATGATCATCTATTATCCATCTTTTAAGTTAAGTTTGCTTCATGTTCGCAAAGATGACATTGAATTGAACCAATATACGGCAAAAGTTATCGCGACCATCTTATTGCGTTTAATCAAGGTCAAAGCAGACATGACACATAAGAATCACATTCCACTTGAGGATGGTCATGTGTTCATTGCACGTTACACCAATGATTATGAAGCGGCATTGGTGTTGGCTCAGATTCCTGTAGATGTCAGTTTTATTTTTGGGTTGAAGACAAGATTGCCTTACATGAAGACATGGTTCAAGCGCATTCAGTCCCAATTTGTTGATTTAGCCAAGTATTCATTTGTTTTACAGGATGATCAGCTTAATCAGTTCATTGGATCGGCTAAGAATCTATTTGTCTTCATCAATGATAAGCAATCCGACATCAATGATAGCTTCTATCATTATTGTCAAGCTCATCAGAAAACCATCATCCCCGTTGTTTTTGAAAATTCAAAAAATATCATGATCAAAGGCAACACGCATGTTGTAACAATCGATGTTCGTTTGCCTCTACATCATGAAGAATATCGCGATAATTCAATTGATGAACTTAAACAAGAACTTCAAAACAGGATGTTATAAAGCTTTTTTGTATCTTAGCGTTATTTTGGTATAATAAACCAGTCATGCAAAAATTCACTGTCACACTTGAACAATTTACCGGTCCCTTAGATCTCATGCTTCATCTCATCAAAGAAAAGAAGTTGGATCTTTTTGACTTATCAATGGATGTGTTGATTGAACAATACATTCAATATTTGAATGCGGTTGAAGATAAATTGGAAATCGCAAGTGAGTATCTCTATGAATTAGCTGCACTTTTGGAATATAAGTCGAAAAAGTGTTTGCCTGTTGATCCGAAACCTTTGGAAGTCAATGATTACGAAGAAGATCCAAAAGATGCCTTGGTTCGACGTTTGATCGAATACCAGCAATTTAAAGATATCTCGCAAATGTTGAATGAACGTTTTATGGAGCGTCAGAAGCAATTGGAGAAACCAATTGAACGCCAAATCATTCAAATGGCGGATGATGAGAACATACGTTTTACGCAAGGGAATCAAAATGATTTGTTAAAAGCGATGCAGAAGTGTTTGGAACGCTTTAATTATACCCACCCGATGCAAGTTAAGATTACAAAAACGGAACTCTCGATTGATGATCGAAGTGATCAATTGATCGCAATGATCATGAACCTGGTTGAACCCTTTTCATTTGATGACATGATTCAAGATGTTCAAGATCGAGGTGTTTTGATCGTCACGTTCTTGGCGATTTTAGAACTGAATCGTCGCAATCTGCTTAGTTTTAGTTTCAATGATCAAGATGTTCATTTCAGAAGGGGGAGTGCTTATGGATATAACGCTTAAAGCCATCATCGAAGGCATCATCTTCGTTTTTGGCGAAGAGGGAATCAGTTTAGCTCAACTATCAGAAGCCTTGGATCTAGGCGAAGATTATATTCGAAACATTTTGGATGAAATGGTAAGTGCTTATCAAAGTGAGGATCGTGGTTTCGAACTCATCTCTGTTCAAGATCGCTATAAATTCATTTCAAAAGCTGCCGTTCATGATTATGTGCAACGCATCATTACATTAACGAAATCGCGTCAACTTTCGCAATCTGCGCTTGAAACCTTGGCGATCATTGCTTATAAGCAACCGATTTCACGGATGGAGATTGAAGAAATCCGTGGTGTTGGTTGTGAAATGATGCTAAAGAAACTACAAGCTCAAGATCTGATTCGAGAAGCGGGTCGATCTGAAAGCGCGGGAAGACCAATATTGTATGAGATTACGGAAGAATTTTTGGATTTGTTCAAACTGATGAGCTTGAATGAATTACCAAATCTTCCAAACTATCAAGAGGAAAGCAGCGAACATCAGCTGTTTGAGTAAACAAATGGAACGATTACAAAAGATATTAGCACGTGCAGGAATTGCTTCGCGTCGTAAGGCCGAGGAATTGATTCTTGCAGGACGTGTTGAAGTTGATGGTGAAGTGATCACCACCTTAGGTTTTATTGTAAAGAAAGGGGCTGTTGTCAAATTCGATGGTAAGAAAGTCGAAGGCGAAAATAAAGTCTATTATCTTTTACATAAGCCTAAGAAAGTCATCTGCAGTCTGAATGATGAACATGATCGGCAAACGGTTGTCAGTTTGCTCAATGTATCGGAGCGTATTTTCCCTGTGGGACGCTTGGATTATGACACCAGTGGGGTGTTGTTTCTGACCAATGATGGTGAGTTTGCGAATGAAATGACGCATCCCCGTTTTCATCTATCAAAACTCTATGAAGTCTCGATTGATGGCATCTTGACGACAGCTCAAATCAAGCTCTTAGAGAAGGGCGTCAAACTGGATGATGGGACCGTCACCTTACCTTCTAAGGTTTATATCACCAAGAAAAATATTGCTAAACAGACAAGTGAACTGGAACTAACGATTCAAGAAGGCAAGAATCGTCAAATCAAACGGATGATGGAAGCACTTGGATTCAATGTAACGCGTTTACATCGATCCAAACTTGCTTTTGTGGATTGCAAAGATCTAAGACCCGGTGAATATCGCCGCTTAAAACCTTTTGAAGTCAAACAATTGCGTGAATTAGCCAACAATGGAGTCTTAAAATAATGCAGCAGTTTTTTGTGAAGTCATCCTTGATTCTTAATCAAGCTTTTTCACTGGATTCTGAACAGGCTCACCAATGCATCACTGTCTTACGTTATCAAAGTGGTCAAGAAGTTGTCTGTGTTGATGAGGATCAAAATCGTGCCCTGTGTCGTTTAGAGATTCAAGCGCTCGATGTTTTTGCGACACCCATTGAACTTCTTAAGCAAAACAGTGAGATGGAAATCAAAATCACCTTGATTCAGGCCTTGATTCGTAAAGAACGTTGGGAGTTTTTACTCCAAAAAGCTACGGAGTTGGGTGTTTATCGTGTCGTTCCTTTGATTTTGCGACGGAATGTCGTTAAATGGGAAAAATCAGAAAGCCAACACAAGCGTGTACGTTATCAAAAGATCATGCAGGAAGCTTCTGAGCAAAGCAAACGAACACATGTTCCTCAACTCATGGATGTGATCACAATCGATGAAATTCAGTCTTACCTTTCTGATAACAATCTGGTTTGTTATGAGAATGAAAACGCACGTTTTATCAAAGACGTATTGAAACCAAAAGAATCCATTACTTTGGTTTGTGGTCCAGAAGGTGGTTTCGATCCAAGTGAGATTGATCAATTAAAAGAAATGGGCTTTAATATCGTCCATTTAGGAGCGCGTATCTTAAGAGCTGAGACGGCGAGCCTCTATGTTTTGAGTGCGGTAGATTTTATGTTTGAGGAACACCAACGATGATTGAAGGGATTCTACTTAAAGCAAATAAGATCGATGTCTATAAAGATCGCAGCACGAAACAAGTCCTTGCTCAAATGAAGCAGGCCTTTTCATTGTATAAGTTGGATGTGAAAATGAAATCAGAAAGTGATTTCTTTGATGCTTTGATCTATCATGAAGGATTATTGAATAAATCACGCATGGAAGCGTGTTTTGAGGACGCTAGGCGGGATTTGTTTGATTATTGGGATAACTTATCGTATCAAGAAAGAAATCGCTTGATAAGCCTTAGAAACGATGAATTGAAGAATGATCTTCATTATTTCAAAAGCAACAATGGGAAATACATTTGGATCGCTTTCTTTGATGAGCTGCTTAATGCGCTCTATGACAAAGAACTTGCCATCCTGGAGCTACCTCAGTACTTTAAACTGTATCGTAATTTTAAAGACCGTACAATCAACATCGAACAGTACGGACTGGAACCCTATAAACAAGCTTATATTGATATCCATGTGATCAAGCGTCTTGATGACAGTGTGATTTTTTACTACGCCAATACCAAGAGTCTTTATCAAATCAACACTTCAAAAAAATTACGACGTTTTGCCTTAAGCAAAGCCATTGGAAAACTTGTTCCTTTGAAAGAAGAGCTGGAAATCATTGCACAAGCCATGTTGGCGGAGCAAGAACTTGAAGCGATTGAATATCTGATGAATTCGACCCTCATCGAGGATAAAACCAAAAAGCAATTGGGCAAATATCAAAAGAAATTAGTTAGGAAAACGAAATG
This sequence comes from uncultured Erysipelotrichaceae bacterium, assembly GCA_964424595.1. GTDB lineage: Bacteria > Bacillota_I > Bacilli_A > Erysipelotrichales > Erysipelotrichaceae > UBA2212. The sequence continues at coordinate 45,695 of CAYRIW010000005.1, read as the reverse complement.
AAGACATTTCTCATCCACACCCTCGGATGCAAGGTCAATGCCTATGAATCCGAATACTATCGCCAACAACTCCTTGACGCAGGCTACCAAGAGGGTCTACCTAAAGAAAAAACGGATGTGGTGATCATCAACACCTGTACCGTCACTAATACGGCCAGCTTCAAGAGCCGCCAGAAGATTGCTCAAGCGAAACGAACCAATCCGGATGCTTTTGTGGTCGTCGTGGGTTGTTATGTACAGACGCATCATGCTTTTTTGAAAGATAAGTACGATATTGATTTGCTCATAGGAGCGAAAGACAAGGATCGTTTGGTTGAAATGCTGGAAACTAAACGTGACCAGGTTGATTATGCTTATCCAAGAACATTTGAGAATCTACCGATACAATCCTTTAAACATCAAAAGAAGGCATATGTGAAGATACAAGATGGCTGCAATCAGTTCTGTACCTACTGCATCATTCCATTTGCACGGGGTCGGGAACGCTCCATGGACATGGATAAGATCATCGATCAGATCAATGCTTTGGATCAGCACCAAGAAATCACATTGACCGGTATTCATACCGGGCGTTATGGTTTGGATATCGGCTCCAATCTTGTCCAACTCTTAAAAAGAATCCTAGCTGAAACTTCGATTCCACGTATTCGCATCTCTTCGATTGAAATTACGGAAGTAAGCGACGAAATGATTGCGTTGTTGAGGGATGAACAGCGTTTAGCCAAGCATCTTCACATTCCGATCCAAGCCGCAAGCGATGCTGTATTGAAAGATATGCATCGGCCCTATACCTTAAGTGAATTCAACCAAAGACTCCAAAAGATTCGTGAACACATTCCAACGATTTTAATCAGTACTGATTTGATCGTCGGCTTTCCAACAGAATCAAAAGAAGCATTTGAAACATCACTCCATGCATTAGAAGTGATGAAACTTAGTTTCATGCATGTTTTTCCTTATTCGAAACGTGAAGGAACCAAAGCTTCACTCTATAAAGAAGAATGGACGAATGAGGTTAAGAAAGAACGTGTGCATCAAGCGCAAGCCATATCGGACTTGATGCATCGTAAAACAATGGCAAACTATGTCAATCAAGAGCTTGAAGTCCTACTTGAAGAAGCACAAGAAGACATGTGTTTTGGTTATAGTGCTGAATATCTTCCTGTTCTTGTGAAGAATGGGCATGATTTGCTAAATCAACGGGTTTTGTGTAGAGTTATAGATGTTAAAAACGATCATTTGATTGCGGAGAGAGTAATTTTATGAAGTTAAATCGATTATTCAGCACAGCACCTGAAATAGAAGTGAAGGACTTGGTGACCGATTCAAGAAAACCCATGAAACAGGCGGTCTTTTACTGTCTCAAAGGAATGGTCAATGATGGACATCGTTTTGTCGACCAAGCGATTGCGAATGGAGCCATCGTCATCATACACAGTGATGAACTTGTTTATCAGCCCAACATTACATACATTCATGTCAATGATGTCTTAGAAGAGTTGAATCGTACAGCGGCCATCTTTTTTCATAAACCCCATCAAAAAATGAATTTGATTGGGGTCACGGGAACCAATGGTAAGAGTACGATTGCAAAAACCATCAAAGAAATCTACAATCATTTTGAAGCCTGTGGTTATAGCGGAACAATTTCCATCGAATATGGTCAAGTCATTGAAAAACCAGATTACACAACCGATGAGACCGTACCGACATTGAAAATGTTGAGACGCATGTTGAAAGCTGGAATGAAAGCAGTATGCATGGAGGTCTCCAGTCAGGGATTAGATCAAAAAAGGGTCGACGCATTAGAGTTCGATGTGGCGATTTTCACAAATCTCACGCATGATCACTTGGATTATCATGGTAACTTCGAAAGTTATTATCTTGCCAAGAAACGTTTGTTCTCACTCATCAAGACACATGGCTGTGCCATCATCAATGTGGATGATCCTTATGGGGCACGTCTCTTTAATGAAGTGAATCAACGGAAATACAGTTACAGTATTGAACACGAAGCGGATTATCAAGCAAAGGATTTGGTGATCAAAGCAACCCAAACCCAATTCAACCTTATCGTTTTGAATCAAAGTTATCCCATTGTGACGAATTTCGTATCCAGTTTCAATATATCCAATCTTTTGGCCATCATTGCTTCTTTACATCAATCAGGTTATGCAATTGAGGACATTATTCCATTACTTGTCAATCTACCACAAGTGGAAGGACGTATGGAAGTCATTCAAGAAGGTCAGAATTTTGATGTGATTGTCGACTATGCACACACACCCGATGGCTTTGAAAAAATCTTCGCATTTGCAAAATCCATCACCTCGCCGAATAATAAGATCATCAGTGTCTTTGGTTCGGCAGGTAAGCGTGATCGAAAGAAAAGACCCATTCTGGGATCGATCGCAGATAAATTCAGTCAGATGATCATTCTCACTGAAGAAGATCCAAGGAATGAATCTGCACTTGAAATCGCACAGGAGATTGCGGAAGGCATCCAACACGCGAATCATATCATCGTCTTGGACCGATATGATGCGATTCAACAAGCGTTGGAGCTTGCCAATCAAAACGACACCGTCCTTATTCTTGCAAAAGGGAATGAGCGCTACATTACTCGCCAGTTTGGAAAAGAAGCTTGGATAGGAGATGATGTGGCAACCAAAGAAATCTTAAGAAAGATCATCATCGAAAAGGAGCATCTCGTATGAATTACAATGAATACATCGATCATACCTTATTGAAGGCCAATGCGACGCAAGCTGAAATCCAACAGTTGTGTCTCGAAGCCAAAACACATGCCTTCGCATCGGTTTGTGTGAATCCATATTGGGTACCGACCTGTCGTGAAGCTTTAAATGGTTCAACTGTTAAAGTCTGTACCGTCATCGATTTTCCATTGGGGGCAAGTTCAACCTTAAGCAAAGTCAATGAAACGCGCATCGCATTAGAACAAGGGGCCAGTGAGTTCGATATGGTCATCAATATCGGAGCACTAAAGGATAAACATGATGATGTCGTACTCAAGGAAATCCAAGCCGTCGTTGAGGCTGCACAAGGGAACACTGTAAAAGTCATCATTGAAACCTGTTTATTGAGTGAAGAAGAGAAGATTCGTGCATGTGAGCTTTGTGTAGAGGCAAAAGCACACTTTGTTAAAACTTCAACGGGTTTTTCAACCGCAGGTGCGACATTTAAAGATGTGGCTTTGATGAAAAGAACTGTCAACGATCACTGCAAAGTCAAGGCAGCAGGGGGCGTTCGTTCCATGGAAGACATGCAAAAAATGATTGAAGCTGGAGCGGATCGCATTGGGACATCGAGCGGCGTTGCTCTCATCAAAAAGATAACTAGCACTTATGACTACTAGAAAACCCAGTGTTTAAGCGGTATTCTGATGTTCTGATTCATCACACAATCTATTTTGGAAAATAGGTAAATAAGCAGATAAGGTTTTGATTTCAAGCTATTATCTATATTTAAAAAGATAAGAAATCTATTTAATTAATAAAAGGATCAGCAGTATGCTTTTACTATATCAATAAAAAATATGAGTTTTAAATGCCTCTGATAGGAATGATATCTATCAGGGGCTTTTTATTTGGAAGGGAGAAGAGAATGAATATTTCAATACGAGGAAGTCCATAGCGGGCTTCTTTTTTGTTTCAAAACTCAAATATAGAAAGAGAGGAAAATCTATGAAACAACTAAAAAATAGAATTAGAATGATATTGATGATTACTGTTGTCGCGATAACATCAATCATTCAAACAGTGCCGGTCTCAGCTCAAGGCGTTTCGATAACAGTAAGTGATTCCGGGATTATCTCAACCGGATACTTTGAAGCGGTCAACAGTCGAGGTTGGGCCGTCCAAAGACGTGCCGGATACAACTTCAGAATTATCTATGCAAATGGCGAAGTGGCATTCTGTGTTGAACCAGAAATAATCAGAGGCGAAGGAGATGGATACACAATCAGTGATTTCAGTCATGATCAACGGGAAGTTTTCTCACGAATTATCTATCACGGATATGACAATACTTCAAGAACCGGTAAAGATTATGTCGTTACACAAAGTGTCTTATGGGATTACATTGCCTCAATTCGAGATGATCTTTCGATAAATGGATCGTGGGGATTTGAAGGCATTGATTATCAGTATGAAAAAGACCAAATCTGGGCTAAAGTTAATTCACATGACACAATCGCAAGTTTCCAGAATTCTACCGTCAATCTGAAAACGAATGAATCGATTATCTTGACGGATCACAATGGCGCAATCAGTCAGGCTGCAGTTATCAATAATGGTGGATTGGATGTTCAGATCAATGGAAATCAAGTGACGATTACTGCGAAGGCAAGTTCGCCAGAGAACACATCCATTACATTTAAGAAATATAGCAACATCGAAAGTGATTCATCCAGTACACCGATTCTTTATTCACATCCGACCCAACAGGATATTATCAGCGGTGGAAATCCAAGTCCGGTATCCTTCTCTTTGAATGTTCATGTCGAACATAAGGGCACTTTGAGAATCGGAAAGATGAATGAAGAAACCAAAAACATGGTTTCAGGAACAATCTTCGAATTGTCCAAAAACAGTGATATGTCTGGGGCAACTCAATATACAACGAGAGCTAATGGATATACCGTAGCCATTGAACTTAATGCGGGTACCTATTATTATCGTGAGCACTTTGTTCCAAGTCCGCTTGTTGTCGATACGACCATTAGAACGGTTTCCATTGAAGCTGGAAAAAACAGTGAAGTGATCGCAAAAAATCAAGTTGCGAAAGGTCAGATTGTACTTGAAAAGCGTGATAGCGAAAATAATGAATTGTTGAAGGGTGCTGAATATACGGTTTATCGAGACAAAAACCTGACAGATAAAGTAGAAAGTCTTGTTACAGGCAGTGATGGAACCGCACCATCATCTATCCTTCCTTTGGGAACATACTATATCAAAGAGACACAATCTCCAGAAGGCTATCTTGAAGATGTTAATGTCTATACGGTTAATTTGAACTATAAAGATCAATTTACTAAAGTGGTGCTTGAAAACCTAGGAGTCAAAGATCAAGTCATTAAAGGCAAGGTTCAGATTGTTAAAGTCGAAGCGGATCAGAAAACGCCGATTTCTGGTGTTGAATTCACAGTAAAAGATCTTGATGGAAATTTGGTAGAAGAAATCACAACAGATAAAGATGGTTTTGCATTCACCAGTGATTTGCGCTATGGACAGTACTTCATACAGGAAAAGTCAGCACCCTATCAGTTCTGGATTGATAAGACTGTCTGCCCAATTTCAATCCTTGAAGATGGTGTTATCATCGTGAAGTATATTCCAAACAAGAAAGTTGAACTAAAACTTGAAATTAAGAAGCTTGATTCAGAAACAAGGGAACCACTGGCTGGAGCCGTCTTTGAAATTCATGACGAACAGGGACATGTCGTATCATTCGATTACATCAATGATAGTCAGGAAGTGATTACACAAACAAGACTGACGACCAATGAAGACGGTGTCGCAAGAACGCGCGGTTTTCTTAAAGCAGGAACGTATACCTTGGTAGAAGTTGAAGCACCAAAAGGTTATCTTAAGAATAGTCCAATTGAGTTTACAGTGGACCGAGATACGGAGTTTGTTGAGTTACCTGTAATCGGTAAAACACTGATTCAGGAAATCGGAAATCAAACGACTAAAACCAAAATCATTAAGCTTTCGGAAAACACGGGTGAACCGCTTGAGGGTGCAGAACTCAGGCTGCTTCATAAGGAAACTCAGAAAGTTATTCTCGAATGGACATCAGGACTTGAACCGGTATTATTCAAAGGACTCGAAATCGGTGAAACCTATGTGGTTGAAGAACTGAAGGCACCGGAAGGCTATTTCCTCGCTGATCCGATTGAATTCACCGTAGAAGAAACGGCGGAGTTGGTCACAATCACGATGCTGAACGAGTTGATACCGGAAATTCAAACCCAGGCATTCCATATGAATGGACATAAGGAAGCTTACCCGACTGAAGAAATGTCGGTGATTGATACAGTAACATACCAAGACCTGATTGCAGGTAAAGAATATCGATTATCAGGAAAACTGCTGGACGTTATAACGCAAGAAGTTGTTGCGGAAGCAGAGATTGTGTTTACTTCGGAAGCAGCGGACGGAACGATTGAAATGATTTTTACGTTTGATGGCACTAAACTGATTGGTAAAGAATTGGTAGTGTTTGAAGACTTGTATCGCGGAGAACGACAGGTTGCGACTCACTCTGAATTAACTGATCAAGCTCAAACCGTGAACATTCCTCAGATTGGAACCAAAGTCAGTGTTCATGAATTGGATGCAAGCAATGTCAATAACATTGTGATTTCCGATACTGTCAGTTACAAGCAATTAACACCAGGTGTTGAATACATTCTTAAAGGATGGCTGATGGATAAATCAACGGGTGAAAAACTTTTGATTGATGGTCAGGAATTATTCTCTGTAACCAGCTTTATTCCGGAAACGAAAGCGGGAGCAGTTGATATGACCTTCTCATTTGACTATGAGTCATTAAGTAAGGGTGATGTTGTTGTGTTTGAAGAACTGTATCTGAATGATGAATTGATCACAGAACACAAAGACTTAGAAGATCAGAACCAAACGTTCTCCTTCATAGAAATCGTGATTCAGAAACGGGATGCTGATTCTAAGAAATCGTTAAAAGATGTTGAGTTTACACTTTATGATGTGAACGGGAATGTTCTAAGACAAAGTGTAACAGACGAGCATGGAATGGCTCGTTTTTTAGTGCCGCAAGGACGTTATGTACTTAAGGAAACCAAAGCAGCAACACTGTATGCGATCAACCAACAATCAATTGAACTGACTCTTACTGGGCAAGAAACAGATCATACCGTAAGTCTGGTAATTGACAATAAGCGCTTGCCAGAATTACCGAAAACTGGTGTGGATGATCCCGGATTGAATGTTGCACTTGGATCACTCTTTGCTGGTTGGTTACTTTTGGTTCTAAGTTTCGGGATTAAACGAAAGGGAGAAAGCGATGAAACGGTGGAAGATTAAACGAAAAACGTTAGTTTGGATTTTCCTGGTGGTCTTCGCACTGTTAATCTATCTATGGATGCGAAGTGTCGGATATGATCCAATTCGTTGGGATACCTTCCCGATTATACTTTAGAGGCCCTATGGTTAGACTGGATGCAACGAAAGAAACGTTTGATCTCATTGAGATTGCTGGATATACCGTGTTATTCAGTGATTTACGAATTGATCGAGAGTCTGTTCCGGAAGGTGTCTATGCCTATGATGTGCGACACTGTGATGAAGGATGGGGAGAAGCTGCAGAAATCAAGGAATTTGTCTTGGTGAACCATATGGGCACTATTCTATCCGATAAACTCATTGATTTGGGAGCGGATGGTTATTTGATATTAGAAAAAGATTTTGAATACCTGGATGAACGCATGACACTTAGTGAATATCAAAAATCACAAAGCATCGAAGACCAGGAAATCAGGTTGGAAATGTAATGAAATCAGTAAAGAAAGGAGTGTGATGATTTGAACAGTATTATTTCATGGATCGGTGGCAAGAAAGCGTTGCGTAAGATTATTTACCAGCGCTTTCCGCGTAAATACCGACGTTATATTGAAGTATTCGGTGGGGCAGGTTGGGTTATCTTCGGAAAGCATCCGGAACCTCGAGCAAATGATGAAGTCTATAATGATTTCAACAGCAATCTTACCAATTTATTCAGGGTGGTGCGAGATCAACCGTTAGGGTTTATTCAGAAGTTGGGATTCTTACCGGTGCACAGCCGTGAGGTATTTGAAGAGTTGAAGAAGATTGTGCAGATGCAGGTGAATCCCAATCATTATTTACCGGATGAAATCAAACGAACCAAATTGTATTTTGATCCCCCGAAAGCTAAGGAGCTGATTGCCCTTTGGAATAAGCGAACATCAGATCAAGACATTGATTTGGCGGTCGCCTTCTTCAAACAAGTGCAGTATTCCTATGGCAGCGGCACCACCAGCTATAGTGGAAAAGGCTATGATGTAAGACGTGCCATGCATCAAGTGGTACGGTTGAGTGAACGTATCAAAGACATGGTAATTGAGAACAAAGATTTCGAGGCATTGATTCGACAATATGATCGACCCGATGCTTTTTTCTACTGTGATCCACCTTATTACTTAACTGAAGGTCACTACGAAGTGGAGTTTACGAAAGAAGATCATGTAAGACTGCGTGATACGCTGGCTGGCATACAAGGGAAATTTTTGTTGTCGTATAACGACTGCGTCTATATTCGAGAATTATATGAAGGCTTTCACATCGAAAAAGTGACAAGGCTTAATAACTTAGCACAACGCTATGAAGGCGGTGCAGAGTTTGAAGAAGTTCTGATTTCCAACTATGGAGAAGATGAGCGAGTGCAGGTTGGATTGCAGCTGGATTTATTTAATGATGATGAAATGGAGGAAGAAAATGATGGTGCAGATTGAAATTGTAATTAATGAAACTAATCAGGAATTGATTCCTGAAAGACTCAAAAAAGACTATGAACTCGAACTTGGGGATGTGGTCATGCTGGAGCGCGGCGAAGATGAAGAAACGGGTCAATACAGTTATCGTGTGTTGGAACGTATCCGTCCTGAGTTTATAGATACGGATTGGAGTCTCTTGATTCCAGAGAACATAATTGCAGAATTTGATTTGGAAGACGGTGCGTATGTGTTAAATGAAAATGGAAAACTTATTTTGGCTAATTTTGATACGTTTGTCGATGCAATTCCTCGTCAAGTGTTTGAAACCTGTGAAACCATCGGACTTGATACCGACGAATTATTAGAACTACTAAGAGAGTGCAGACTGCCTTATGAAAACATATCGTATCGTTGATGATAAGGGTCGTTTTGTCATCCCCAAGACATTACGAGACTTGTGTGGTTTACAGGCTGGAGATGTCGTACTTCTTGAACAGCATGAAGAAGGACTTTTGATTCGAAACAGTCAATTCATTGATTTGAAAAACAGTGATGAATTAATAAACTCAGAAGTATTGACGAGCCTTGTAAACTCTTTAAATACGCAGCAAAAACAAAAATTCCTAAAAGAATTGATAGAAAGTGAGGTTGTAAAGTGAAAAAACAATTTCAGAAAATAAGTATTGTGATGACTACAGTTTCACTGTTTCTGATGACACGGGTCATGCCAGTATATGCAGATGTGGCTGATGTCATTGAAGATGCATGGGGATCTGCGGAATCGCAGATAAGAACGGTTGTCAACAATGTGGTGTTTCCAGCATTGGACTTGGTATTAGCAGTTTTCTTTTTTGTGAAACTGGGGAGCGCATATTTTGATTATCGCAAGAATGGACAGAACTTTGAATGGCAAGGACCAACCATTCTTTTTGTTTGTCTCTGCTTTACCCTGACCGCACCGCTTTATATCTGGAACATCATTCCTTGATGAGCGCAATCGAAGAAAGGAGGTGAGATTGTGTTCATCTTTGATTTTGTCGCCAGCAAGATTATGGAACAGATCATGAATTGGTTCTATTCCATGATTCTTGAATTTTTAGGGGAGTTTTTTGCGATGATGGGCAATATGGGAGCAGAACTCTTTGACCAATCGTGGGTCCAATCCATTGTGCTCTTATTCAAGTATTTTGGATGGGCACTTTTTGCGGTCGGGTTGGTGGTTTGTGTGTTTGAAACTGCCATTGAATATCAGGGCGGACGAGGCAGTGTTAAGGATGCTAGCTTAAATATTATTAAAGGATTTATGGCAGTCACGCTGTTCTCAACACTTCCAATTGAACTTTATAAGTTTAGTATCTCATTGCAGTCCTCTATGACTTCTGGAATGGTGATTCTGGCAGGAAGTGAAACAAGTGTAACTGCCAGCGCCATCGGTTCACTGGGTTTTATATCCAATATGGGATTAAGTGCAGTCCTTGGCATCTTTATCTTAATCATGATGGGTTATGCCATTATCAAAGTGTTCTTTGCGAATCTTAAACGCGGAGGCATCTTGTTGATCCAAATGGCTGTTGGCAGTTTATACATGTTCTCGGTGCCTCGTGGGTATACTGATGGTTTCATCCAATGGTGTAAGCAGGTGATTGGAATCTGTCTGACCGCATTCCTACAGTCTGTAATCTTGATTGCAGGCTTGGGAGTGATGCGCAACAATTTGTTGTTAGGAATTGGTTTGATTCTAGCAGCAAGTGAAGTACCGCGTATTGCCGGACAGTTCGGAATGGATACCAGTACCAAGATCAACTTGATGAGTTCCATGTATGCTGCGCAAACCGCGATTAATCTGACGAAGACAATTGTCACAAAAGGAGGTGCATAGGGATGAACTATCTCTATCCGAGAAACCTAAAGGAAACACCAACACTGTGGCTTTGGTCATTCAAGGATATCGGGATTATTGGTGTCGGTGCTATCATTGCGGTTCTGGTCTTTACTTTAACGCAAGTGGTGATTCCGCTATTGACTGTTTGTGTGTTTGCATTTCTGACCATCCGCTTTGGCGATACCACAATGATGAATTTTATTCAGTTTGCAATTGCTTACTTCATCACTGAATCGCAAGTATATCATTGGCAAGCACAGCAAGAAATAAATAAAAAAAAGAAAGGAAAGTAATAAACATGGAAGATAGAAAATCAAGAGTTTATGCCTATAAGATGCTGGAAGATGGATATCACGAAGCGCCGATTGCACTCCTGGATACTCCAGAAAATATCTGTGCCTTTGTGGCGAGCCGTGAACCGCTGGATCAGTATGTAATTACAGATATTGGAGACAATTTCATCTTGTCATCTATGGGATCATTCTTAGATCGTGTCAATGAGAATGTCAATCTGCAAGAACTGCATCACATTATTATTCCGATGCAGATGGGTGAAGTAGAAATTCCAAAGGTTAATGTAATCTCGCTGGATGAATATATGCTGGAAATGGATCAGGAGTTGAAAGAGAGAGATGGATTGGAAGTCGAAGAAGAATGGAGCCAGCAACTGTGAAGCGTCAACGCAAACAAAAGCGAGGAACGCGATCACTTCTGAACATCAAGACACTTCATGATGAATATATTGAAACCGATCGGGATGAGCAAATCTATTATCTTTCCGTTCAACCTCCGAATCTATCGGTGATGTCTTCAGAAATGATTGAGTCAAAGGTTTATGCATTAACCCATGTGTTGAAGAGCATTGGTGCGCTTGAAATTCTGGTGGTGAACAGTCGGGATAACTTTGAACAGAACAAACTGTTTATTCGAAATCGTCTGGATCAGGAAACACAACCCAATGTCAGAAAGTGTTTAGCTCAAGACTTGAGACACCTGGATGAGATACAAATCCGGACGGCAACCTCACGGTTATTTTTATTTGTCATTCGAATAAAAAAGGATGATAATTCCGTGATTGTGAATCACCTTAATAGGATTGAGAAGAACTTGAAGATGCAGGGATTTCAGATAAAACGGCTTAAAAAGCAGCAATTAAAGGCGATGCTGGCCGTTTACTATGAACAGAATGTCACAACAGAAGTGTTTGAGAAAATCGATGGAGAAAGGTGGATTGGAGATGAGGCAGATGCGTAAAGTAAAGGATTTTATGGATAAACTAGAGTTTCAAGGCTATACAGCAAGTCCGATTCAGATAGAGTCGGAACTTGCTTTAACCCCAGAACTTCCATGTAAAACATGGATTAATGTACGAGGAATTCCCATACTTCGCGTTAAAGGTGTTTTAAAGATGTTGAGTGTTCGTGAACATCCGATTTTAACGCAACGTTTCATTGAAAAGAATAACAAGGAATTCTTTAAGAAGAAACACAAAAGACCTTGGATCGATTCCAGAAGGGCAAGTTACCGTGATGGGCTTTATCTACTACGTTCTTACAAGAAAGACAAAGAGCAATTTGTGGATGTTGAACTCAATGTTCTGGTAGAAAGTGCGTCACAGGAAGAACTTGCAGTAGATAGTCAATTTATCCAGGATAAACTCTTTGCGGCAAGACTCAGTGCCATAGAAACAAAATCAAGAAGCAGAAAGGATGCACGCTTGCCGCTGGTCATAGCAATTAAAAGACAGGAAGGAGATGAGGTTGATGAATCTAAGTAAGGTATTGGACTTCAGAAAAAAAGAGAAACTTCCTGAAGTTATTGAAGAGGAAAAGCTACAGGGTTTCCTAAATATGATTGCGCCAACGACAGTGAAGTTTTTTACCGATTATTTTATCTCCGGGAATACCTATCGAAGTGTTTGGGCAATTCGCGAATACGCGAGTTCGACGCAAGAACAAGCTTTATTGAAGTCGTTCGGAGAAAAAGATGGGGTGACATTGCACCTTTATATCCGAGATGTGAGTGCCAACGAAGAGAGTAAAATCTTAGCCATTGCATCACGCAAGGGGACCTATCAAAGTCGAAACAGTACCAATCTTCTGGAAAGTATTGAAGCGCAAAGCGACATGCTGGATCTTTCGCAATTGATGACCAATCTGCACCGTCAGAAAGAACCGTTGGTTCATTGTGCAGTGTTTATAGAGTTGATTGCGGATTCGGAAGAGAAACTGAAGGACTTGCAATCTGAAATGATGATTGAGTGTTCGAGAGCGAAGCTAAATGTTGACAAGCTTCTGCTTCGTCAACAACAGGGCTATAAAGCCATTATTCCGAGTGGACAGGATCTGTTTAATGGACAATTCGAACGGGTACTGCCAGCATCCAGTGCAGCGAATCTCTTCCCGTTTTCTTATTCAGGGAAAACGGATCCTAACGGATTCTATCTTGGTGTTGATAAGTATGGCAGCAATATCATCGTCGACTTCAACAGACGTGCTGATGATAAGACCAATGCGAATGTTCTGATACTCGGGAACTCTGGACAAGGAAAGTCGTATCTGTTAAAACTTATTCTCTGTAACCAGCGTCAGTCAGGAATGAACCTGATTGTGCTTGATCCCGAGCACGAATATGAAGTGTTAACCCGTAATCTTGGAGGACAGTTTATTGATCTGATGTCTGGGAAACATATTATCAATGTGATGGAACCGAAAGCATGGACAAGTGTTGATGATGACGATGAGGAAGAAAGTGTCCCGGAAACATTCAAAAAGACAAACTTGCTTTCACAACATATTTCATTTTTAAAAGACTTCTTCAAAACCTACAAGGACTTTTCAGATCAGCATCTGGATACGCTGGAATTGATTCTGATTGAAGTGTATAAGCGGTTCGGAATCGATGAAACAACCGATTTTCAAAGTCTGAATTCACTGGATTATCCGATTCTGGAAGATGTTTACGCGTATGCGGAAAGTGTTTATAAAAATTACAATCCCGCGACGAAGAATCTCTATACAGAAGAAACAATCCGGGAACTGTGTTTGATGTTGAATTCGATTTGTATCGGCAGTGAAAGCAAGTTTTTCAATGGCCATACCAACATCACCAGTAAGCAATTTATTACCTTTGGAGTCAAGGAGCTCCTGAATGCGAATAAAAGTGTTCGTAATGCGATGTTGTTTAATATCTTGTCATTTATGTCCAATGAACTCTTAACACGAGGATCAACCGTAGCATCCATCGATGAGCTGTACTTGTTTTTAACAAACTTCACGGCAATTGAATACATTCGCAACTTCATGAAACGGGTTCGAAAGAAAGACAGTTCAGTGATTCTGGCATCGCAAAACCTTGAAGACTTTAATATTGAAGGAATTAAGGAACTAACCAAGCCGCTCTTCAGTATTCCTACGCATGCGTTCTTGTTTAATGCAGGAAGTATTGATGCCAGTTTCTACATGGATACACTTCAAATTGAATCCAGTGAGTTTGAACTCATCAACATCCACAACGAGGCTCGTGTTTGTATAAGTGCGGAAATGAGCGCTATAACCTGGTTGTACAGGCACCAGAATATAAAGAAAAGCTGTTTGGAGAGCAAGGCGGACGATAATGATTAATCTGTTTATCCAAGGAGAAATGAAGACATCATGAAAATAAAGTTATTGGTTAAAGCAGCACTGCTACTTCTAACAGATGAGAAGACACAAAAAAGGGTAAAGACTATCGTAGGAGTTGTTCTGTCACCGTTGTTAGTAATCGTTTTATTCTTGGGCGGATTTGGCTCGGCTTCATCAGATCACAATTATGCAGTAGTACGAGCAGTCTTTAATCAAACACCAGTATCTGATTCAGTTCCTGCAGAGCTTAAAACACAGTTGGAACTTTTACAGGATTACTTCGTGATTCTCAACGAAAAAATCTCTGCTACAGAGATGTCCATTACAGAAGGAACGTTGAATAAGACTACAGTTCGTTCCCTCTTTTTCAGTACCTACTTTAATCAAGAAAGCCTGAGTTTAACTCAAGAAACAATCCATCAATTTGTGGATTGTTTTGTTGTGAGGACAGAGATTCAAAGTGGGGAAGAAGAAACAGAAGGAGATAACGATGCGGAGAGTGAGCCGGTTGTTGAAGTTGCTGTCCTTCAAGATATGAATCAAGTCTATGAAAATTTGAGAAGCGGATTAGGAATTACACTGGACGAGGAGACATTAGACTTCGCAAGACAGATTGCACAGATTGTTGATTATGGCGCAACGGCATCCAATGAAGGCGAAGGCAAACTGTTATCCATAATGCTTGAAGATTACATTGAAGCCTCTTTAAAAACTGACTATGTTGGGGGAAGTTTGAAAAGCCCCTTTGATTTTGATTGGAGAAGTGTTGTAACTTCGGAGTATGGACCAAGGGATCCAATTGTACTTCCCGATGGCTTAGTAACCAGTAATTTTCACTCTGGAATTGACTTTGGTGTGGGATTAGGAACACCTATACAAGCCTTGAATGGCGGCACTGTAATTATGGTGAAGAACTACGAATCAGGACTTGGATATTTTCTCGTTGTAGACCATGGCGGTGGCGTGATGAGTGTTTATGGTCACTGTTCAAGGATACTTGTTTCAGTGGGCGATCAGGTAAGTCAAGGACAGATAATTGCAGAGGTCGGATCAACCGGGTACAGTACCGGCAATCACTTGCATTTAGAAATATGGGAGAACGGAAAAACAATCAATCCACGTTCTCGATTGCAATGAAAGGAAAAAATAAATATGAATCATTTTGAAATTATGAGAATTAAGGAAAAGTATAAACCAGGATTGAAAGTGCGTTGCATTGAATATAAGGATGAATACTCGTCAATTCCACCAGGCACAAAAGGTGTCGTCCGGCATGTTGATGATGCGGGAACAGTACATATCAATTGGGAAAATGGCAGTTGTCTTGGTGCAATAATCGGAGTGGATGAAATTGAAATCATTCCACAATATCGGATTGAACCAATCCCAGAAATCACAAAACAGGTTCAATTAGAACGGAAGCAGGATTCAATCGTTACTGAGCAGGTAACAGTAAACAATGTTGTTATATTAGATGATGAGTTCTATGAGACATTCAAGGATAGACTACTTGATGACTATGATTTCATTGAGGATATCAATCAAAGACTTGCAGATCAGGATGGTGGCAATGATTTTATTGTGGTGAATGAATCTCAAACGGACGGAATCATTGTCGCAAGTGAAGGATATAACTATGCACGGTATTCTGCGCATCTATCAAATATTAATGAGTTTGAAATTCCCGATGTTGATTTGGTACAGGAAAAAGAATTAACAATTAAAGTACTTGTTGTTGAGTCTAACAATAAACCATACATCGCAATTATCGAAAACGACTTAGAGTCGTTGCAGGCAATGGTTGGTGGCATGATTGAAGAAGTGTCCTTGACTGATACAGCATCGATGATATGCAATGAGGAGGGGAAGCTGCTGAATCTTCCAGCCAACCGAAGACTGGGTAATGATGTAATAGCAGGACGATTTATCGTTGTAGGTGTCGATGAAGGTGAGCATTTCAAGTCGCTTCATCCAAGCAACATTGAACATTTCGCTCAAGAGTTTCAAGAAATAGAATCAATAGAACAAAGTGAAGTTCAGGATAAAATCGGCTTTGAAATCCACATGCTGTAATAGAAAGAGGTAATTAAAATGAAAAAAGAAGGTCTTCAAATTAAATATGGAAGTGAAATAATTCGTGCAATCAATGTTCAACTTTCTAAAAAGAACACAACACTTGAAGCTGAACTTTCAACGATGATTGATACTCTGTATACTAAAACGGTGAAACCAGAAGTACGAGAATTCATTGAGTTATTGGAGAAGGGTGGAAAGTAAATTGAAGAAATAACTGGATGAAATTCTATTAAAGTTATATACTCCTCATAAAGATAGGAGGTCATGATTTCTATGAGTAAGAAAAATAATATCTGTGAATACTGTCGCAGCTCAAGGTTTGTGGAAGTCAAACAAGGAGGAGTGGAAGCGGCTGTCAAGGCTACCCATAAATTGAGCCTTAAAAGTGAGTATCTATATCATCAGCTTTGTCTTGATTGCGGTACAGTTCACAGATCATATGTTTACAATCCGAAAAGACTCGCATAATTAATTAGAGACTTCTTTTTGCAAGAAGTCTCTAATTATATATACATTCTATTTGAATCAAGAGCCAATTGTCATTAATGTAGCTGTTCCGATTAAATTTATTATTTCAGCATAGAACCAACCGTGTTTTTCGAGATGATTTGACAATCTGCTGAAGAAATTTCTATTTTTTGTGATGTATCTGGAATCTTTAATGTTTTCTATGAGTTCTTGAGTGTCAGCCAATAACTGACGTAGTTCTTCTTTATCATCACCACCTCGTTCTTCAATTTTAGCGTTGATGCTTTGAACTGAATTATCTATAGTCAATGTCGAATTTATTACACTACCAGTAGTTACGATTCCGCCCCCACTGATATTTATTGAGTGATCGTTGTAAATTGTGGAAGAGCTGCTGCTTGTTTGTTTTTCATATTCTTTTTCTTTTTCCTCATATGTTCTAGCGGAATTATTGATTTGAACATTATATGGAACATTACTGGCCCATTGAACCACTATAAATCCATACCCTGACAACTCTCTCAATAGACTCCGAAGCAGTTCGTCTTCTTTGTTAGATGAGGCTTGATTAAATTTCTCTTGAAGCAATTCAACAGGGTTATCAGCATCGACAATTTCCTGTAATAACTGTCTAGAATTACTTGGTAACTTAACAAATAATGACATATCTTTTCTCTCTCTTTCTTCTTTGTCTTCAAAGTATGAATTCCATTAGGGGTAAGAAAAATACTCCATCCATTTAAAAAATTATTGAAACTAGCAATCAATCCTCTTGATTTTAACTGCATCATCGCCTCTTTTATAGAGAGTTTCATATATTTTGGAAAAACTTGATATGAGCCGTTTACCTCAAGAGACTCGTTTCCATCATAACATTCAAGTATAGTCTTGAGCATATCTTCTTGCATTTTATTAAGCATTGTAAATTCACCTGAGTCATTTATTTTCATCTGATCAGCATCAATCTGACTTGATATTCTGTTGACTTCTTTCTTTAATTGTTTTTCTAATTCTCTTTTAAATTTTCTTTCATCAAAGGTTATTTTTAGTTTTGCCATGTATTTGTTCCTTCAAAAATTATGTCTTATGAAATATATACTATAAAGAAATTATAGGCTATGGTTTTAAATTACTCAAATAAATTTGAAAACTTTGATAAAGTGAAGGAATATTTTTCGAAAATGTGAAATGTAAAAGAGGGGTCACAATCCCAATAATTTTAAATTACTTTTAAAAGCAAGAAAAATCAGGAATTGACGGTTTGTTGGGCTCGTGTGCAAAATTCGAAGTTAAGTAAGGTAAATGATGCTGGATTACTATGTTGAAGCCGTGTTGAGGCTGTGTGGAGCCCGTTTTGCCATATTTGAACAAAACGAGATGCGAAGTTGTCAAAAATAGCAATTTGGACTAATGGAAAAACAAAGCGAAGCAGGTTAAAGTCATGGGGTCACATCAGCGAGCAATGCTCGCTGAATAGGAATATATTTCACGGGATCTAAAATGAAATTGACAATGAATTGTTGTCATGATAATATAGTATTAAAAATTTAATACTATAAGTATTAAATAAATGATACCATAGTAGAATGAGGTGATCCGTTATGTTTTACAAAGTAATCAAAATTATTAAAATTTCCAAAGCACCACTTCGATACTATATTCCTTTGTTGATTTCAGCAACATATCTTGCAACATATGGGGTGCTTGTTTCGCTGTTTATTCAAAAAAATATAGAAATAGTTCTCTCAAGCAGTTTTGGTTGGGAATTTGTTGTGTTGAATGTTCTCTTTATGCTTTCAGGAATTGTCTTTATGATTTGCTTTTATTCTTTTGGAGTAGTCAAGGAGAAAATTAACCAAACCATTCTCCATAATATTAGACAAAACATAATCGTTGGAATAATCGAAAATAATCAGGAGAAAAGCGAGAACCATCTAAATATACTGATTGAAGATTCTGTTAATTTGTCAACACATGTTACTCAGACTTATTTACCTATTTTTCAATCTATTATTGGTATTATAGTGGGTATATTTATATCGGCAAAATTCAATTTAAAACTTACTTCGATAGTTTTACTTTTTATACCATTTTTATACTTTTTTCATAGGAATAGATTAAAAAAAATAGAATCAAATTATTCTCGCTTACTTATGGTTGAGAGTAAACAAGTGAACTTTTTAGAATCAGTTTTTAGTAGTTTACCAATTATTCGGATATTTAATATTAAGCACCAGATTTTCGAAAAATCTGACAGATACTTCGAAGATAAGATTAATGTCGCTATTAATAACAATGTAGAAACCAGTAAATTGAGTTCTTATACGGAAGGTTTAATTAGATTTGTAGAAGCAATAATTGTTGTGTATGGCCTATGGTTAGTCAGAAGGAATATAACAACTTTAGATGTTGTTATAGGTATATGGAATATCAGTGTTGGATCTATAATTTACCCGATTTTAGATTTGCCTGACCTGGTTTCGGGTTTAACTCAAAAGAATATTTCATTTGATAGGATTGCTTCTGTTGTAAAGGATTTTGCAGATACTAACTATGCAATACAAAACCGTGATTCCCTACAGTCAAAGTTGGATATCTCGGCAATTGTTTTGAAAGAAGTATGTTATAGGAATGGTGAGGATTTAATTCTAAATAAGGTTAATTTGAATATATCTAAAAATAAAATCACATATTTTGTAGGAGAAAGTGGCTCAGGTAAATCAACATTAATCAAAGTAGTGCTAGGTATTTTAAAATATACAAATGGTGCAATAAGTGTTGTTAATAATGGTCGAATTGAGTCAATCACGGATTATGAAATAAATCAGATAATTTCATATGTACCACAGTCCATTGATTTAATAAATGGAGCTTCCATTTATGAAAATTTTTCTCTATCAGTTGAATCAGAAGAGACATCAGATTTTCTTAAATTAAGTGAAGACTTGAATCTTCATAGTATCATCAAAGAACTTCCTAAAGGATACGAATCAATTGTTGGAAAGGATGTTGAATTATCAGTTGGACAAAAACAAAAAATCAGTATTATGCGTGCATTATTGAATGCAAAAAACTTTGTTGTATTGGATGAACCGTTTTCTGCATTGGATAAACAATCGACAGTAAATTTAATAGAAGTTCTTAATGTTTTTAAGAAACACTTCGGAATAATTATTGTTACACATGATAAAAATACTATTAATCATGGTGAGAATGTTTATAAAATAATTGGAGGTAAAGTATATGATTTTGAAAATAAAAAGACTTCATGAAAATGTAGCTAAGTATAATAAAGAACTACTTGTACTATTGATGTTTATTATTGTATACAGTTTTAGTGTGATTTCAATTCCAATTATTTTTGAAGTAATAATTGATAGTTATGAAAAGATTTCTGACAGGAATTTTTGGATTGTATCAATAGTCTTACTATGCTTATTAGTACTATCAATTTTTTCAAAATATATATATACCAAAAAGTCAAAAGACTTAAAGCACTATATTATGTATGAAGAACAAGTTAAGTTATTAAAACATGGTGTTCTTAAACGTGATTTGTCAAAAATTAATAAAACAAATAAATCAGAATGGTTTACTTGCGTTTTAACTGATACGGATAATGTATCAAATTATTTAAGTACTTATGTAGAGTTAGTTTTTGGATTTTCACAATTCGTATTTGCAGTTATATACGGATTTCTAAAAGCACCAATACTGGTTTTATGTATTCTGGGTTTGTCTTTCTTTTCTATGATTCTTCCAAAATTATTTTCAAATTTAATGACTTCTAAAAATGAGAGTATTCAAAAGAGTGATGAAGACATAAAGAATTTTGCTATTGAGATTGTTCAGAAAAAAGACACATTAAAAACAATGAATATGCGAGAATTTATCAAAAAAATATACACGAGAGTTCATATGAACTATCAAAAAAATAGTATTGAACACGCGCAGGTAAAATTCAAAATGATTTCATTGAGTTTGGGAACAGGTTTTATAATGAATAACAGTTGGATAATCATTGGGCTAGTGTTAGTTTTAAAAGGGAATATATCCATAGGTGTATTATTTGCCTTCTTGATACTGAGTAATTGTTATAATTGGCCATTCTTTGAATTGTCAAATATAATTAGTAATATTAGCTTGCAGGAGGTTTCTTTGTCAAGAATATCTAGTTTTATACTAAACGGAATTGGAACAAAAGAAGTTTCTATTATGAATATTGAGAATGGTTCTAGTGATGTAGTGCTTTCTGCTGAAGGAGTGTCCTTTAGATACGATGATGACCAACCATATATTATTAGAAATTTCTCTTTTGATATCACTACGGGGGAAAAAATAGTAATCACTGGCGAAAATGGATCAGGGAAAAGTACTTTGTTGAAATTATTAAGTGGAATGTATGATGTAAGTAGTGGAAGTATTTTATTTTCAGGCAAATCAAACACGATTGATGAATACTATCAACAGATTAGTTATATTGGTCAAGAAGATTTTATAATTGAAGATACAATAATGAATAATTTGAGATACGGAGATATGGATGCTACTGATGAGGAAATTTACTACATTTCTAAGAAATTTAATTGTCATTATTTTATTTCTAAAACCATTAATGGATATCAATCGATTATTGGAAAAGATGTGGATTTGTCATTGGGAGAAAAGCAGAGAATTGCTATTGCAAGAAGTTTTATAAAAAAGCCAAAAATACTTTTTTTAGATGAATCAACATCGGCTTTAGATGAAGAAAATGAAAAATTAGTTATTGACTTAATCATGACGGATAAACAACTCACAGTTATTATGGTTGCACATAAAAAAGATATTATTAAAAGATTTGATAGAGAAATCAACATAGTAAAAGACAATTAAGGAGGAACTCATACATGAATAAAGGATTTACTCACTTCAAAGAATTAAAACCAGAAACTACTACAGATTTTCTAAAAGCAAAACTAAATGAATTAGGTATAAATGTTGTGGAGAATTGGTTGATAGTGAGCAAGATTGGAACACACTCCATGAGGTTAACAATCGAGGGCACAAAAATTGGCACAAACGGAAAGGGCGCAAATATGGAATTTGCTAAAGCGAGTGCTTATGCAGAATTTTTTGAACGTTTTCAAAATTCTATACTTGGACATTATCGTTCTATTAATGACAGCAATTTACCATTTTCATACATGCATGATGAAAAATATATGAATGGAGAAGAAATTTTAGCTCAAGATAATAGAATAATAGATGTTATAAAAGAAAGATTGGGTTTATGTGATGATGAGGGAAATGCAATAATTGAATTCAATCAATTGTACTATGATCAATATGACAACTCGAAGAGTGGGTACCTAGTTTACCCGTTTTATAGTGTTAGAACAGAAAAATTAGTTTATTTACCAATATTCTATTTGGCTCCTACATACGGTAGTCATGGAATGTGTGCAGGAAATACTCCTGAAGAAGCATTAGTACAAGGAATATCTGAAGTATTTGAACGTGGACTACAGTATGAGATTATAAAGAGAAGGCTCACACCACCTGATGTTAGCGAAGAATATATTAGGAAATTTGATTATATTTATGAAATGTTTCAAAAAGTTAACTCTATGAAGGGATATAAAGTGAAAATTAAAGATTTTTCGATTGAAAGAGGTGTTCCTTGTTATGGACTATTAATCATAGAGGAAAATACTGGACGATATGGTGTTAATGTTGGATGTCATCCAGATCCAAGAATAGCATTAGAGCGAACATTTACTGAATCTACGCAAGGACAAGATGTAGATGAGTTTTCTAAAAGCATTCAATTCACTTTTGAAGATAGAGATGTACTAACCGAAAGGAATATAGTCAATATGTTTTCAGTTGCAAGAGGGCTATATCCCGTTGAGATTTTTGGAACAGTTCCCTCATATAAATTTACTGAATACCCAGTTATTGAGAATCAAACTAATAAGGATATATTTTCGAAATTAATTAGTACCATAAGTGATATGGGACTTGATTTACTAATCCGAGATGCCTCGACTCTAGATTTTCCAACATTTCATGTCATAATTCCTGATTTATCTGATGTATTTGAAATGAATCCTTTTTTAGTTAGATTAGGAAACACTCGTAAGTATGTCACTGAACTAATTAAAGAGATGAATCTAATTGACACTAGCAATGTTGATTATGTAATTATGATATTGGATCACTACAAATACTATCAGAATTCCAAATCTCTTGAGAGTTACCATACTAGAAATGACGAATTTATGTATCCTGCAAAAGATATTAATTTGGATATAATGTACTTTTTAGTTACTTGTTTCATTTTCAAACGAGAATACGGTAAAGCAAAGAAAAAGCTATCAATTATTTTAAATTCACGAAATCTTGATGAACACAACGATTGTTATTCTTGGTATCAGACACTAAAGCTGTACTTGGATTGTATGATAGAGTTTGGTGATCATGTGAAATCGGTTGAGTTCTTGAATTCGTTTTGTAGTGAAGAGTTTCTACAAAGAATCGACTTGTATTTCAAAAATCCTGAAAATTGCATAATTGAACAGTACCCACTTGATAGTAAGCGAGATGCTATTTCTGAAAAGTATCAATCGCTTCTATATAAACTTAAGAAAATTGAGTATAAAAAAAACATTGATCAATTTTCTTTAAAAAACATTACAAAAGGAGGTGAGAATGATGAGAACTGTTGAATTTACTAACAAACCATCTCAACTAGAGATGAAAAATCTACTTTCTGATAGTGAGAAGATTAAGATGTTGGTTGATTTAGAAGATGATTTTGTTGAATTTGAGTATCAAGCAGTTGATGCAGCATATTCTGTTCACGAACATCGAACAACGCACTTTGTGTAAAGTATGACAAAAGCTGAAGCACATGCTTCAGCTTTTGCGGTGGAGGCATGATGGAATTATTAAGAAGAAAGCTTACAGTTGATGTTGTATCAAACGGGGAATTTTACATCATCCAAGATATTGATTCTTTCAAATATATAAAATTTATCCAGACGAAGGAATTAGATCTAATTTTCGATCATACAAAGATCGGTATTCCTATAATAAACTTACTTTCAGATGGAGAAAAAAAGGGATACAAAAGGAGTGAATTGATTTACTTAATTCACAATTTAATCAAATTGAATATTTTAGAAATAGTTAATGTTAATTATATACGTGAGGACTCATGTCTTCAGAATGTTAACATAATCGAAGAAATGTATGATTCTAGATTTGGACAGTTCATTTCTCTTTTGGAAATGAGAACAGGAAATGGAGTCAATTTATTTGAGAAAATTAGAAGTAGTAAAGTTTGTATAATTGGTTTAGGAGGAGTTGGTAGTAGTTTAGCTGTTTTACTTTCATCTATAGGAATAGGTGAGATTGAGTTAGTGGATGATGATATTGTCTCTGAAAGCAACTTAATTCGACAGCTATATTTTAAAGAAAGTGATATTGGAATTACTCAAAAAATTAATGCCATAAAAAGATTTATTAATGAGTTTTCTAGTTACACAAAAATAAGTACTAAACCATATAAGATTTTGAATAGTAGTGATGCAAGTAAGTATATTTCGGTTGATTGTAACGTTGTAGTTCAAACGGCTAGTTATCCGCTGGGATATATTGATAGGTATGTATCTGATTATTGTGTAAGAAATGAATTACCATATATTTCATGTCATAGTGAAACGGTTGGTCCTTTTTATATTCCAAAAAGGAGTTCATGCTATAGATGTTTTGAAAATTATTTAGATATGGATAGTGAGGGGCTGTATTGTGAGTTTATTGATGCGCATAAAGATAAAGAGCAAAACGTTTTTCCTTCTTCTCCAGAAGGAATTGCACTTAGTGCATCAGTATTGTTTAATGAGATTTTAGCATTTTTATGTGGAAAAAAGAATCTTAAGAGTGAAAACGGTGTAATAAAATTAAATATCAATTCATTAGACAGAGTAATTAAATTTGATTTTAAAAAGGATTGCATATGTAGGAGAGGCCAAAAATGAACACTACTATAATTAAAGAAGAAATAAATTTAGTAAAAATAGATAATAATTTTAACTTACATGCTCTGGGAGCTACATTTACTATCACAGGAAAATGCAATTTACGATGTCAACACTGTTTCGTTTTCACAGAAAATGAAAATGTGATAAGCGAAATGCAAGATATAGATATAATTAACTCATTGAAAGAAATTTTAAAATATGGAATAACTTCTATATCGATTACTGGAGGAGAGCCACTTCTTCGAAGAAATCTGGTTATCAAAATGCTAGAGGTTATTCAGGCGTATCCTAATGTAAAGGTTAATTTTGCAACAAATGGTTTTTATCTTGATGATGAGATATTATCCTATTTTTCATCCATCTCAAATAATAAGACAATCCAGATCAGTATAGATGGTGCTTACGAATCACATCACGACACATTAAGAAAACATAAAGGATCTTGGGAAATAGCAGTTAAAGCTTGTGTAAAGGTCTTGGAATATAAGATAGACTTGGTTATTTCGCATACAATAAATACATATAACATTGATGCAGTAGAAGATATTTTTAAACTTGCAATTGTATTAAGAGCAAAGGATTTAATTGTTGCTCCAGCATTACCCTTAGGCAATTCACTGCTATGCAAAAATGATGGGGTAATACTTGAGTATACTAAAAGAATCAATGTTTATAATACTGCACTAGATCTCAGAGTTAAGTATAGCAAGTTTTTTAATACAATTGTAGTCTCTCCAGGTGGAACTTCAGACTATATTCATTTCATTAAAGATAGAATCAATTGGTTAACAATTGAACCCAATGGAGATGTTCTTCTTAGTGCTCAGTTGCCCTATGTTGTTACTAATATCAAAAAATATCCAATTGAACAAACATGGGATTTAGTTTGTAAAGCATCACGATGCAAAAGGGTCATGACCGAGATAAAGGAAAATCTGGAGAGTGAAGTAGAGATGAGTAATCTAGATAGAGTTTATCTTGAATTGGAGGAAATTCATGAAAAATACCAGTTATAATAGATATATCTTTGAAAAATATTCATACATATTCCTACAAGAATATGTACAAGAAAATGACCTTTCACACTTTCAGATATCAGCAAATCCAAGGAAATATATATATTATTCTAGAGAAGGTTATTTTCAATTAAACCATTTTGAACATTTAACTGTTTGTTTTTTTGATTGTTTTAAATCAGAAGTAGATTTAGTTCAATATATGATTGAAATATATAGTGAAATGAAAAAAGAGCTTGTGATTGATAATATAGTTCACTATACAAGAAAACTTGAAAAAATAGGGATAATTCACACAAGAGATAATCGCTCTAAAGAAACACATTTCTAATAGTGTCTATTATTTTTTCAAATTCTTCAGTATTAATGTCATAGTAGATCTTATTATTAGATTTTCTAATCTTAACTAATTGGGCTTCTAGTAATAAAGACATATGATATGAAATCTTAGCTTTTGGAACATTGAAATGGTTTGCTATTTCTTGTCCATAGCATGATTTGCTTTTTAATAATAGTAGTATGTTGATTCTTAGTTCATCAGACAAAGCACCAAAAACGTTTGGAATATATTCAACTGAAAGATTTAATCCTGTTGTAGTGAATTGAGTATTGAATAGAAGACCAAGAAGTACGATTTTTGTATCATTCAAATAGTTTCTCTGAAAGAAACCGTAATATCCTGGTAGAAAAAGTAAAGGTTTAAAAAATAAGTCATTGCTATTTTGAGTATCTTCAAGTGAAAATCCAAAGTTTTGTAACATGGTGGTGATTGATTTTTGGTTCTGAATTCTTTTTTCAAAATAAATCAAAAATGGCAAAATTTCGTCTTTATATTCATCTATAATCTTTGATACAGGACAAAGAAGAGTAAAAATTCTTTCTAGATGAAACTCAAAATCACTAATAACACTTGCTATTTTCCATTTCTCAGAATCTGTATACTCAGAATCATGAAGATCACTCATAAAGTTGTTCAAATCATCTTCAAAGTAATCACCTTTAGAGATCAAACACCTTTGCACTTCATCTCCATTTAACTTGTACATTCTTTTTATCTGTAAGAGCTGCTCCTCAAACTTCGACTCTGGTGAATAGTGGTAAATTGATAAGATGGTAAAAGCTAGAGAGTGAATGTCATCTCCTAATGTACTAAAGTAAAATGACAAATCATCTTGACTAATTTGATTTTTACTTTTGACTGTTTCATGAATTTTATTTATCAAGCAAAAATATTCGTCAATATTTTGAACCTCTATTGCATTTAACGATAATAATTTTTTCTTCATAGATTCGTAATCTACTCCTAAATAGATATGCTGCATTATCAGCGCACCCTCTAAAAGAAAGTCAATTGATTTCGATATTTTAATATTAGTCACCTCTAATCTAAGTCATTTTTCACTCGGATTAACAATTATAGTATATCTTATTTATTACCAATATTATTGCATTTCACTTCAAATTTAAAATTATGTTATTAATGATATGACTACCTATCATTCCCATACTATATATAGTTGAAAACTCTAGTTGAAATACTAAGACAGATAAAATTAAGATCACAGCGTTCAAAGTGCTTTTCTTTGGAACGAGCTATAACGGATTATGTCTGATAACGGCCGCTGATACTACCGCTCAGTATGGTTTGTGTTCCAAGATTTTTGGATAATGTTTCGGTAGTTTCAGAGTTAGGCGTAAAACCACCAAAAATAGATAGCTGACAGTTGTCGATAATGATTTTAGCTCCTAACTTATCGTAGTTTTCTAGTTGTACTAGAATGGGAATAAAGGGCAAGGAAAGGAAAATTGTATAAAATGAGTTTAAATAAAATAGCAATGCGTATTTCAGATGATTTGCTGAATGATATTGAGCTAAGTATGAAAGCAATTGGGTATAAAAGTAGAAATAAGTTTATTGTCGATGCAGTCAATTTCTATATTGAACAGTATCAGATAGCACAACTTAAAACGCTACCACCATCGATTGAAACAATCATATCAAGCAACCTAAATAAACTGGAGCAAAATCTTTCCAGTTTTTTATTTAAGATTGCAGTTGAAACCGCGATGCTTGTACAAGTGATGGCAACGATTGTGGAGATTGATCCAGAGGATTTAAAGGTATTGCGCGAACAAACGACTGAGCTGGTAAAACATAGTTTAGGACATTTGGATTTAGAAGCAATGATGAAACAACAAAAGAAGGAAGGTGATTAAAAATGCCACGAATTATTGTGAAGTCAGGGTATATGAAAAAAGGAGGTGATGCTTCGAACTATCTGAAATATATTGCGACCAGGGATGGCGTGCAGATATCTAATAACAGTTTCGGCGATAAAGAGGCTACCGTGAAACAGAAGAAGTTAATTGAGTCCTTATTGAAGGATTATCCAAAGAGTGAAAAGTTTTTGGAATATCAAGATTATGTGAAGTATCCAACCCGAAAGCACGCCAGCACGCTTATTGAATGTATCTTTGATGAACATTTGAATGAATTGATCACCCGTAGTGGCTATCTGGAGTATATTGCCAATCGGCCGCGCGTTGAACGGCTTGGTGTTCATGGACTGTTCAGTGATCAAGAAGGATCTATAGATTTGAACAAATTATCTGAAGAAATCGAGAAGCATCTAGGAAATGTATGGACGCATATTGTATCTCTTAAACGAGCGGATGCGGAACGCTTGGGATACAATCAAGCGAAACAATGGGCAACCCTTATTCGCAGTCATCGAAACAAGTTAGCCGAGATTATGGACATCCATCCCGGGAATTTAAAATGGTATGGATCATTTCATGATGAAGGCCATCATCCGCATATTCACCTGGTTGTCTACTCTTCAGATCCAAAAGAAGGCTATCTGAAGAAAGAAGGTATAGATACCTTAAGGAGTACCCTAGCTAACGATATTTTCAAGCATGAACTTGTCAATCTCTATAAAGAACAAACATATGTAGGGGAGCAGATCAAAACAGAAACCCAGAAGCAAATCCACACTATGATCGAATCGATGAAAAACACACTTTATTATAATCAGGAACTTCATCAACAGCTATACGAGTTGAAGCAGGTTTTGGATCAATCTTCCGGGAAAGTTCAATACGGATACCTTAAGAAGGATGTGAAAGAAAAGGTGGATGCTATTGTAAATCGGATATCTGAGTTCCCGGAAATCGATCAGTTGTATTCGATTTGGAAAGAACTGCGCGGTTCGATTCATCAAACCTATACGGATAAATATAAAGAGGTGCTGCCGCTGCATCAACAGAAAGAGTTTCGCAGCCTCAAAAACACGCTTCTGAAAGAGTTGTTGGCTGTTGATTTAAACTTGAGGAAAGTTGAATTAGATCATGAGGATACCATTCTGAATGAAGAACCCGTAACGCAAAAAGAAAGCGGTGATGATGTTCTTGTGGATCCAAAATTACCTGAATTGAAAAGATATAGAGATTTGAAAAGCATATCCACGATAAAAACTCAGAATAATCCAAATGTGATTAATCAATTTCAAGAATCTGAGCAAATGGATGGCGCATTGTTGATAACCCGGCTACTTCATCACACATCCCGAATACTTGATCAAACTATTCAGCGGCAACTCAATTCTCAGTATCTTCAGGTTGAATCAAAACTGCGTTTGAAAATCAAACTGAAGAAACAAGCGTTGGGTCAGCAATGGCATGATCCATCGTAAAACAAGGAGGTGATGAAGATGACGAAATTGTATTCAGAAGAACAAATTGCAGAAGCTAATCAAGTTAATCTTGTTGAATACTTGAGAAGTGAAGGAGAGGGTTTTGAAAAATCTGGGCGAGAATGGCGATGGAGGCGTCATGATAGTATTACAATCCGAGGAAATCAATGGTATCGCCATAAGGAACAGAAAGGCGGATACCCGATAGAATTTCTAAAACATTTTTATGGCATCAGCTTTAAAGAAGCAATGAAACGATTACTAACATTTAAAGGTCAGCATCCGGAAGCGACCATAGCAGTTGCTGAACATTATGAGACAAAACCATTTATAGCTCCTAAACGAGCCAGTAACAATCAAAGAGTGATAGACTATCTTATTCAACAACGGTTTATTGATCAAAATGTGGTACATGAGTTTATACATAGAAAACTAATCTATGAAGATGCTGAGTATCATAACATTGTCTTTGCTGGGTATGATGACTCAGGAATAATGAAGCATGCTCATAAGCGAAGTATTACTTCAAATTTCAGAATGAACGTTGAAGGGTCACTGCCAGAATACAGTTTTTATTGTGAAGGGAACAGTGATAAACTCTTTGTATTTGAATCACCGATTGATCTGTTATCCTACATAACCTTACACCCGCAAGAATGGAAGCAGCATCACACTCTTTCCTTATGCGGACTATCTGATAAGACGCTAATGAACCGCGTAAGTCAGAACGAAACTATCCAAAAAGTTATTTTATGTCTTGATCAGGATCTAGCAGGACAGGAAGCAATGTCACGGATGAAAGAACAACTTCAAGATCTGAGTTATGAGGTTTTAATTCGGGAATCAGAATATAAAGACTGGAATGAAGATCTGAAAGCGCACCATGGAATCGATGCACAAGAGCGAGTTATTAATAAGAGAACACTGAGTTTTGGAGATTATATACATGTTTTAAGCATGACAATTAAAAGTGAGACAGAAAGGACTGCGTCATTGAAAGATGTACTGGGTCCTTTTTTTCATATCCTAGGTTATCAAAAGATGTCACATCAGGAAATAAGTGATTATTTGATTGAAATGATTAAAGCCTGTCAAAGCTTGATCACAAAAGGGGATGTTCAGATATCAAGTTTTGAGTATTGGCCACATAAGGATAAGGGGAGTTTGGATAAACGAGTTAATCGCTTGCGTGAATGTATCGAAGCATTAAAACAGGCTTATTACGTGAAAGAGAATCAAGTTCTTTTGCCAAAAGCCTATAAGAAGACAATGAGTGAATGTCTTCACCTTCATTTTGAGCTAACAGAAAGAGAGGAGCAAAACAGAATGAATCAACATAAATCAAAACCCAAGGCACCCTTAATTGGTGCTGATGGAAATATCTTTAATCTTATGGCAATTGCCAGCAAGGTATTAAGACGAAACAACCTGACAGAAGAAGCCAAAGAAATGACTGATCGGATTACACAAGGCGCACAGAGTTATGATGAGGCACTCATGATTATCGATGAGTATGTAGAAATTGTTTCTCAGGCTGAGCTTGAAGAGGAAATGAAAATTGGTTGGGAAGATTAGCGTGTGTCCTGAATTAATATTTTTCATCGTAATCGGTGGAAGTCTTATGACTGCTGTCATCATGATGACAATGCTAGGTAGAAACTATAACTTAAACCGCATCAAAGCACGAACTGTGGGGGATGGACAGCATGGCACAGCTCGTTTTGCAACGCCTAAGGAAATCAAAGAAACATATAAAACGATAAAATTTGAACCGAAACAGTGGCGTCAAGGTCTAAATCTGCCAACGCAGCAAGGATTAGTAATTGGCTGTCTTGGAAAAGATCAACATGTTCGAGCGTATGTTGCTACCGATGATATCCACGCCATGATGGTAGGGGCTGCCGGGATTGGTAAAACCGCATATTTTCTATATCCAAATTTGGAGTTTGCCTGTGCTGCTGGAATGAGCTTTGTTACTACGGATACAAAGGGTGATGTGTATCGAGCATATGCAACGATTGCAGAGAAATACTGCGAATACAAAGTTGCGGTGATTGATCTGCGAAATCCAACCCGTTCCCATGGAAACAACTTGCTTCACTTGGTGAATCTGTATTCCGATCGCTATCTCAAGGATCGGAGTGATGTGAAATCAAAAGCCAAGGCAGAGAAGTATGCCAAAATTCTGGCTAAGACGATTATTCAGAATGGCAGTGATGGTTCTGCTTCCAACGGTCAAAACGCATTCTTCTATGATTCAGCGGAAGGATTGGTCACGGCCAGTATTCTTTTAGTATCTGAGTTTTCTGAAGATCCCAAGCGTCATATCATATCTGTTTTCAAATTGATTCAGGATCTTTTGAAGTCAACTGAAAAAGGCGAAGAGACGGAACTTCAGAAACTTATGAGTACCTTGCCGCCAGAGAACAAAGCCCGTTGGTTTTCGGGTGCTTCACTCAACAGCATGAGCTCAGCAGTTCAATCGATACTATCGACCGCTCTGTCGAAACTCAATGCTTTTATTGATTCCGAGCTGGAACAAGTCGTTTGTTTTGATACGGCGATCAATGCTGAAGAATTCTGTAATCAGAAGTCAGCGATTTTTCTTTGCCTTCCGGAAGAAGACAATACGAAACACTTTCTGATTTCACTGATTATTCAACAACTCTATCGGGAAATCCTGACGGTTGCAGATGAAAATCAAGGAAAACTAAAGAACAGAGTTATGTTTTATCTGGATGAAATCGGAACGATTCCTAAGATTGATTCTATCGAATTGATGTTCAGTGCTTCACGGTCACGAAAAATGAGTATTGTAGCTATCCTACAATCCTTGGCTCAGCTGGAAAAGAACTATGGCAAGGAAGGTGCAGCCATCATTATTGATAACTGCCAGGATGCGATCATGGGTGGATTCGCACCGAATTCTGAAGGAGCACGGGTATTCTCTGAAAACCTTGGTTACAAGACTGTTTTAAGTGGCAGTGTCAGCCAAGGCAAGCAAGATCCATCTCAGTCACTGCAAATGATACAAAGACCACTGATTACTTCCGATGAACTAAAAGCATTGAAAAAGGGAGAGTTCATTGTCTCCAAGACAGGAACCCACCCAATACGGAGCGAATTAAGGTTATTTGTGCGATGGGGAATCGAATTAGATACTGTATACCAAATTGATGAGAAAGCAGCACGTGTTGTCCAGTATACCACTCGTGAAGAGATTCAGGAAAGTATCTATCAGAGATATCCAAATACACAAGATAAAAAACAAAAACCAATTAAAGTTAAAATCTTGAAACAAGAACTTCAACAGCAATTAAAAGGAGAATCACAATGAGACCGTCAATTTATGGCTCGCCAATGAAACCAAGTGTTTATGCGGTGTACTTGTATCTTTGGGATCGTGCGGGTAAGAAGAGAACTTGTTATCCATCCATGGGAACGATTGCAAAGGATTTGTCTTTATCAGTTAGTACGGTCCGTCGCTGCATTAAAGATTTGGAGCGACAAGGGTATATTATGCGTGAAACGCGGTACCGAGAAAACAAGGGGAATACCAGCAATCTCTACACTCTAATCGAAAAATAATCAACAAGAGAGTAGTGTGACCATTCCATGGTAGAGGGAGGGTGTCAAAGATGCAACCCCATGAACCTTAAACTTGAATAAGTACTGTTACAGAGAAAATAGACACAATAATACTTGAAAACTTATATTACGAATTTCATAGGAATATCTTAGAAGGGAAGACAATAGGGGATTTGTGGTAATAGTAATTTAATTTTGCTTAACTTGTTTCGGTGTGACTATAGGCCGTGAACCCATAATGTCAGGGTTTACTATGCCTACACATCAATGTCGTGGTCCACCATTTTACATTTCTTAATCCATAACACGAAAGGAGAAATGTAAAAATGGATGACTATATAAAAGTCCTAGTACTGATTGAGAAATACGTTGAGGATGATCAGGAATTGAAACAAAAACTGATTGAACTGGTAGAAACCGAAGCGCGACGGGAACGATGGGAGTTGGAAAAGAAACGCAGGAATGAGGTTTCACTGGATGTTAACAAAATTGCAATCAAAGTTGAATTTGAAATAAGCTTACAGCGCAAAGATTCATCACTAAGTATTCACGGATACGATGTGCAAGATATATGAAGCGTTGAATTTTTTGAATGAAGAAGAGCAGAAATTAATTGATTTGCTCTTTTTTTGTTCGCTAAGCGAACGAGAAGTTGCACAGCTAAACGGTGTCAGTCAAGTTGCCATTCATAAGCAAAAGCAACGAATATTAAAGAAATTACGCAATATTTTAAGAAATTTTGAAAAATAGGTTATCAAAACCCGTTTTACAGCCCTATAAGTGAAGGGGTTACTAAAATCACTTCATGTGTTCTTTGAAAAACATCAGGAAACTGATCATACCATAGAGATGACATTATCAATCCCGTTCACTTTGAACAAGCAGACTTGAACAATGCGCCATGACCTCTGGATGCAGAAAGAGCGAATAACAGTGAATCAAGAAGGCGGTCTGGTAAACCGTAATGCGATAACAGGGATTGTGATACTGATACTCCGCTTATGGACGTCCGAGCGTGAACAAACCGTCGCAGGCTAGATAGGCGCTTCCTTGAATTGGGAGACGTGAAATTCGTGTGTTGCTAAACCAAAAGCAGCATCTTTATGCAGGAAAACAGAAATGTAAAAATGGTTAAAAACCAATTTTGAATTTAGATTATGCTACCGAAGCGTTTTAATGATGCTTCGGTAGCATGCTTGTGAATTCAAACAATCAATAAGAAGGAGGAATCACAAAAATGAAGAAGGGAAAAATTGCGTTGTTAACGGTGAGCGAAGGACTTAATAATCATCCCTCGCATATTATTGAAGCCGTACGTATCTTGGTTTCTCAAGAGTATGAAACGGTATTTGTTCTTCCCTATCCGGATCATTTTATGAAAATAACAATACCAGATCACATTAGAAAAGAAGCAATCGATAAAGTTTTTTCTAAAGCGAATGTTTCAGCAATCATCCACGTAGAAAAGGACGCTTTTATTGAATCGCTTTTTGATAATAAGACTACGAAACAGTTACTGAAGAAAAAAGGAATCAATATTGAAGATTATTCTGAAATGATAAAACCACTGATGGAAAGAGTACAACACACTTCAAGTCAAGGACGCGATGCGCTTTTAATTTATAGATAATCCAACGAAGTAAGTGGAATTTCAAGCAGCAATGCAGGTATGTGAAATGCACGGTGCAATTGGCGTTGGAGTATTGGTCTACAAAGAACTTCCAATTTTAAATCAGAAAGAGTGGGTTGATCAAATTAACGTGCTCGAACCGGGATTCATTTGTACTAATGAGGAAAATGATTTTATTCATGAACTACTCAATGAGACCAATATTCCAGGTGTGGATGTTTCGGTTATTACAACAATTGCCCCTGGAAACTCTCAAACATCCCAAGAAGAACCGGATATTCAAAAAATGAATTAAGTTTATTTGATTTATTTTACCATTGCGATAGCAATTCAAAAAAGGTTGTGGTAGTGTGTGTAACTGTAAAGAGATTAAGTGATAAGGAGGCTGTATAAAGTACGTTGAAGTGATACCAGCAGTTAAGCGTAACAGTAAAACCAAATTGCGTGTTGCTGCATATTGCCGTGTGAGCACTAATCACCATGAACAATCATCCTCTATTGCTTATCAGCAAAGAACTTATAAAAAAATGATTGACAATAATCCTGACTGGGAGTTTGCTGGCATATTTAGTGATGTTGGGAAAACCGGTACTACAACAACCAACCGATTCGGATTCATGAATATGATCAGGATGTGTATTCTAGGAAGAATTGATCTGATTATAACGAAATCTGTAACAAGGTTTGCGCGAAACACATTAGATACCATCGAAGTTGTGAGAGCTCTGAAAAATATGGACGTAGGTGTTTATTTCGAAAAAGAAAGAATAAATTCACTATCTTCTGAAGGAGAACTGCTTCTTACTCTTCTAGCAATGTATGCTCAAGAGGAATCTTACAATACTTCTCAAAATATAAAATGGTCTATCCGTAAGCGGATGACTGACGGAAGTTTTACTCCGTCGGCTCTTCCTATAGGTTATAAGTATGTTGATGGAAAGGTAGTTATTGATCGCGAGACTGCACACGCTGTTCGAGAGATTTTTGATCTTTATTTGAGCGGTGAAGGTGCATATAGGATTGCATCATACCTTAATAGAACAAAACGTTTAATCAAGAAAAGCGGTAAACAATGGTGTATGACAGATATCAAGAGAATTCTGAGAAATCCGATTTATCGTGGAAAGATGATTTTGCAGCAATCGTTTACTACTGATTCACTGCCTCGTATCCGAAGAAAAAATACTGGGCAGCTTGATCGCTTCCACTATATAGATAACCATCAAACTCTAATAAATGAATCAGAGGCGGAGGCCATTGATGCTATTATCAAAGAGAAAACTGATAAATATTCTCCTAACTACGTTGATAATTCGAGCTTCTCTAATCTTCTCTACGATGGAGTTTATAGACAAAAACCGATTCGAAGTGTAAAACTGTTAAGCGATGGCAAGACGAAAGTTGTTTATAGGTTCCTAGACTTTCCGTTCTCAGATGGACGTATTTCGAGTTTGACTATCAAACACGATGAAATTGAGTTGCTAAGTAAAAGAATGGTGTATAAATTGTTACAAACAAATTTACTGAAAAATTATAGAAGTGTACTGATTAAGGCTTCAGATGTAGTAGAAAACCATATGGAGTTCAAAAAAATATCTTCGAGAATGAAGAAAGCAGGAATACTGAATCATTTGCTGATGAGCTCAGATAGTCCTGCTTTTTCTATAGAAATGGGTAGGGAAGGCATGGAGGTGCATAACGATGAAGTGGTAAATTTTATTTTGACAATAAATGCAACAGAGTTAATAATAAATGAATTTGGAAATATTAACGATGTCAACATAACAGATATCAAACATTTATTTGATAGAATTTGCAAATCAATCAGTGTTTATGAGGATAAGCTCATTTTCAACCTGGTTAACGGGCTATGTCTTGAGGAGATGCGCTGAATTATGATCGAGTACGGATATCTGATGAACAGAGGATCAGTTTATATCAAACATGCAGAATCAATAGTCATAATCAGAATATTCTCTGAATACATTGTTGCTCAATCTGCCTATGAAGTTGCTGCACTGCTTAATCGGGAATCAGTTCCTTCAAGAACAAAAAATAAAGAATGGCGATCCCAAACTGTTACATCTATACTCAGAAATCGCATTTATTGCGGAGAAGGAAAATACCCTTCAATTGTTGAAAAGTCATTGTTCGATGAAGCAAACAGGATATTGAATGAAAATCCTATAAGAAAGAAAACGAAATCCCGACAGGAATTTAATAAAGGTGATATTAAATATGGTCTTGTTGCATCTGAAATGGGAGAAACACTGATGAGATTGTATTGCAACAGTGAAAGTGATCATTATTGGATGGTCCCGAGAGATATAAAGTACTCAATTGAAAACAGTATATGTGGATTTGTATACGATAAGGATCTAAGTGAAATGATATCAATTCTAAGAGATTCATTAATCACGAATGAAGTGAAACTGTCTGAAGAAACATTGCTCTTTGACAGCAATCAAATTAGATTAGGTAATCTATCTAAATCATATAGAATGAACGACTGGAAAGCGGTCGCAAAGGATTTCTCTGAACGGTATAAGAATATTGAATTTATATGCACCAAACAGGATGTGCTTGAAGTTAGAGAGTCGCTTAACACAAGTTATACCATAGATGAATTTATATCGCGTGCAATCAAGAGTATCGTTGTGTCAAAAAACGGGATCATAAACATTGTTTTAAGAAACATGCAAGTATTCACTTACAGTTACAATAATGCGAAAAGGCGGTGATTCTATTTGAAGAATATTTATATTGAACCAGCAAGCAAATCTGTAATAGTAGATTCAAATACCCGGTTTACAAAAAGGAAACTGAAAGTATGTGCTTATTGCAGGGTAAGTACGGATAGTAATGAGCAGCAGATGAGTTTTGAAACCCAAGTGTCTTATTACACAAACTTTATCAACAGTAACCATGATTGGATATTTGCGGGTATTTATGCAGATGAAGGCATTACTGGAACAAGTATTCAAAAACGTGATGATTTCAACAGAATGATTGAGGACTGCAAAAACGGAAAGATTGATATGATTATAACAAAATCCGTAAGCCGATTCGCTCGTAATACGGTAGATTCATTAATGACATGCAGAATGTTGAAAAGCCTCAATGTTGGCGTATACTTTGAGAAATAAAATCTTAATAGTCTGGAGGAAAAGGGAGAAATGATGCTTACGATCTTCAGCAGTATTGCTCAGGACGAAAGCCGATCCATCAGCGAAAATGTAAAATGGGGATTCAGAAAACGCTACAAAGCTGGTGAAGTGAAAATGAATACACGGAATCTGCTGGGTTTTGGTACCGATCAGAATGGGGAGATCATAATAGTCGAAGATGAAGCAAAAATTGTAAGACTTATTTATGATATGTATCTTGGAGGACTTGGTACGACTTTAATAGCTAGAAGATTAGATGAAATGAAGGCAGAAACACCAAAGCAAGCAAAAAATTGGAGTGCTACAACTGTACTAAGTATTCTTAAAAATGAAAAATACATTGGTGACTTGTTATGTCAAAAAACAATAACAAAAGATTATTTGACTCGCGAGAGGGTTATTAATGACGGACACGAACCAAAGTACTATATAGAAAACCATCATCCATTTATTATTGAAAAGGAGCAGTATCATCTTGTTCAAGAAGAGATAAAAAGAAGAAAAGAAAAAATGACACTGCGTAAGAAGTATAATAGAAAAACCAATCATCGAAGACGGAGTAAATATGCACTTTCAAATCTAATGGTATGTGGGTGTTGTGGCCATTCTTATAGAAGGGCCACATGGACTAATTATTATGAGAACAAGGTTATGTATAGGTGTAGTAATCGACTTGAAAACGGAGTTACAGCATGTGTAAAATCAAATTCATACGATGAAACAAAGCTGATTTCAGAGATATCATTATTATTAAGTAAAGATAACAAAAATCTTGATTTTATAGAGTTCAACACTGAAATATACCGTTATATAGAGAAAATCATCGCATCTGAAGATGGAATAATCGTAATTAGAAAAAATGGACAACGAAAATCTATTAAAATATGAATACAGTAACCTTTAGGCAATGCAGAAGTCCGTGTATATTTAACATTTTTTTTGTGATTAAGAAATCATCCGTAATTATTTTACGGATAAAATTGCAATCTAAGAATAAGTGAGTTATACTTAAAGTGCGAGGTGAATGTAATGTTAAAAAAATTTGAAGTAGAAGGGTTCAAGAGTTTTGATTACAAATTGAGTATTGATTTCTCAGATGTTAAGCAATATAGCTTTAACAGAGAATGCGTACTAGATGGACTCTTGAAAACAATAATTGTATATGGAAAAAATGCTGTTGGTAAGACAAACTTAGGCCTTGCACTTTTTGATATAGTTACACACTTAGTAGATCGAAATGTATCTCCTAATTTATATGACTATTATTTGAACAATCAAGGTAAATATCAATATGCAACTTTCCGCTATGTCTTTCAGTTTGGTGAAGATGAAGTAGATTACAAGTATAAGAAATCAGATGTTGATAATATTCAGTTCGAGTCATTGTCGATTAATGAAGTTCTGTATTTTGAGTATACTGTAGATAGTACATTGAATAATGTTAATGCTAAGTCATTCGATAAATTTGCTATTAATGAACTTTTACCAAATCTAAATTATGATTACAATGATGCAAGCAGCTCTTCACTACGCTATATCGTGAACAACTCAGCAATTGATAAAGATCATCCGATACGTAAAATGTATGATTTTGTTTCTAACATGCTTTGGTTTAGAAGTTTAGATGAGCATCGTTTTATTGGGTATAAAGATAGCGTTAAAAAAGCAAATGATTACCATGACTTCATTTTTGAAGGAACAAACTTACAGGATTTTCAATCTTTATTAAAGTCTTCAGGTATAAATGATAAATTAGTTGTAAGATCTACACCGGAAAAAGAAAAGGTCCTATATTTTGATGGAAAGTCATTGATTCCATTTTTTAAAGCTGCTTCAAATGGAACTAAAGCACTGTATGCGTATTTTTACTGGACCCGGAATAAAACTGTTTCCTTTCTTTTTATTGATGAGTTCGATGCATACTACCATTACGAACTTTCTGAGATGATTGTCAAGAATTTGAAAGAAAGAGCGAATCAAACCGTTTTAACGAGTCATAATACAAATCTATTATCTAACAGTATCATGAGACCTGATTGCTATTTTATCCTAACACCTACAAAGATTACTTCAATAGCACGGGCAACGAGTCGTGAATTAAGGGAGGGCCATAATCTCGAAAAACTATATATGAATGGAGAGTTTGATGAAAGCTGACGGAAAGAATATTCTTGTCATTTGTGAGGGGAATGATGAGGAAAAGTTATTTAATAAACTTTTTGAATTATATCCAATAGATGCAAACTACGTTTTATACCAATATCAAACTAACCTTCATCTGTTTGGTAAATTCCTAATTGAGGAATATATTGACAAAGGATCAGACATTGATGATTTAGATATTATACAAGTGCTTAAAGATTATCGATTCGAGTCGATTCTCGACATGAAATATACTGACATTCTTTTGGTCTTTGATTTTGATCCTCAAGATCCAAGATATAGTCCGGATAGACTTAAACAACTTCAATACCTATTTTCTGAATCAACAAATCAAGGGCAGTTGTACATCAACTATCCAATGATTGAAGCAGCGTTAGATTTTAATGAAATACCAGATTCTGATTATGTAAACAAGATCGTTGATAAGGAACTACTAAAACGTAAGGGTTATAAAAACAAAGTAAGGCGAACTTCAGCTATAGGCGTATATTCTGGCTTGAATTCAATTAATCTATCGATTATATTGAAACAAACTGATGAAAAATTCTTAGCAATTACAGATGTTGAGGAAGATAGTAAGTATGACTATCTATTAGATTATCAGATTCAGCTATTACAGCACAGCAATAACATTTCGATTATAAATACTAGTTTGATGTTCCTTAAGGATTATAATACTGGTTTGTTCAATCAGTATGTTTCCTTTAGTTAGAGGTAGTATAGGGAAATTAACTCAAAAGCTTTAAAGTAAATGTTTAAAGTTAGTCATATATTTAGTAGAAATCGATATCAAATGAAAGGAGAAGGAATATGGCAAATAGAGGGAAAAAACCTACTGATGGTACTATTAGAATGTTAATAGGACATGCTGGAGGCATATGTCAGTATGAAGGATGCGGGAAAAGAATGTTTTTTGAAAACGTTTCTTTGGCGAAATTTAATAATGCGTATGTAGCGCATATTGTAGCTTCAAGCCCAGACGGACCGCGAGGAGATGAGTTGCAGTCTTATCAACTATCAGATAAATTAGACAATTTGATGCTTATGTGTGCTGATCATCATAAGCTTATAGATGGTGATTGTGAAAAATATACTGTGGATGTATTGAAAGATATGAAGAGAAAGCATGAAAACAAAATGGAAGATTTATCTAAACAATTTAGCTTTCGATATACTGATGTTATTGGATTTGCATCTCGGATTAGGGGCCAACATGTGACATTCGATCATGATTTGGCAACAAAAGCAATTGCCGGAAACATGAAAGTTAAGAACGGAATATCAATGACTATAGATGTTTCATCTTCTTTTAATCATCATAGTGACGAGTATTGGGATGATTGCTTAAGACAGTTAAAATCACAGGTTGAAAGAAAAATATTTAGTCAAATCGAACAAAAATATACTGATCATATTTCTGTATTTCCGTTAGCACCAATTCCTCTGATCATAAAACTTGGCGAATTGATTGGTGATAAAGTGGAGTGTGATGTATTTCAATTGTCTAGAGAGCCGAAATCTTGGTGTTGGAAGAATAGCTTAGGAGCAGAATTTAAAATAGAAAGAATAGTAGATCAGACGAAAGAACCAAGTGTAGCAATAATTATTGCTTTATCTTCTGACATAAGTGTTGATAGAATACCTGGTGAATATTCAATAACCTATAAGATTTACACTGATAATATGACAGTAGACTGTATAGAAAGTAAGGAGAGTTTAAGAAATTTTTGGAAATGCTATCAGAAAGTGTGTGATGAAATAATAAATAAGTATGGTAAGGAAGTTGATGTCGGTTTATTTCCAGCAATTCCAGTCTCAGCAGCGTTTGAAATTGGAAGAAGGTATATGCGAGGAGTATATCCAATCATTACAATATATGATTATAATGATGGATTTGAAAAAACGATAAAGTTAGGAGAAGAAGATGGAAAATAGGAATAAGTTTATTGGCGAGATTCTTATCGAAATAACTAAGAATTTGGATATTTCTGAAACTATGAGAGAAAAAGCCGTTAAAAGTTATAATGCTGTTGGCAATTGGATAGGTGAAGGAGATTTCTCTAATGATGTTCGAGTTTTGCCACAAGGATCATTTGCACTAGGCACTGTTATTAGACCGATAACTGATAAAGAAGAATATGACATAGATTTAGTATGTCTGTTAAATGATGGCCAGATTCTTGATAATTCATCACTGAAGAATTTGGTAGGTGACAGATTAAAGGAACATGAGCTTTATAACAAAATGCTCAAGGAAGAAGGAAAACGCTGTTGGACTCTAGAGTATGATGAATTTCATATGGATATTTTGCCCTCTGTTCCTCGATATGAACAATATAATCCTCCAATATCGAGCGAAATTCGTTTAACTCATAAAGAAGATTCAGGATTATATACTGAGAGATATAGTAATCCATACTTATACAAGAAATGGTTTGAAAATCAGATGAGTAATGTTCTAAAACGTGCCGTTGAAGCATATGCAAGCGAAAAGTCTTTAACTATTGATGATGTTCCTACATATAAGGTAAGAACTCCATTACAACGTTCTATTCAGATTTTGAAAAGACACAGAGATATTTACTATAGTGAAAAATCTGAGATACGTAAAAAATCTGCACCTATATCTATAGTTATAACTACTTTAGCTGCTCAAGCGTATGCAAACCAAGATAATGTATATGATGCTCTGGAATACATATTGGATAATATGGAAAAATATATTGAGATACGAAATGGTGAATACTGGATACAGAACCCAGTAGTACCGGATGAGAATTTTGCTGATAAATGGAATATAGATCCTACAAAAAAACAAGAGTTTGCTACTTGGCTTGAACAAGCAAAACACGACATTTTACTCCCTAACATTCGCTTAGAGGGAATTCACAATCTTTCTTCAATTTTAGAGAGTAGTTTTGGTAAGAATATTGTACGTAAGACCATGGAGACTCACGGAGAAAGAATTAGAAAAATGAGAAGTGAAGGTGATTTAAAAGTTTCAACATTAAATCCGAGTGGAGTTAGTTCAGGAGAAAACAAAACCAAGGATACAAAAATTAAGGATCATACATTCTTTGGTAAGTAAGAATTATTTTAAAAGAAATAATAATCGCGACAAGGAACTACTACTACAAAGAGGTATTATAGCTAGTAAGTTTCCTGAAGCAAAAATCAATGTTCAAAGTGACAGAACCATATTCGAATTGGAATTACAGCCTTCTCCAGCTTCTCCTTTTTACAAGGTATTAATATGCTACCCTAAGTATGGTTCAATTGATGTATGGGCAACTGTTAGTAATTATGAAAATATAAAAAATAAAGCCATTCCTCATATATATTCAAAAAATGATAATAAAAAGAGACTCAGGCTATGCTTGTATTATGGAGATGAGTTTAAAAGAGGTATGTCAATTGCAGAAACCTTGATCCCGTGGGCGGCTGAATGGCTATATTTTTATGAACTATGGTTAGCATCTGGAAAGTGGCTAGGAGGTGGGATACATGGTAAAAACAATAATCCTTAGTAGGGATACGCAAATAAATCTGTTGAATAGGAGATATAATAATGTCAGAAATTGCAAACTATACATCAAGGAATAGTTTAACCTTAGAAGATATAAGTAATTTTAATACGGTATATACTCTGAGTTTTAATGAAGTTATTAATCACAAGTTAAGACAAAAAGATAATAAATTGACCTTCGATGATAACATCAAAGAAATTTTGAGTAAATCTACTCAGTTTAAGACGAAACTTTTGTCCATTTTAAAATTAATGTTTACGTACAAAGAGAATGATTATGAAATAGATGATGAAAATAATGTTTGTATTTCATTATTTATAGAAAACTTTGAAAAAAGTTATATTGCGGATACAGAGGATTTCCGTGTTTCAATAAGAGATTATATAGATATCAAATTTCTAGTAATGTATAAAAGTAGTACTTCAATAGAGTTTGGTAAGAAGGATAAGAGAATTTATGATTTAATTAGTCCATCTAAATTCAGCAAATTGAGTTATCAAAATATCGATATAAATAACTCTGTAATCATTTTAGAACCCAAACATAAAAAGTTTGAACCGAAGTATATTACATGTATAACGGATTTAATTGATCTACTAGCATTTTTAAAAGTGGAGGGCGGAAATA
Organism: uncultured Erysipelotrichaceae bacterium; assembly: GCA_964424595.1. Lineage (GTDB taxonomy): Bacteria > Bacillota_I > Bacilli_A > Erysipelotrichales > Erysipelotrichaceae > UBA2212. The sequence goes on along the minus strand of CAYRIW010000005.1, from coordinate 1,694 downwards.
GTACGATGATGTATTTTCGAGGTCACTCTGACTTATCTTACAAGTTATTACCTGGTTTGTTCAGAGAAAAATACATTGAGTATGAAAAGAAATTGTTTGACGAGTTCTTAATTAGAAAAAATGAAGAATTCACTTATAGATTTACTATAATTGAAAAACTAATATTTATGCAACACTACGGACTACGAACGAGACTACTGGACATAACAACAAATCCACTCATTGCTCTGTACTTTGCTTGTGACACAAATGAAAACTTTTCAGGAGAATTTATTGCTCTAAAGGAAAATAAAGATAAGATAAAATATATTGATAGCGATAGTGTAAGAATAGCATCTATGTTATCAAGATTAAATTATTCCGAAAAAATGAATGTACTTGATTGTGAAGAGGATGGAGGCAAAGCATTTGAGACTTTGTTGTATCGAGTTCAGTTTGAAGCAGCACATTTTACAAATATTATTAAAAAAGAAGATTTACATAACGTTTATTTTATTAAAGCTAGATTCAATGCCGATTCTCGCATCACTCATCAATCAGGTGCATTCATTTTAGGGACAGATCATAGAGATTTTGAACAAAAAATTTGTGAAAAATTAGTTAGTAATCAAAAGCGCTTTATTATTCCTAGTGTTTGCAAGAAGAAAATTCTTGAAGAATTAGACTCACTTAATATAAATCAATATTATGTTTATGATTCATTAAATGATACTGCAAATTATATAAACTTAAATATTGAGGATTTGTAGAGTTCTAATCTACGGCATAGAAATTAAGCGAATAGGAAAGAATGATTGTATGGAAAAGAATATTACAATGTATTTTACAAAAGAAAATGAAGTTAATCAAAATTACTTTAGAATAACTTCTGCTGAAGAAATCAATTCAATACTTGAAAACAATAGTTTCAGATTTGCAAATACATTAAGTTGGAAATCTGTTGATAAATGGGAAACATATTTTGAAAATTGGCCACTAAATACTAAAATAGTTAATTACGTTGTTAAAAGATTTGATTCTTATGCAAAGACAAACAAATTTAAAAACATAATCTCAGATAATGCGTTTTCTAAAGCGAATTTAGAATACTTTTTGCAGCTTATGTTAAAGTTAATAGGTTTGAAGTATAGTTACTGTGTAACTCCAATCATAGGTCACGAATACTTGGAACATTATTTTGGCAAGCAAAATAAGAATGTCCTTATAAAGTTTAAAGTTGATTTTGCCAGGTATTTTTCATTATTGGATTCTATTCAGTCGAAAATGATGATAACCAGTATTGATGCGACAGTTGATTTTCTTTTTTTGATTTTTTTAAAGTTAATTATATTGATAATTTTGATGAAATCATTGATTCTTACCAAAGAGAATTATCTAACTTGAGTATAAATATAAATGGTAAAATAATCGATAAAGTACAATATTTAAAACATTCTAATTTTAAATTCGAGAATGAGTATAGAGTTAATATGACTCATGTGTTATCGGATGTTACAATGGAGATATCTAAGGAAATGCAAAATCTTCATATTCTGTTTAATCAAGAAAATGAAGTGGAAATAATTTCAAGAGAAATAGTTAATTCATTCAACAAACTAAAACTTTGCTTTTATCATTCTCTTGAAAAGTACTATCAAGGAACTGTATACGACACACAAATTATACCACCTCGTCGCTCAAGACAGAGCCACCTC
>CAYRIW010000004.1:0-75268 GCA_964424595.1 uncultured Erysipelotrichaceae bacterium | reverse complement strand
ACGGTATCGTTAAGTTTGAACGTTTAGGCAAAGACAAGAAAAAAGTTTCTGTTTATCCACAAGCATAAAATCCCGTTCAGGGATTTTTTTATCGGAGGGTTAAAATGTTTATCGATCGCGTAAAGATTAAAGTTAAAGCGGGCAAGGGTGGCGATGGTATGGCCTCCTTTCGGCGTGAGAAGTATGTGCCTTTAGGCGGCCCTTTTGGCGGTGATGGTGGTAATGGCGGAAGCGTTATCTTTGAAGCGGATTCCAACAAATCTACTTTACTTGATTTACGTTTTAACCGACTGATCGTTGCTCAAGATGGTGGTCGTGGTTTGAACAAGAAAATGCATGGTCCTGCAGGCAATGACTACATCGTTAAAGTGCCGATTGGGACAATCATCAAAGATATCAAACATGATTTGATTTTAGCGGATTTGATTGAAGTCGGCCAACAGGCTACGATTGCCCAAGGTGGTCGTGGTGGACGTGGAAACTGGCATTTCGCAACGCCACGTAACCCTGCACCTGATTTTGCGGAAAAAGGTGAATTGGGCGAAGAGAAGGATGTTGAGATCGAATTAAAGCTTCTAGCGGATGTTGGTTTGGTAGGGTTTCCATCGGTTGGTAAATCGACCTTCCTATCGGTTGTATCAAAAGCTAAACCTGAAATCGCAGCCTATCCTTTCACAACCTTGATTCCTCAGTTGGGTGTCGTACAAGTCCCTGATGGTCGTTCTTTTGTCTTGGCTGATTTGCCTGGACTGATTGAAGGCGCTCATCAAGGCAAGGGTTTAGGTCATCAATTCCTACAACACATTGAACGTTGTCGTGTCTTGATTCATATCATCGATATGGGTGCTGAAGATCATCGTGATCCAGTCAGCGATTACCGTGTCATCAATGATGAACTCGGACAATATGAGTATCGATTGTTAGAGCGACCTCAGGTTGTTGTAGCGAATAAGATGGATCTACCGGGTGCAGAAGAGAACTTGGAACGCTTCAAGAAAGCTTATCCAGATCTTAAAATCTTTGAAACAATCACTTTGATTCAAGAAGGTTTGGATCCTGTCCTCTATTCGGTTGCGAATCTGCTTCTGACAACACAAACCTTCATCATGGATGAGATTCAAAATGAAGCGGTACATTACAAATTCATTGAAGAAGTACCTTATGAAATCAAGAAATTCAATGCGAACACTTATGTCATCACAGGTGACCGCATTGAACGTATCTTTCATAAAGCGGACATCACAACTGAACAAGGTGCTCAGCGATTTGCGCGTACGCTCCGTCATTTGGGTGTCGATGATGCGCTTCGTGAGAAGGGTGCTCAAGATGGCGATGTCATTGTCATCAACGATTATCAGTTCATCTTCATGGACTAGCTCTGTGCTATAATAAATCTATGATTGCATACATTACTGGAAAAGTTCATAGTTACGGATCAGATTGGGTGATTCTAGATCATATGGGTCTAGGTTATCGAATCTTTTTCGCATATCCGGAACGTTTGAAACTCAATGAAGAAGTCTGTTTATATACGTATCAATACATCCGCGAGGATGAGCACAGTTTATATGGATTCTTGAACATGCAAGAATATGAGTTCTTCTTAAAGTTGATCAGTGTCAAAGGAGTTGGGTGTAAGACAGCGAATGCGATCTTTGCGGCTTCACGTTTTGAACAACTTGTTTTGGCGATTGAGAATGCGGATTTGGATTATCTCAAGCGATTGCCGGGTATTGGGGCAAAGACGGCTTCACAAATCATCTTGGATCTTAAGGGAAAACTTATTTCCATGCGTAATGATGAAGTGAAGGGGTCACGATCTGTTCAAGAAGCACTGGAGGCATTAAAGGCTTTGGGGTATAAGCAAAATGAATTGACGCCTTTACTCAAAGAACTTGAGAAATCGAGCAACGAGAGTGTCGATGTCATCTTGAAGCTTGCATTACAGCTTTTGGCTCAAAGAAGGAGACAATAAGATGGAACGCTTATTATCATCAAATTTGATGCAAGAAGATGAGGATGTTAATTTACGACCTCAAAGTTTAAACGAATATGTGGGTCAAACCAGTTTAAAAGAAAATTTACGTATTTTCATACAAGCTGCGAAGTCTCGTGAAGAGAGCTTGGATCATGTGTTGTTGTATGGACCTCCGGGCTTGGGTAAAACAACCTTGGCTTATATTCTATCGCATGAAATGGAAAGTAACATTCGGATCACCAGTGGACCGAGCATCGAGCGATCCGGTGATCTTGCGGCGATACTCAGTACGCTTCAAGCAGGGGATGTCTTGTTTATCGATGAGATTCATCGTTTGCCAAAAGCAGTAGAAGAAGTTCTCTATCCAGCCATGGAAGACTATGCGATTGATGTGGTGGTGGGTAAAGAAGCTTCAGTACGCTCAATTCGTTTGGAACTTCCGCCATTTACATTGGTTGGGGCGACGACAAGAGCAGGGGATTTAACCGCTCCATTACGCGATCGTTTTGGTATCGTGAGCAAATTGGAATACTATTCGCATGCGGAATTGAAGCAAATCATTGAGAGGACTTCAAGGGTCATGGAGACCAGCATCGATCAAGCCGCGATCAATGAGATCGCCAAGCGCAGTCGTGGGACACCCCGTATTGCGAATCGTTTGTTCAGACGTGTACGTGATTTCGCTCAGGTCTTGAATGATGGACACATTGACATCAAAGTTGCGGAATTGGCCTTGGATCGTTTGAAAGTCGATCATTTGGGTTTGGATGATGTGGATATTCGCTATTTGAAGGGAATCATAGAGCGTTTCAATGGGGGACCTGTAGGTTTGGATGCGATCGCATCGAGTATTCAGGAAGAAGCCATGACCTTGGAAGATGTCTATGAACCTTATCTCTTACAGATCGGTTTCATCAATCGGACCGCACGTGGACGTGTCGTGACCCAAAAAGCATACCAACATTTAGGCATTCATATACAAGAGGGACTCTTTGAGTAAAACTCTTGTTTTTTTTGTTTGTTATGCTATTATTGTCTAGTAAATCAAGGAGAGGGACACATGTTTAATTTTGGCCGTTATCAATTAAATCAGGAAGAAGCATACAAGCAACTAAAAAGCGATAAGAATATCATTCTCATCGATGTTCGTACAATAGAAGAATTTGAAGAAGATGGACACATCGAGGGAAGCATCAATGTGCCTCTACACACGGTTCCAACGGAATTTGTAAAAGTCGCGCCGAATAAAGATGCAAAGATTTTCATCATATGCTACAGTGGCGCACGTGCATCGGATGCGACAGCTTATGTTAAGCGTTTAGGGTATACCGATGTTCACAATATTGGTGGCGTGAGTACCTGGCGTTACGGATTGATCTAAAAATCAAGATAGCGAAGAAGTTCTTGAACATCTGAACATGCGTGTTGAGATGTTTTTTTTATGTGCTCCAAGAGTCTTTCATCGGTATGTGACCATTTTGCCCATATGAAATCAACCTTTGCATTTTCAGCCATTGCAAGACCAACTGGCATGTCATCGATGACACAGATGTCTTCATGCGTTAGTTTAAAGTCATATATAACATCCAGAATGGGTTTGATGTGTGGTTTGATATTCTCTGGTCCGGCATCGTATCCGTAGATGCGATCTGGGATTAGATTGAAATGATCTTGATAGTCGCGTAGAATTTCTTTTGATTCAGAATAAGAAACAACGATAATGATTCCACCCTGTGCTTTAAATTGATGTAATAAAGCTTTCCAACCATCAAAGGCAGGTGCTTGTTTGCGCTGTGTGTGATTTTTCCAAATCTCATATTCACGCATCATTTCATGTTTATCAAAACCGTATCGAACTTCGCAAAGATGATGAAATCCATACACAAAACAATGATGATTGAATTCATCAAAGCTAAGTGGATTTAAGTTGGGTCTCAATTGTTTCAATGTATCGAGGAAAGCGGGATAGTGGATTGTTCTGGAGCTATCTACGACGGTATCATCGTGATCTAAGACTAAACATTTATATTTCATGACTTCATTTTAACATAAAGAGCTTTTTTGGATTATGATATAATGACTTAGCGAAGGGAGTCTTCACATGAAAATTTGTATTGTGACGGGCGGTACAGGGGGTCATATCTATCCTGCATTGGCACTTGCTCAAGCCTATCTAGATCAAGACGCAAACCATGAGCTCTTATTCATTGGTAATGATGATCGCATGGAAGCGCGTTTGATTCCACAAGCGGGTTTTGCTTTCAAAGGAATTCAAACAAAGGGGATTCAAGGGAACATCTTTAATAAACTCTATGCGCTGTATACTTTATTCTTTAACCGTAAACCAGTTCGTAACATTCTCGATACGTTTAAACCCGATCTCGTGATTGGCTTTGGTGGATATGTATGTGTACCTGTCATTCTTGAAGCTAAGAAATTGGGAATCAAGACATTTTTACATGAACAAAATGCAATTGCTGGAAAAGCGAATCTTTTTCTTGCGAAACAAGTGGATGGAATTGCGGCGAGTTATGAAGCAAATCTCAATCAATTTCCACGAAATAAAACACGTTTGATTGGCAATCCCAGAACGTATGTTTTTAAAAATAAGTCCATTACCAATTCTTTATTGAGTGAATTGAACTTGGATCCTTCAAAACCTAGTGTACTGTTTGTCATGGGTTCTTTGGGGTCTGCTTCCATCAATGCCTTGATGGGGAGTGTATTGGTTCTTTTGGATGAACATCAACTACAGTGTATCTATGTGACAGGCAAACAACATTATGATGCGTTTATTGAAGAACATGATGAAACAGCATTTATAAAAATCGTACCTTATATCGATCAAGTTCAAGCAATGCATGAAGTAAGTTTGATGGTGACAAGAGGTGGTGCTACAACTGCGGCAGAAATCATGGTGAGTGGTTGTCCATCGATTATTATCCCAAGTCCATTTGTACCGAATAATCACCAATATCATAATGCGAAAGTACTCTATGATGCAGGTGCCAGTATCCTCATGGAGGAAAAGGATTGTGATGCGCAACATTTGAGCATGTTGATCTTAGATTTAGCTGAGGATACGGAGCGTTTGAATGCAATGCGCGAGAAAGCGCTGGCTTTGGGGCGCATCAATGCGGCAGAAGATTTCATCACTTGGATCAATGAGGTGATGTGATGTCGGAGCGTTATATAAAACATCAAAATTATGGCGAAATCAAATTTCATGTCTCTTTGAAGAGATACACGAGTCTAAGAGTGGGTGGCACCGTGGATGCGATGATCTATCCACATGATTTGAATGCATTGCTAGGTTTACTAAAAGAGCTGCATGAGGATGCACTTCCATTTAAGATCTGGGGGATGGGATCAAATATCTTAGCGAGTGATGATCATTATCCTGGTTTGATCGTTAAACTGGATCGATGTTTGAAATCGGTTGTTTTTCAAGGCAATAAAATATTTGTTCAAGCGGGGGTGAGTTTGATTGCAATGGCTTACTTAGCAGCGGATCATGCCTTAAGTGGTTTTGAATTTGCTTCCGGTATTCCTGGATCAGTGGGAGGTGCTTTGTTTATGAATGCGGGCGCCTATAAACATGACATGTACGAATGCTTGGAGAAAATTCTTGTTTATCGTAATTTACGTGTCGAATGGATCGAAAAGAGTGAAATCGAAGTGAAATATCGTTATACAAGCTTTATGAATCATCGGGATTGGATTATTCTTGAGGCTGTGTTCAACTGTAATATTGCAGATAAGGAACGAATCCTGCATACGATGGATGAACGACGTCAAAGGCGTATCGCATCTCAACCTTTGGATCTACCCAGCGCTGGAAGTGTTTTTAGAAATCCGGATACAATGAGTGCATGGTCTTGTATTGATGCGGTAGGGTTAAGAGGTCATCGTATTGGTGGTGCAATGTTTTCTGAGAAGCACAGTAACTTCATCGTGAATGTGGATGAAGCGAAGGCACAGGATGTCTTGGATTTGATTTGCTTGGCGCAGACAAAAGTAGATGAAATGTTTAACATCAAACTGAATCCTGAAATTGAATTCTTTAATTGGAGTCGTCATGACTGAGGTTCCATCCGTTGATGTGTTGATTGCACAACAACGTGCCAAGAAAAAGGCTTTGAAACGCATCAAGTTAAAACGTTTCCTTATCAGCTTTCTGTTTTTATTGGTTTTGGTGGGTTCAAGTTATGCAGTGTTTCGCTTTGATTACTTCGCTATTAAGAAGATTGATGTGACGGGTAATCGTGTATTGAAGTCGACTTACCTTCAAGAAATCCTCTGGTCAACTACACAAAGTAAAGTAGGCTTGACCTCTGGAATACGTTTGAGTGAGAAAATTGATGAAGAAGCGCTTATTGCATCTTATTCAATCAAGTACCCACATTTCAATGAAATCTTGGTTCAGGTTACTGAGTATCGTATTCTAGCGCATTTGACAGACCAAAATACAGTCTTGCTTGAAAACAATCTTGTCGTTAATTTAGATACACATAAAATGAATTATCCCATTGGTGTTCCTTTGATCAGCGGCTATACAGATCCGATTGCTCATGAACGTTTGGTAGAAGCTTTGCTAAGTTTGAGTCCTGAGAATTTGATGAATATTTCTGAGCTTAAAAGTGAACCGAAGTCGTATGATGCGTATTATGCACATTTACGTATGATGGATGGGATTCAGGTTTACACGGCTTTATCCAGCTTGCATGTTTTGAACGATTATCTCAAGATTCGGAATGCTTTGAATCCTGAACATGACTGTATCGCGATTGACGAAATCACAGCTGTGCCGTATAGTTTCTCTTGTGCCTCTTAAAATGTGAAAAAGGCAGATTATTTGTTATAATGAACTTGTTAAAAGGAGATCAGTATGTCAATAGAGCGTTCAACGCAATTAGGTAATATCAATATCTCGCATGATGCGATTGCTAGTTTAGCGGGTGGTGTCGTAACGGAATGTTACGGCGTAGTCGGTATGGCTTCTCAAAAAGTCGTCAAAGATGGCATTGCCGAGCTATTACGTAAAGAAAATTATAGTAAGGGTGTCATCGTTCGTGATGGAGCCAAAGGTTTGGAACTTGATCTTTATTTGATCATTGGTTTTGGGGTCAAAATCTCTGAAGTTGTTAATGAAGTACAAAAGAAAACCAAATACGTTTTGGAAAAATCATTGGATTTGAAGTTCAATGCGATCAATGTCTATGTCCAAGGCGTAAGGGTAATTGGTTAGAACGATGAATAAATTAGACGGATCGTTGTTCAAGTCCATGTTGGTGAGTGGTGCGAACAATTTAAGTAATCATCACCACGAAGTGGATGCTTTAAATGTTTTCCCAGTACCAGATGGAGATACGGGTACCAATATGAACCTGACTTTTAGTGCGGGTGTCAAAGATACACAATCCATCCTCACGATGAATGTTGGTGATATTGCCAAAGTCCTATCAAAAGGCTTGTTAATGGGTGCACGTGGTAATTCTGGGGTCATCTTATCGCAAATCTTCAGAGGCTTTTATCAAAGTGTCGATGGAAAAGCAGATATTTATGCCAAAGATTTTGCGGATGCTTTTGTTAAGGGCACCGAAATTGCCTATAAAGCTGTCATGCGTCCTGTTGAAGGTACAATTTTGACGGTATTACGAGAAAGTAGCAAGCAAGCTCAAGATTATTTGAAGACATATCCAGAGAAGGATATCTTGGAGTATTTTGATTTCTTGATTGCGTCTGCGCATGAGTCATTATTGAGAACTCCTGATTTATTACCGGTTTTGAAAGAAGTCGGTGTTGTGGATAGTGGTGCTTATGGATACATCAAGATTCTAGAAGGATTTAGAGCGGGGCTCCAGGGTAATCCTGTTCCACTCTTGGATAATATCGAAATGGGTGAAGGTGTTCAAAAGAACCTAGAAAATGAAGAGTTTGGTTATTGTACTGAATTCATCGTACGTTTGACACCTGAATTAATTGAAACATTCAGTGAATTGGAATTGCGTGAACGTTTATCACGTTTGGGTGATTCAATCGTTGTCGTTCAGGATGAAGAAATTGTAAAAGTACATATCCATACTTTAATTCCTGGTGACGCTTTGAATCTGGGTCAACGTTATGGTGACTTTGTTAAGCTAAAAATTGAGAACATGCAGGAGCAACATGATCATCTGACGCATATGGCACCTGAGTTGAAACCTGTCGTAAAAGAGAAAAAGAAATATGCAATCATAGCGGTTGCGGCTGGGGACGGCGTTAAAGATCTGTTTGAATCCTATCGTGTCGATGTGGTCATTAGTGGTGGACAAACCATGAATCCTTCTACGGAAGATTTCGTTGCGGCAATTCAATCGCTCAATGCTGAGCACATCTTCATTTTGCCAAACAATTCAAACATCATCCTTGCGGCTCAACAAGCTGAATCCTTGATTGAAGATGCTGATGTTCGTGTCTTGCCAACCAAGAGCATTCCTCAAGGTTTGAGTGCATGCATTATGTTCAATCCTGAAGTCAGCGTGGATGAAAACGTTACGGAAATGACAGAAGCCTTTAAGAATGTGAAGACGGCAATGGTCACGTATGCGATCAAAGACACCAGTTTTGAAGGTGTTTCCATCAATGCAGGGGATTACATGGGTATTTTAGGAAAACAAATCATTTGCAGTACCAATGATAAATTGGATGCGACAAAGAAATTATTATTGGAAGCTGTTAAAGCAGAAGATGGTTTGATTACCGTATTGGTGGGTGAAGATGTCAGTAAAGAAGAACTTTCTGATATCGAGGCTTTCATCGGTGAGCATTTTGATCACTGCGAAGTTGAAGTCACGCTAGGACAACAACCAGTATATTCATTTATATTTGGAATTGAGTAAGAGGGCGTCAGCCCTTTTCTTTTATGGAACTAAAACAACTGAAACTAAGTACAAGAATGATTGAGAAGTGTACTGAAGCTGGATTCAATGAGGTTGAGGATCTACTTTGGTCTTTTCCTATTCGTTATGAGGAGATACGTCAAAAACCGTTTTCGGACTGGTTGGTCAACGATAAGGTTTGGCTTGAGGGCATCATCCTAGATCCATTCAAACAAGTCTATCTTCCAAAGAATCGCAGTGTGACGAAGTTTCAATTTCAAAGTGATGAGGGACTTTTTCAAGTCACGATTTTTAATCGTCCTTGGTTGAAGCTTAATCAACGCATCACACTTCAAGCTCGTTATGATGGTCAGAATCAATTGACTGGACTACAGTATAATGCCCAAGCGCTAATGGGTCAATTAGGGCTTGTGCCAATCTATCCTTTACGTAAAGAGTTGACGCAAAAGGACATGAGCAAATTGATCGATAAAACCATGGTCTATCTTGATCAAGTTGTCAAAGTTGATATCCCTGATGCATTTCGTGAACGCTATCGCTTATTGAAATTGCGCGATGCGCTTCATTATATTCATAAACCAAACACGATGGAAGCTGTATTACAAGCTTCTAGAACTCTGAAGTATGAAGAATTCTTACGCTATCAAACAAAACTCCAATTGAATCGTTCAATCAATTTTAGTGGTCAGTTTGGGAAGGTTAAGGTCTTTGATCGAAGATTGATACAAGCTTGGCTGAAACATCTACCCTTTGAGCTTACCACGGATCAAGTTCAGGTTCTCAATGAGATTCTGAACGATTTACAATCGAAACAACGCATGAATCGCTTGCTTCAAGGAGATGTGGGAAGTGGTAAAACAGTAATTGCGGCTTTAGCGATGTATGCGACCACCTTAGCTCATTATCAAAGTGCTTTGTTGGCACCTACGGAAATCCTAGCCCGCCAACATGCCGATACACTTAAGACGTATCTACCGGATACGCTTCGCATTGAAGTACTCTATTCATCTTTATCGATGCAACAAAAACGAAAGATTTTGAATGATCTTAAAAATAACGAAATCGATATCCTTGTTGGGACGCATTCCTTGATTCAAGAAGATGTGGTTTTTGCGAATTGTGGTTTGGTTGTCGCGGATGAACAACATCGATTTGGTGTCAAACAGCGTCAATTGCTGAGTGAAAAAGGGGATAAGGTTGATTTCCTGTTGATGAGTGCAACACCCATTCCCCGAACCTTGGCAGCCGTTCTTTTCAATGACGTAGAAATCTCAACAATTGCAAATTATCATGCGTCTAAGCAGAATACAAAAACAATTCTTGTTCGCGAGAACAGCATCAAGCCAATCTATGCTCAATTATTAGAGCGTTTTGAAATGAAGGATCAAGTTTATTTCGTATGCCCAAGCATTGAGCAAAGTGATCGTCCCACGAAAAGCGTTGAAGTCATAGCGGCTGCATTAAGAAAAGGCTTGCCATCGCATATCAAAATCGGTGTCTTGCATGGCAGACTATCCGCTGATGAAAAAAATAAAGTACTGGAACGCTTTTATGCACATGATTATGATTGTTTGGTTACCACAACCGTTATTGAAGTTGGTGTCAATATACAATCTGCCAATACGATGGTCATCTACGACAGTGATCGCTTTGGTCTGTCTCAACTTCACCAATTAAGAGGTCGTGTGGGCCGTGGCAGTGTAGAAGGCCAATGTTACTTGTTGAGTGATAGCGAAGATGAATTGAGTCTTCAACGTTTGAATGTGTTGGTGGAGAGTCAAGATGGCTTTGAAATCGCAAATAAGGACTTGGCATTACGTGGACCTGGTGAAATATTTGGTTTGAAACAGAGTGGTATTCCAAGCTTCTTGATTGCGAATGTCGTCACGGATCAAGCAATCTTGATGACAGCTCAGAAAGATGGTCAGGAAATCATGCGAAATCCAAACAATTTTAAAGAATGGTTGGATCGATGCCGAAAAGAACTTGAAACCCAAGTGGTGGATTAAGGTATAATAATCGTATGAATCTACAAGAATGGCTAAATCAACATCAGATCAAGGTCAATGATCTTAAATCCATCGAACTGGCTTTTATCCATCGTTCTTATTTCCATGAGAACCCAAATCAATGCATAGAAGACAATCAACGACTCGAATTTATCGGCGATGCCGTTTTGCAATTGTGGTCTGCAAACCATCTTTTTCATCTTGTGCCTAAGTTGAATGAAGGCGAGATGACAAAATTGCGTGCCCAATTAGTATGTGAACAATCCTTAGCACAAATCGCTTTCAAACTTGAACTCAATCAATTTCTAAAACTTGGTCATGGTGAACGTATCGATCAAGGACAAAATCGAGATTCAACCGTTGCGGATATGTTTGAAGCTTTTCTAGGTGCACTCTATTTGGATTCTGGTTTTATGGTAGTAGATGGGCTCTTAAGTATGGTCTATCAAAATTTAGATGATTTTAAAGATGCACGTTTGGTCAAAGACTTTAAAACAGAATTACAAGAATACGTTCAAGCGGATGATAAGCGTACGATTGCTTATGTTTTGTTGAATACGAGTGGGCCATCCAATCAAAGAATTTTTGAGATCAGTGTTCAAATTGATGGCATAAGTTACGGAAAAGGAAAGGGCAGTTCAAAGAAACGAGCGGAACAAGCTGCTGCTCAAGAAGCTTTGAAGAAATTGGTGAAGTAAATGAAGCATGAACTGTTTTATGAGTCCATCGGTTTAAGTTATGAAGAAGCTGTTAAAGAAGCTGAACGTTGTTTGAATTGCCGTCATAAGCCTTGTGTTGACGGTTGTGTTGCGCATATGGAAATACCATCGATGATCAAGGCGTTCCTTGAAGGTCGTGGCGACGAGGCCAAAAAGATAGCGGAGGCCAAGAATAGTTTTCCGGAATTTTGTGGACGCGTTTGTTATCAAGACATTCAATGTGAAGCCAAATGTGTACGCATGAAACAAAACGCCCCGGTTAAAATTGGACTGATTGAGCGTTATATCGCCGATCATTATGCATCAGTTAAAACGATTGATTCAAAGCGAAATAAGAAGTTTGCAATCATTGGCTCTGGACCATCCGGTTTAGCCTGTGCATCCACTTTGGTTCAAGCTGGATTTGATGTGACAGTATTTGAAAAGAAAGCGATCTTGGGTGGGGTTTTAAAGTTTGGTATTCCACCGTATCGTTTACCCAATCAAATCGTAGACAATCGCATCGCAGAACTTATGGATTTGGGTGTAAAGTTTCAAATTGAAGAGAACTTTGGAAGAACACGAAATTATCATGATTTGTTTAATGAGGGCTTTGTGGGAATGTATCTTGCCATGGGGGCTTCTAAACAGAACTTTGGTAAGATCGAAGGATCCGAGCACTATAAAGTCATTGGTTGGAAACAGTTTTTAAGCATCTTGAACATTGGCGAGAAATCGTTTCGTGAGCATTTTGCCCACATCAAGAAGCTTTGTGTCGTGGGTGGTGGCAATGTGGCGATGGATGTGGCCATCAGTGCCGCTAAATTTGGCATCGAGACACATCTCGTCTATCGTCGTACCATCGACTTGATGCCTGCGCGTAAAGCTGAAGTTGAAGAGTGTCTACATCTCGGTGTGCATGTCCATGAGCTTTGTGATCCGGTTAAAGTCAGTGAAAGTGGTGAATCGATCCATGTAGAGTGCAAACGTACGCAATTGATCAAAGTGAATGAGCAAGATCGTGGAACAATCGTTGATGCGGATGGACGCTTTGATTTAGATGTTGACTTAATGGTCATGGCGATTGGCTCAAGTGTCAAACGTTTGAATTTTGAAGGTTTGGCTTTAGATGGTCAAGGTCGCATCTTGGTCGATGAACATTATGAAACAAATATACCGGGTGTTTTCGCAGCAGGTGATGTTGTCACGGGTCCTAAAACAGTGATCCATGCTTTGGCAGCAGGAAAGCAAGCAGCTGAAAAGATCATAGAAAGATATCAATAGAAATGTTTGATTTGAAACCACTTATCGATAAAATGAATTTAGACTTGCTTGATCAAGTCTATTTCAATGATGCACATATTCAACGAATTCAGTTTTATCGTGAGGAACGTCGTGTTGTTTTGGAATTGAAGTTAAAACAGAATTTAACGTTTGATCTTTATCAAAAATTCATACAAGAACTCGAGAAGATATTTGGAGTTAAGACCTCCTTAAAGTTGAGTGTTGAAGACAACGATCTAACGCAGAAGGATCTTCAGCGTTATGTCAATCATTGTATTGACGAACATCATTGGAGCCTTTTGCAAGCAAATCGTCTGTATACCTTTGAACAAAATGTACTGTATTTCATGATTGAATCCAATGTCGATACCTCTCAGATGGATCAGCAACTGTCTGAGCTTGCCAATGCATTGAAAGTATATGGGATTGATTACATGTGTAAGCAACGTATTGCATCACAATCCATTGAGATTGAATCGGTACCTGTGATCATACAAGAAGAACCCGAGTTCAATAAGAGTCCAATCAAATCGAAACGCATCAAGAAAGAAGACAGTCTATTGGTTCCACTTAAAGACTGTGTTTTAGGGATGAAAGGCGTCAAGATTCAAGGCAAGATCTTTAATATTGAAAGTCAGTGGATCAAAAACAATACAACCCTTAGACAAACTGTCTTCTTGCATGATGAAGAAGATGCCTTATCATTTAGCCAATTTTTAGACAATAAAGATGAAATTGAGAAATTTGGTTTGTTGAAAAAGGGGGACTGTTTAGAAATCTTTGGGGATATCGTCTATGACAACTTCAACAAGGACATTCAAATTCAAGTTCGTGATATTCGTATTATTCAAGATTGGATGAAGCGTTCAGATGAGGCCAGTGATAAGCGCATTGAACTGCATCTACATACCAACATGTCTGAAATGGATGGTGTCTCAACCATTGAAGCCTACATACAACAAGCTTATGATTGGGGTCATGAGGCCATTGCGATTACAGATCACAATTCTGTTCAAGCCTATCCTAAAGCGCAAAAAGCGGTTGAAACCTTGAATAAAAAGAATCCCAATCGTAACTTCAAGATGATTTATGGTTTGGAAATGAACATGGTTGAGGCAGAATACTCAATTGTTCAAAATCCTAAGGGTCAAAACCTCCATGATACGACGTATGTCGTCTTGGATTTGGAGACAAGCGGTCTTTCGTCACATTTTGATATGATCATCGAGTTTGCGGCCATCAAGGTTCAAGCTGGAATGATTGTGGATCGTATTCAAATGTTTGTGAATCCAAAACGTAAATTGAGTTCGTTCATCATCGAAAAGACACACATCAAACAAAGTGATGTGGATGGCGCACAAGAGATTCATGAAGTCATTGATACCTGGTTGAATTTCATAGGAGATGGTGTCGTACTAGCGCATAACGCTAAGTTCGATATCGGCTTTTTAAATGCGGCATTGATGCGTTTAAATAAACCCGCTTTGACGAATACGGTCATCGACACCTTAGATCTTGCCAAAGCTTTGTTAAAAGATAAGAAGTATTATCGACTTGGTGTGATTGCTAAGCATTTCAAGATTCCATACGATGATTCTGGAGCCCATCGTGCGGATTATGATACTGAAGTTCTCTTACAGGTCTATCAGAAGATGTTGGTCCACGACGTATGTTTTGGTTTGAAAACAGTCGATCAACTCAATCAACTGGACCAAAGTCTTGCTTTTCAAAAGAATATGAAGAATCATGTCAACTTATTGGCTAAGAACCAAATCGGACTGAAAGCCATCTTTGAATTGGTCACAATTGCGCATACCGAGCGCTTAACGAACTCGAGTGCGAATCGGGCAGAGAACGATGGTATGAGTGAGCCGCGGATCACACGGGCTGACATCATGCGCTTGCGTAAGGATGTGCTGCTTGGAAGTTCTTGTTTTAATGGTGAGCTTTTTGAATTGGCTGCGAATCGCTCTGATGGTGAGTTGATTGAAGCGATTAAATTCTATGATTATGTCGAAATTCAACCATTGGAGAACTATCGTCCACTTGTAGAGAATGGCAGTGTACCGGATATGGATCGATTAAAGGCGATATTGACACG
Source organism: uncultured Erysipelotrichaceae bacterium (assembly GCA_964424595.1). GTDB lineage: Bacteria > Bacillota_I > Bacilli_A > Erysipelotrichales > Erysipelotrichaceae > UBA2212. The sequence goes on along the minus strand of CAYRIW010000004.1, from coordinate 60,317 downwards.
TTTGATCCAAGCTTCGATCAAACTTCAGAAGCCCGTCATTGCGAGTGGCGATGCGCATTATCTCAATCCTATGGACAAGAAGTTCAGAGATGTCTATATCCAAGCTAAAGGCGTTGGGGCTGGTCGCCATCCTTTGTATATCTATAATGAAGTTCGTCGTAAGTCCAGTGTTGCACCCGATCAACACTTTAGGACAACCGATGAGATGTTGGAAGCCTTTGCCTATTTAGGAACTGATTTAGCCTATCGTTTGGTTGTGCTCAATCCACGGTTCATTGCGAATCAAATTGAAACCGTCTATGCGATTAAGAAGGATCTCTATACTCCAAGCATTGAGGGTGCGGATGATAAATTACGTACGCTTGTCTATGTGAATGCCAATGCAATTTACGGGGATAAGCTTCCTGATATCGTTGTGGATCGTATTGAGAAGGAATTGCATTCCATCATCACCCATGGTTTTGGCGTAATTTATTACATTGCTCATCTGTTGGTCAAGAAATCGATCGAAGATGGTTATTTAGTAGGGTCACGTGGTTCGGTAGGATCCTCTCTGGTTGCGACCTTAGCGAACATCACTGAAGTCAATCCATTGGCACCCCATTATGTTTGTATGCAATGCCACCACAGTGAATTTGTATTGGATGGCAGTGTGGATAGTGGTTATGATCTACCGGATAAGAAGTGTCCTGTTTGTGGATCGGACATGCATATGGATGGACACGATATTCCATTTGAAACCTTCTTAGGTTTTGAAGGGGATAAGGTTCCGGATATTGATTTGAACTTCTCAGGTGATTATCAGGATAAGGCGCATGCATATACGAAAGTTCTCTTTGGTGAAGATCATGTCTATCGAGCTGGAACAATCTCGACAGTCGCTCAGCGGACTGCCTTTGGCTATGTCAAAGGCTATTTGGAAGAGATGGGCTTGGAAGGCAGTTTGCGTCAAGCGATGATGAATTACATGGCGTCGGGTTGTGAGGGTGTCAAACGTACTTCCGGTCAACATCCTGGAGGCATCATCGTCATTCCACAAGATAACGATGTCCATGATTTCACACCGGTGCAATATCCTGCAAATAAAGCACAATCGGAATGGTTGACCACGCACTTTGAATTTGCCGATATTCATGACAATGTCTTGAAGCTGGACATCTTAGGCCATGTGGATCCAACGGCTATGAAGATGTTACAACGTTTGACCAATGTCGATGTACGTACGATTCGCATGAATGACAAAGATGCGATTTCAGTTTTCAATTCAATTGAAGCGCTTAAAATTATTAATCCTCATTACAATGAAAAAACAGGTGCGGTTGGATTACCAGAATTTGGAACAGGTTTTGTCCGCCAAATTCTTGAAATGACCCATCCTCAAAACTTTTCAGGTTTAGTTCGTGTTTCTGGTTTATCCCACGGGACAGACGTTTGGTTGAACAATGCAAAGAATCTGATTGATGAAGGTTATCCTTTTAGTGATGTCATCGGTTGTCGTGATGACATCATGGTTTATTTGATTCATAAAGGCTTACCCGCTAAATCGGCGTTTGATATCATGGAATCCGTGCGAAAGGGACGTGGTTTAAAAGATGAGTGGAAAGCACTCATGGCTCAATATGCGGTACCCGAGTGGTACATTCAATCGTGTTTGAAGATCAAGTACATGTTTCCAAAAGCGCATGCGGTTGCCTATGTTTTGATGGCGGTTCGTGTTGCTTGGTTTAAAGTCAATTATCCTCTGGCTTATTATGCGAGCTACTTCAGCTTAAGAGCTACTTCCCATGAATATGAAACCTATATTTTAGGTGAAGGTAAGATTCTTGAGCGTTTAAAAGATATTCAACGTCGTTTGAATGACAATCGACTCAAGAATACAGTCTCTCACAAAGAGGCCGAGTTGTTTGGAAGTTTAGAAGTTGCTTATGAAATGTTGTCACGTGGTTATCATTTTAGTCATCTCAAGTTGAATGCATCCCTTGCCAATGAATTCTCGATTGATCCTAAAGATCCAAAAGCATTGATTCCACCTTTCACAATCGTGGATGGTCTGGGTGAAAACGTTGCAAAATCAATCGTTGAAGCACGTGAATCACGACCCTTTATTTCAAAGGAAGATGTCATGGCTCGAACCCAAGTAAACAATACAACGATTAAGAAGTTTGAATTGTATGGATTATTGGATCATTTGGATGATCAGAATCAGATGAGCTTGTTTTAAACTTGCTTTTTGATGCGATTTTGTGTATCATTATTGCGTAGATGAGAAAAAAGGAGTGGTTCGCCACTCCTTACTTATTGTTTAAGGAGAATATGGAACTCAAAGAAATTGAAGCATTGATAAAGCCCGCTTTATTAAAACACAAGGTCGAATTAGCAGAACTGAAATGGACACAAGAAGCGTCCATGCGCATCTTGCAATGTGCCGTGATGTTTGAGGATGGTACGATGGATCTGGATACTTGTACCTTGATCGCATCGGAAATCTCACCCTTGTTGGATGAAAGTCCACTAAAGGATATGAAGTATTTTCTAGAAGTCTGTTCACCCGGTGCAGAGCGTGAATTGAAAGATGATCTTGATATCAAACGTTCGATCATGAAAGAAGTCAAGATACTGTTTCATCATCCACTTGAAAAAACTTTGGAATGGAATGGAACTTTGATGGATTATGATGGCGTTACCGGCTTGCTTCAGGTTCAAATCAAAGCACGTAAAAAATTATTGAAGTTTGAGAAAGAGAATATTGCTAAGATCCACTTGGCAGTGAAAATCTAAGGAGAGGCGCATGAATTTTAAAGATTTCTTAGCAGCAATGCAAGCTTTGGAAGGGAATCGTAACATTACAAAGGAAATTGTTTTAGAAGCTTTGAATGAAGCTTTGGCAAAAGCCTATCGTAAACACATCGAAATTCCAGATGCATTGGTCAAAGTTGATATCGATCATCAAACCGGTGAAGTCAATTTATATCAACAATATACAATTGTCGAAGAAGTAGAAGATGATGAATTGGAAATTGGTTTGAAAGAAGCTCAAGCCATCAATCCAGAATATCAATTGGGTGAATTGCATAATCTCAAAGTAAACATCGATGAATTGGGTAGAGCAGCTGCTCTTTTGGCGAAGAACGTCATGAAGCAGAAGATTCGCGAAGCTGAAAAGAAAGCTGTTTACGATGAGTACATTGATAAATTGGATGAAATGGTCATAGGGATCGTTGAATCGGTTGAAGAGAAATTCGTCGTCGTCAATTTAGGTAAGACTTTGGCTATGATGCCTAAAGCTGCTCAGATTCCGGGTGAAACCTATAAGGAAGGCCAAAAGATTCGTTTGGTCATTACCGAAGTCACCAAAGACACCAAGGGTGCTCAAGTCTTGGTGTCGCGTGCGGACACAAAACTTGTCAAACGTTTGTTTGAAAAAGAAGTTCCTGAAATCTTCCAAGGCATTGTTGAGATCAAAGCCATTGCACGTGAAGCCGGAGAACGCACCAAGATGGCTGTTTTCTCGAAACGTGACGATGTCGATCCAATCGGAGCTTGTATTGGACCACGTGGTTCACGTGTCCAAGTCGTCATTGAAGAGTTGAAGGGTGAAAAGATCGATATCTTTGAATGGCGTGAAAACATCATTGAATTGATTAAGAATGCTTTGAGTCCTGCTCAAATTCTAGCGGTTATCCAAAGTGAAGAAAAACGTGGCATCGTGGTTGTCGTCGAAGATGATCAACTTTCCTTAGCCATTGGTAAAAAAGGTAAGAACGCACGTCTTGCGGTTCGTTTGACGGGCATGAAGATCGATATCAAATCACGTTCTGATATTGAAGCTGAAGGTCGTGATTGGAATCGTGAAGCTCAAGCATTCTCATTAGAGCAAGAAGCGAAGATCGTAGAGCGTAAAGCACGCAAGCTACAAGAAGAACGTGCTAAACAAGCTGAGCTCGAAGCGGCTAAACAACAAGTCTATTCCGAAATCGTTGAAGACTTGACGTTGAAGGATGAAGAGAGTGCTGATTTCTATGAAGAGAAAGAATATGTACCTTCCGAAACCTTGCTTGTGGAAACGCCTGTCGTCAAGGAAGTCAAAGTAGAGAAACCTAAAGAAGAGCCTAAACCTAAACGGGAACGTAAACCTTTGGAAGTACGACATGATTATGTTTCTAAGTTTGAAGCGATTGCCGATAACAAGCCTGTTCCTGAAAAGAAAGAGCCTTTGAAACGTAAGACGAAGAAACAAGAAGAAGAAGAAAGACGTTTACGCGGTTCTGAGTTGAAGAAGGATAAGGATTACGAGATCAAGATTGAGTACACTGAAGAAGAATTGGCTGAAATCGCACGTAATGAGGCAGCTGAAAAATCTCAATGGGAAGATGAAATTGATTTCGATGAATTTGAAGATTACTATGAGGATGAAGAATAAAGGAGGTTTTGATGAAAAAAATTCCTTTAAGACGTTGTGTTGCGACGATGACGCAGGCTCCCAAGAAAGAGTTGTTGCGAATCGTCAAAACACCTGAAGGCGAAGTAAAGATCGATCTTTCAGGTAAAGCAAATGGACGGGGTGCTTATCTCTTGAAGTCGTATGAGGCTTTAGAGGTCGCACGTAAGAAAGGTTCATTGGCACGTGCTCTAGAATGTGAGATTCCCGGACGTTTATTTGATGAAGTTAAGGATTACTTAGATGGCATTCAATGATTATGCGTTTCTCGGCATCATCAAACGAGCCAATGCGTTGGTGAGCGGGGATCGTATGCTTGAAGGCATACGCAATAAGAAAGTCTATTTGGTCTTGTTGAGCCGAGATGCCTCCGAACGTAGTCAGAAAGTGATTCGTGATAAATGTTCGTTTTATGGAATTCCTTTGCTTGATGATTTGGATGGACAATTGCTTCATGCAAACATCAATCAGACTGCCATTGCAATTGGAATCACAAATGTTGATATGGCAAATAAAGTATTAAAAGAAAGTAGGTGATTTTTATGGGGAGACCCGTAAGAAGAAACAACAAGAAGCCGCGTAAAGGAACTACGCAAAGAGAGTTCAAGCCTCGTGCTGAGCTCGTAACGAAGATTGCATATGAAGAGGGGATAACGGTTAGTGAACTTGCTGAGAAGTTGAATAAGAACTCCAGCGACATCATTAAGTTGTTGTTCATGTTGGGTAAGATGGTTACCATCAATACAAATTTGGATGATGAGACGATTCAACTCATTTGTATGGAATACAACGTAGAAGTCACGAAAGAAGAAGCTGTTGATGAGGATAGTTTGGAAGATATCGATCTCGATGATCCAAAAGATTTATTAGAGCGTTCTCCGATCATTACGATCATGGGTCATGTCGACCATGGGAAGACGAGCTTGTTGGATGCGATTCGTAAGACAAAAGTTGTCGATGGTGAACATGGTGGTATCACGCAACATATCGGTGCGTATCAAGTTACTGTCAATGGTAAGAAGTTGACGTTCTTGGATACACCGGGTCATGAAGCCTTTACATCCATGCGTGCACGTGGTGCTAAAGTAACGGATATTGTCATCATTGTGGTTGCAGCGGATGATGGGGTCATGCCTCAAACACGTGAAGCCATTGATCATGCTAAAGCTGCTGGGGTCCCAATTATTGTAGCAATCAATAAGATCGATAAACCAGGGGCTAATTTTGAGAAGATTTACAATGCGATGGCAGACTTGGGCTTGACACCAGAAGAATGGGGTGGAGAGGTCATGTTCTGTAAGCTTTCAGCTAAAACAGGTGAAGGCATTCAAAACTTGTTGGAATCCATCTTGGTTGTTTCGGAAGTTCAAGACTTAAAAGCCAATCCAAATCGTATGGCTTCTGGTTCTGTCATTGAAGCTCGATTGGACAAAGGCAGAGGTCCTGTCGCAACCCTTTTGGTTCAAAACGGTACATTGCATGCAGGTGATATCTTAGTTGTCGGTGCGTGTTTTGGTAAAGTTCGTAAAATGACGGATGATCGTGGTCGTGAGATCAAAGATGCCAAACCTTCAATGCCTGTCGAAATCATTGGTTTGAATGATGTGCCTGTTGCAGGTGATATTTTCAAGGTCTTTGACAATGAAAAGAAAGCACGTGCACTTGCCGATCGTCGTTCACAAGTCAAGATTGATGCTGAACGTAAAGGCAGTTCATCGGTTAGTTTGGAAGAATTATCGAAAGCGATTGAGGATGGAAATCTTCAAGAAATCAATATCATCGTTAAAGCAGACGTTCAAGGTTCAGCCGAAGCCATCAAACAAGCTTTGGAACGCATTGAAGTCGCAACGGTTCGTATCAACGTCATTCGTTCTACTGTAGGCGCAATCTCAGAATCTGACATCATGTTGGCTTCTGCGAGTAACGCGATCGTCATGGGCTTTAATGTTCGTCCAGATGCGGTTGTGCGTCGCAAGGCTGAAGAAGAGGGTATTGATATTCGTTTGTACAATGTTATCTACGATGCCGTCAATGAGATGGAAAGCGCGATGAAGGGCTTGCTTGCACCAGTATATAAAGAAGTCGTATTGGGACAAGCATCGGTTCGTCAACTCTTCAGAGCCACCAAAGTTGGAACCATCGCTGGTTGTATGGTTACCGATGGTAAACTTGTACGAGATGCGAAGGTTCGTATCATTCGTGATGGTACCGTTGTATACACCAGCAAGTTGGGTACTTTAAAACGTTTCCAAAATGATGCGAAAGAAGTAGCAGCGGGCTATGATTGTGGTTTAACAATTGATGGATTCAATGATATTAAAGAAAATGATGTCATTGAGGCATTTGAGGATCGTGAAGTTCCTCAAGTCTAGGAGGTATCAATATGGCGATACGCCAACAAAGAATTGCGCAAGTCATTCTTAAAGAAGTTTCAGAGATGATTCAATTTGAAATCAAGGATCCTGATATTGGTTTTGTGACCATCATGGATGTTGAGATGACGAATGATTATTCGCTTGCTAAGTTGTATGTGACCTTTCTTGATAAAGAAAAAGGAGCTGAACTACAATTAAAAGCACTCAACGGTTATGCAAAGCAGATCCGTGGAGCGCTGGGTAAGAAATTGATGATTCGAAAGATTCCTGAAATCAAATTCTTAGTTGATTCGACATTCGAACAAGGTAAGAAAATTGATGACATCATCGACTTGTTGCAGAAACAAAGACTGAATTAGAGGGTTATCCCTCTTTTTTTGTTGAACCTTAGACGATATGTACAATGTTTACAGAGTTCTTCTGAGCAGATATTTTGATTGAAAGATCGGTTGAGTGTTGTCAATCGTCTTCCATTAATTATGGATTCAAAACTGACTTGGTGGATGTTGCCAAGATCAAGGATACCTGCCGCATCCAAGCAGCAGGGAGTAACTGTTCCATCTGCCAGTATTGCGATGAGTTTTGTACCAGAATGACAATAGCCTTGTTCGGATATAAAGGGATTGTTTAAGGAAGGCCATGTGAAAGTATCATCGAGATCGATAAAAAGATTGGGAGCGATTTTGCTTCGTTTCATGGGCAGTTGATCGATTGACATATCAATTAGTTCTGATAATTTAGAACGTGATGCAAGATCATCAAAACGCCAGATTCTTAAAAAAAGTGAGAAGTGGTGTTTTTCAGAGTCTTTGATCAATTGCTTTAGTATCAAGTGATTTTGATCAAGCTCATTGATTTGAAGCGCATGGAGCGAAATACTCAATTGAACAAGTGCAGGATGCTCATAGAGTGCTTCATCAACTCGAGCTAAATAGGTTCCATTCGTAACCAGATGAACTTTTAATTCGGCTTCATGCGCATACTTTAAAAAATTCAATAGATTGGGATGCATGAAAGGCTCACCTTGAACATGAAGATAGATATGTTGCGTATGATCTTTGATCTCATGCAAGATGTGTTTAAATTCATCAATGGTCATCATCTTTGGACTGCGTTTATTTTTTAAACAGAAAGCACAATCTAAGTTGCAGGTATTGGTGATTTCGATGTAAACTCGTTGGAACATAGTGATATTCTAACATCTGCATAAAAAAAGCGGAACTTAATCCGCTATTGGTTTCTAAATCTTTGTAAGAATTCTTTGGTTCTTTCTTGCTTAGGATGATTGAAGAGTTCATCTGGAGTTCCTTCTTCAAGAATGATTCCATTATCCATGAAAAGCACACGATCGGATACTTCCTTTGCGAAAGCCATTTCATGCGTCACAATCATCATCGTCCGATGTTCTTTAGCCAATGATTTTATAACATGTAGAACTTCGCCAACCATCTCAGGGTCCAATGCACTTGTGGGTTCATCAAAGAGAAGGACTTTTGGCTCCATACACAAGGTTCTTGCGATGGCAACACGTTGTTTCTGGCCACCCGAAAGTGTCATGACAGATGCACTCGCAAAGCTCGCCAAACCAACTTTATCGAGGATTTCCATAGCCAGTTGTTCCGCATCTGAACGTTTCTTTTTGAGTACTTTGACTTGTCCGATAACACAATTTTCAAGGACTGTGAGATGTGAGAACAAGTTGAAGGATTGAAAGATCATACCCACTTGAGCACGATACTGATTGATGCCTTTGATTGAGCTTAAAATGTCTTTTGATTCAAATTTAATGGCTCCAGATTGATAGGATTCCAATAGATTGATGCATCGTAAGAGGGTGCTTTTGCCGCTCCCACTTGAGCCGATGATGCTGATGACTTCACCTTTATTGACACTTAGGCTGACGTCTTTGAGGACTTCTAGTTTGCCAAAGCGTTTGACGAGATGTTCGATTTCGATGATCATTGCTTTGGCTCCTTTGCTTTGAAATGACCTTTGATTAAAGGTGTGGTTTGACTGGAAGGTCCATCGAAACCCGATATCTGCATCTTTCCTTCGATGTATTTCAGAATCAAGGTTGTGGAATAAGTTAGGAATAGATAAATCAATGCGGATACGAAGAAGGTATCGCTGAAACGATAAATGATGCCTGCCACTGTTGTGGATTGGAAGAACAACTCCGTGACACCAATGACATTCAAAACGGATGTATCCTTGATATTAACGACGAATTCATTTCCAATTGCTGGGAATGCATTCTTGATCGCTTGCGGTAGAATGACAAAGACCATGGTTTGCGTGTTGTTCATACCGATGGAACGAGCTGCTTCGTTTTGACCTTTATCCAAGGATTGAATCCCAGAGCGAATGATTTCAGCCATGTAGGCACCAGTATTGATGGATACGATGACAATACCTGCTAACAACTTAGAGTTCTTAAAGACGGGTAGAAATGCGTTGTAGATGAAAACAGCTTGGACCATCATTGGTGTTCCGCGGAAGACTTCGACATAAACCGATGTAATGATGCGTACTGCTTTGACAATCCAATGCTTTAGCTTCGAATCATAATCATAGACGGGAAGGGCACGTAAGATGCCAATCCCCAAACCAATGATCAAACCAATGATCGTACCACTCAGTGCGATATATAAAGTATTTTTAGCTCCAAAGAAGAAGAGCGAACCGTACTTTGAAAAGATGTAGCTGGCTGTTCCAAAGAGATCATGTGGAATTTTACTTAAGAGGGTAATCATTCACCCTCTGGTTGGCGTTGAATGGCGTCTTTCATCCATTCCGCACGTGTATCTTCACTGATGTTCGCGAGTACTTCATTGATTGTTTCTAAGAGTTCAACACTCTCTTTTGCGACTGCAACGGATACGGTTGTATCTTCAAAGCTTGTCGCAAAACCATTGCCTTCTGCAAAGCTGATGATCTTTAAATCAGGATTGGAAGCCACGATGCTCAAAGCAACAGGGTATTCCGATACCATCGCATCGAATTCTTGATTGACGACGGAGTTGGTTAGTAAGGCGAAACTGCCTAAAGGTGTACCGTGAATGACACTTGGGATCTGATCGACAACCGTGTCATGGAAGGTTCCTTTTTGAGCCACAACACTAGCGCCTGTGAAATCAACCAAAGCGGATGCATTTGCATACGTTGAATCATTTCGAACGATTAAAACCAAGTCGGATGCATAGTAAGGTGTGGAGAAACTAACGGATTCACGACGTTCTGCCGTATCGGTCATGCCAGCAACGATCATATCGATCTCACCATTGTTCAATGCATCAATCAAGCCTTCCCATGCGATTTTCTTAACAATTAATTCTTGTCCAACTTCGGCTGCGATTGCTTGTGCGATTTGAACATCGTAACCATCGCAATAACCCGTACCTTGTTCATTGTTGATGAGTAATGCCGTTTCACTGCTTTCAACCTGAGTCCAGTTGAATGGGGCATACGCACATTCCATACCGACATAGAGGACATCTTCCTCTGCAGGTGCCGCTGTGCATGCGCTAAGACTTAAACTGAGTAATGCTAATAATGTGACTAATTTTTTCATATTCTTGCTCCTTTTCGTTAAACAAAAGATCGCATCTATAACGCGACCTTTGTACTTTAGGTGTGTGTTATAGCGCCCTTCAAATTGAAGGAGTGTCATGAATCTTATTCATGACCCCACGAGTCATCTTGCCAGATGGATCGTTCGGCGACGGTTGCCTTTCCTAAAGTTCATTGCTTGCCAGCTCACTTTAGTACTCTTCTGCGTCGCTACCTCTATATATCTTTTGTCCTTAAGAGTATAAGTATAATCTATTCCTTTGTCAAGCCTTTGACCCAAAGTTTTGTTTGTTCCGTATTGTGCAGCATTTTTATGAAGTTGTCATGTGCGGTCGGATAGCTTCTATATAAATCATGAAGCCACTCTTTGATGTCTTGACGTTTGGTAAAACCATCCATCGGACAACCCGATTTTTTAACTGGTAGTCCTAGGATTTCAGTATTGGCGATAATCTCCGATTCTTTAATGTATACAAAGGGTCGAATGAAATCGATCTTTGATTCACTCATGTACATTTTCGGATCAAATGTATTCAATTTGCCACCAAAGATCGCGTTTAGAAACAAAGTTTCAATCGCATCATCCGCATGATGGGCAAAGGCTACTTTATTGCATTTTAAATCTAATGCGTTTTGGATGACGATGCCTTTCTTAAATTTCGAACACAAAGAGCATTGAATACGATCGTCTTTTTTATTCAGTTCGAGAATCTCGCTTACCTGTGAAGGGAAGATATGATTCTCAATTCCATGTTCATCAAAGAATGTTTTAACAGGTTGATAGTCTTCCCCAGCAAAACCAAGATCGATGTGAATTCCAATCAACTTGAAGTTCTTTCTTGACTTGATTCGGTATTCTTCGAGCGCATAAAGTAATAAGGTCGAATCCTTACCACCACTTAAACCGACCGCGATCACATCATTGTCATTGAACATCGCGTAATCTTTGTCTGCTTGACCTATTTTCTTAATCAGTGTTTTCATAAGCATATCTTTCTTTCATAATCAGGATTCTATTGTATAATAGTCTAGGTTAACGAACAACAATGCAAGGCTTAATATTAATCAATAAACCACAAAACATGACTTCTTTCGATGTCGTCGCAGTGGTTCGCAAAACACTCAATATCAAAAAAATAGGTCATGCGGGCACTTTGGATCCCAATGCCGAAGGCTTATTAATCATTCTCGTGGACAAGGCGACTAAAGCCTTGCCATTTTTAGCGTTTAATCGAAAAGAATATGTCGCCCAGTTGCGTTTTGGAATAAAGACCAATACAGGTGATATCTGGGGCGAAGTGATTGATAGAAATGATTCAATGAATATTGATGAATCAATGATAGAGAGTGTCCTTAAATCATTTATGGGCGTTACCAAACAGACACCGCCTAAAGTTTCCGCCATCTCCATCAAAGGGAAACGTTTGTATGAATATGCACGTGCCAATATCGATGTCGAGATTCCTGAGCGTGAGATTGAGATCTTCAATATCGAAAAACTTGCGTATGAAGAAGGCATATTGACCTTTAAAGTTGAATGCTCAAGTGGTACGTATATTCGTAGCCTTTGTGAAGGCATTGCGCTAAAATTGAATACGATTGGGACGATGCAAGCTTTGACGCGAACATCAATCGGTCATTATCGACTAGAAGATGCGATTGATATCGAAACACTTAGAAGAAATGAGTTTCGATTGTTTCCTTTGATTGATGGGATTGAATTAGAGAAGGTGGAAGTTGAGAATGTCGTGGATGTGAAGAATGGAAAGACTTTGAGTTTAGATCATACTTCTGATGAAATTCTGATAACGCATCAAAATGAAATGCTTGCGGTTTATCAATATCGTGAAGAAGATGGCTTGTATCATTGTGTAAGAGGGTTATGGTAGATGATTGAAATTAAACTCGGTTCTGAAAAGCAGACATTTGATCAAGCAATGGCCGCATGTATCGGTTATTTTGATGGTTTTCATCTCGGTCACCAGAGTCTTTTTAATAAAACATTGTCGATCGCAAAACGTAATAATCAATTATCAGCGATCATCAGCTTTGATCCAGATCCTTGGGTGGTTATTCATAAGGTTCCAAATGCCAATCATTTAACGACCATTGAGGATCGTAAACGTTTGGCTGCAGCTTTGGGTTTTGATGTTTGGATCAGCATTCAATTTGATGAAAGCATGGCCAACATGGAACCGCTGTTGTTTTTACAAAAGCTTTGGGATTTGAAGATTGAAGATCTTGTTTGCGGTTTTGACTTCAAGTTTGGTAAAAATGGTTTGGGAGATGTCCAGTTTCTAAAGCAAAATGAAGCGGCTTCATTTCATGTTCATGAAGTTTCGGAATATCAAGTCAATCACGAGAAGGTGAGTAGTACCCGCATCAAGATTGCTTTGAAAAATGGTGAAATGGAACTTGTCTCACAATTGTTGGGACGTTACTATACATTACATGGTGAAGTTGTGGGAGGACGTCAAATCGGTCGGAAGATAGGATATCCTACAGCAAATCTCGAGGTGGATCCAGAATATGTTTTACCTAAGATGGGTGTGTATGCTGGATTTGTAAACATCGATGGACTTCAATTTGGAGCGATGATCAGCATTGGTTTGAATCCAACCGTTAAAAGTGATAAGTTGGTTTCGATCGAAGCGCACATCTTTGATTTCGATCGTGATATCTATCATAAGAATGTGGATTTTGTCTTTGTGCATTATCTAAGACCTGAGTTGAAGTTCGCGAATCTTGATGGGTTGATTGAACAACTTAAACTTGATGAGCTTGATTCACGTGCTTATTTGAAAAATAAACGAATTTGACTTGAATGTAAATATTTGTAAATTGTTGAAAAAATACTTGCAATATATTTCTTGTTCTGTATAATGTGTCCATAAGCGATGAACAAAAGTAGTAGCTGATCAACTTTCTTAGAGCGACTTGTGTAAGGTGAAAGACAAGATGAAAGTCCAGTGAACGTGTTTGGGAGCTTGTGATGCGACGTAAGAAGGATCACACGTATGGCTGCGTTAAAGTTTCGAGATGTCAGGTCAATGATCTGAAATTAAGGTGGTACCGCGTTTCACAACGTCCTTTGTATGGGGCGTTTTTTATTTGGAGGAACTATGAACATAAAATTCGACTTGATTTATCCTTACATACCTTATCTGCTCGGTGGCATTCTTGTCACATTGCAGATTGCAATTGCGGCCGCATTGCTGGGTTCTTTATTGGCATTGATTTTTAGTTTATTAAGTAGAAAAGGTGGCATCACGCAGTTCTTGATCAAAGCCTTCATTGACTTCTTCCGGGGGACGCCCTTGTTGTTTCAATTGGCCTTTTTCCACTATGGAATACCACAGCTTACAGGATGGATTCCTACACCTTATATTTCTGCTTTAATCATCTTCTCGCTCAACTCCAGTGCTTATCTCTCGGAAATCTTGAGAGCAGGAATTGAAAGCATTGATAAAGGGCAGATTGAAGCCGCACATGCCTTGGGTGTTCGCAATTGGGACATCACCTTCAATATCATCATTCCTCAGGCTTTACGAAATGTCTTGCCTGCGATCATGAATGAATTTATTACCTTGGTTAAAGAAACCTCCGTTGTCTCCATGATCAGCTTAACGGACATCATGCGACGTCAACAGATCGTAAGTGCTGCGACTTATCGTTTCTTTGAACCTTTGTTGATTATTGGTTTGATCTATTTGGGTTTGAATATCATCTTAAGCAATGTGGGCAAGTTGCTGGAAAGGAAGTTACGTTATGATTAGTCTACAAAACATTAGTAAGAAGTTCGATGATACAACGGTTTTAAATAACGTCAATGTGACTTTCGAAGCCGATAAGACCTATGCCATCATTGGATCGAGTGGGGCGGGTAAAAGCACCTTGCTTAGATGCATCAATCTATTGGAAAAACCGACCCAAGGGCAGGTTGTTGTCGATGGCATCGATATTGTTAAAGAGAAAGGCCAACTCTATTCTATTCGTGAAAAGATTGGGATGGTGTTCCAAAACTTCAATCTCTTCGCACATATGCGTGCTAAAGAAAACGTGATGTATGCGCTCTTGAAAGTTAAGAAGATGAGCAAGGAAGAAGCGGAGAAAGAAGCCATCTTGCAATTGGAACGTGTTGGCTTAGGTCACCGCTTAAACAATTATCCACATCAATTATCTGGTGGCGAGAAGCAACGTGTCGCAATCGCCCGTGCCTTAGCGATGCATCCAAAAGCCATGTTGTTTGATGAACCAACCAGTGCTTTGGATCCAGAAATGACGCAAGAAGTATTAAAGGTCATCAAATCATTGAATCATCGCGGAATGACAAATGTGATCGTCACACATGAGATAAAATTTGCTCAAGAAGTCGCCGATGTCATCATATTTATGAATCAAGCAGAAATATTAGAAATCACAGATACTAAAGAATTCTTCAAGCAAGCTAAAACAAAAAGAGCACAAGAATTCTTGGCAAACATGATTTAAGAAAGGGAAACAAAATGAAAAAACTATGGATTATTATCGCATTGTTAGCGATTGTATTAACGGGCTGTACAGCTCAAGAAGAGGAAGTTGTAGAAACCAAGCAGATTACCGTATTGACTTCACCGGATTATCCTCCATATGAGTCGATTGGTGTTGATGGAACGTATGTTGGCTTTGATATTGAATTGATGGAAGCCATTGCAGAAATTATTGGTGTTGAAGTGGTTTGGAAGGAACAATCCTTTGATGGCATCATCGCTGGGTTACAAGCGGGGCAGGGCGATATGGCAATCTCCGGGATGAATGTCGATGCGGAACGTTTAAAATCCGTTGATTTCTCAGATACTTATAAAGACGGTGAATCCTTATATACGGCTGTCGTCCTAAAAGAAAAAGGCTATGCTTCCGTTGAAGACTTGAATGGATTAAAAATTGGTGTTCAAACAGGTACCGTTCAAGAAAATGCAATGACTTCGATTGCAGAAAAGTACGGTTTGGTCATTGAATCGCGTTCGACATTCTTAACCATCATTGAAGATATTAAATTAGGTCGTTTGGATGCATTGGTCATTGACTATGAAAATGCAATCTCCTATGAAGAAGTTAATCCTGAGCTCACAACATTCAAAATTTCCGATGAAGCTTTGGATGGTGATGGTGGTACTGCGATTGCCTTCCCTAAGGGTTCTGAATGGGTTTCTGAAGTGAATGCAGCCTTGGCTCAAATGAAAGAAGATGGTAGTTTAGCGGCTTTGGATTCGAAATGGTTCGGTGAATAATTGTTTATAAAAAGCTTCCTGTGCTATAATGAGTTAGGAGATCATTATGGCACAAGAATTTATAAAAATTACACACCCAAATCAACTTGGATTTACGTCGATTAAGAAAGATGTTTTTGATTCAATCGCATTCTTTGCTTGTCGTGAGGAGCAACGTGCTCAATGTGAGTCGCGTAAGGGAATCTCGAGTAAGATTGTCGATAATCAGTTGCACATTCGTGTTGATGTGAAACTTCAATACGGAATGAATGTTACAGATGTTTCTCAGTCAATACAAACTAAAGTGACACAATCCATTGAACAGATGACTGGGCTACTTTGCAGAAATGTTGACGTGAATGTCATCGGATTTGTTTTTAGCGCCCAATAGGGCGTTTTTTTCTTGAGAAAGTGAGCTGATTATTATGAATCGTCATTTACAACGTCAAAAGACCATTGAGTGTCTTTATCAACATTGTTTATTAGAGCGTCCTTTGACCTTGATCTTAGAAGACTATGAATTTGAGATCACACAAGATGAGGGTCGTTTTGTTTTATTGAATTGTGAGTTCATTGAAATCAATAAAGAAGCCTTGGTTGAGAAGATCAATGATTTATTACAAGATTGGACCTTTGAACGTCTGCCTTTTGTTGAACAAGCGATTCTTTTGTTGGCTGTCTGTGAATTGGAGAGAAAGCTGGATGAGAAGCCCGTCGTCATCGATGAAGCTGTTTCATTGGCTAAAGAATATGCGGAT
This sequence comes from uncultured Erysipelotrichaceae bacterium, assembly GCA_964424595.1. Classification (GTDB taxonomy): domain Bacteria; phylum Bacillota_I; class Bacilli_A; order Erysipelotrichales; family Erysipelotrichaceae; genus UBA2212. Next base: position 43,927 of record CAYRIW010000004.1, on the reverse strand, counting down.
GACGAGTCGTATAAATACATCAATGCTGTTTTAGATCGATATGAGTAATGTTGTTTGGACGGTTTCAACTTTAGTTAATCGATTAAAGCAAACCATTGAACAAAATGTTACTTTTAAGTCGTTCTATTTAAAAGGGGAGATATCCAACTTTACATCACATAGCTCAGGCCACTGGTATTTTTCATTAAAAGATGAAGGTGCTCGGGTCAGTTGCGTGATGTTTTCTTCATATGCAAATACAGTTGATTTTAAACCCAAGAATGGGGATAAGGTGCTCTTAAGAGCTGCTTTAGGGGTATATGCTTTGCAAGGTCAGGTACAATGCTCCGTGTTCTCGATGCGCAATGATGGGCTTGGTGATTTGTATTTACAGTTTGAACTCTTAAAAAAGAAATTATATGAGATGGGTTTATTTAATGACGAACGTAAGAAACCAATCCCATCGTATCCAAAGTCAATTGGGATCATTACAGGTCGTGAGACAGCTGCATTACAGGACATGTTAAAGACAATGACCTTAAGATGGCCAATTGTTGAAGTCACGATCTACCCGAGTTTGGTTCAAGGTGATCAAGCAGCTCGAAACATCATTACACAGCTTACAAAGGCTGATCGAAACCAACATGATGTCTTACTGCTTGCACGCGGTGGCGGGTCGATTGAAGATCTCTGGGCTTTCAATAATGAGCAGTTAGCGTATGCGATTGATGCGCTTAAAACGCCTTTGATTACAGGCGTTGGTCATGAAACGGATACAACGATTGCGGATTTGGTCGCAGATCTACGAGCCGCAACACCCACTGCGGCAGTGCAATTGGCGGTTCCGGATATAAATGAAGTAGAGCAAAATGTTTACACTCAGTTAAGACGTTTGAATCAAATCATGGATACCCGCTTGAATAAACAACGTGTGGCGTTACACCAAATGCAAACACATCCTGTGTTCACACAGCCACAACGTTTGATGATGTCGCATCAATTGCAATTATCCAATTATGCGCAAGAACTCAGTCAACAAACCAAACGTGTGCATGACTTAAGAGTAAGCTTGAATACAAAACAGGCACGATTGAGTCAACGGATCTTGAGTTTTACAAATAATCAAACGATTTTACTCGCTCGAACGCAAGATTTATTGACTAAACGCATCGAGTTAAAAACTTCCAAGACGCGAAATGCATTTGGTCAAAGCTTGAAATTACTGAATGCTTATTCGCCTTTGAATAGTTTGGCGCGCGGTTATAGTATTGTATCCCAGGATGAAAAAGTCATTCGTCTGATTCATGACATTGATTATAATAAAGACATGAAGATTCGTTTATTTGATGGAATAGTACGTGCGAAAGCAATGAAGGAGCCTATTGATGAGTGAAAAAACAAAGAGTTTTGAAGAAGCGATGTTGCGTTTAAATGAAATCGTTGAAGCACTTGATCGTAATGATCGTGACCTGGAAAGTTCAATCACTTTATTTGAAGAAGGCTTGGCTTTGGTCAAACAATGTGATGCACAACTTAAATCATTTGAGAAGAAAGTATCAGAATTGATGGTGAAATACAGTGACGATGCAAATGTTTAATGAATTCGTACATATCTTCAACGCATATTCCGATACGATTCTTAGTGGGGTTGCAGACTCTAACGTAAAAGATGCGATGCGTTATGCACTTGAAGCTGGTGGTAAGCGATTACGTCCTTATTTAGTCTTTGCAATGTCGAATCAAACGCTTCAGAATGAAAACATGTTGAATCTGGCTTATGCTCTGGAAATGGTTCACACTTACTCGCTTGTGCACGATGATCTGCCTGCAATGGATAATGATGATTATCGACGTGGTCAGTTGACAACACATAAACGCTTCGATGAAGCGACAGCGATATTAGCAGGGGATGCTTTGTTGACGCAAGCTTTCTATATCATTTCAACCTTAGTTTTAAAACATGAAGATCTCGTGCGAGCTATTCACATTTTAAGTATGTCCTCTGGTGCGAATGGAATGATTCTCGGCCAAGTCTTGGATATTCAAAATGATACGAAGCACACAAATCAAATCGAAGATTTATATAGACTCTATGAATATAAAACAGGATGTTTGTTTAGTGCAGCCCTTCGTTTGGGTAATCTTCTAAATCAAAAACATGAGAATGAAGATCAATTGGATCAAATTGGTAAGAAACTTGGCATTGTCTTTCAGATTCAAGATGATTACTTAGAACGAACCAGTACTTTTGATGTGATTGGGAAATCAAATCAAAGTGACCTTGATAATCACAAAAAGACAGTGATTGAATTCTTAGGCGTTGATGCCACAAAGCTGAAGATCAATGAACTTTATGCTGAGCTCAATCGTGATATAATGTTGCTAAACGAAACGTATCCTTTGCTTATGGATATCGTTCATTGGATGAAAGATCGAATCAAATAATATGCAAAATGTAATTGATATTGAAAATCCTTTATTTCTTAAGGATTTAAAAAATGAAGAGTTAAAAGAATTGGCGAGTGACATTCGTTCTTTTTTGATTGAAAGTGTCTCGAAAACGGGTGGGCATCTTTCAAGCAATCTGGGTGTTGTCGAACTTACAATCGCGCTTCACACTATTTTTGATTTCAGTAAAGATAAGATTCTATTTGATGTTGGACACCAATCTTATGTTCATAAGATTTTGACAGGACGTGCGAAGGATTTCGTTCATTTAAGACAACTTCATGGTCTATGTGGTTTTCAAAAAATGAGCGAGAGCATTTACGACGTTTGGGAAGCTGGCCATGCGGGCACTGCTTTATCCGCTGCTTTGGGGATGGCGCTTGCACGTGAAGCGAAGAATGAGGATCATGAAATCGTAGCTGTCGTCGGTGATGGTTCGATACCAAATGGCATGTCTTTTGAAGCTCTGAATCATATTGGCTCTACCAAACAAAAACTAATCGTCATCTTAAATGATAACAATATGTCCATATCCCAAAACGTGGGAGCTTTGTCACACTCCATCGCTCGCTTGCGAAACAGTCAATCATATGTGAACGCCAAGCAAGAAGTCAAAGGCATTTTAAATCAAAATTTTGTCGGTTCTGCAGTTTTAAGAGGAATGCGTGTTGTCAAAGATTCAATCAAACGCTCCATTATTCATCCTTCGATTTTCACCGAAATGGGCTTGGAATATTTAGGTCCAATTGATGGTCATAATTATCATGAATTGTTCAATGCTTTGGAAACCGCCAAGCAACATGATGGGCCTGTTTTAGTTCATGTGATCACAACCAAAGGTAAAGGTTTCCATTTATCGGAGAATGACAAGAACGGTCATTGGCACGGCGTCAGTCAATTTGATCCTGATACTGGGAATAATCTTGGTTCTTTACCGTTGAATCACTTATCGTGGTCTGAAGTCGTCTCTGAAACGTTGATTCGTTTGGCGAAGCAAGAGCCAAAACTAACCGTAATCACGCCTGCCATGATTCAAGGCAGTAAACTAGAAAAATTCTTTGCTTTATATCCGCAACGAAGCATCGATTGTGGTATTGCAGAGGAGCATGCGGCTACGCTCGCATCTGCCATGGCTTTGAATGGCTTAAAACCATTCCTATCGATCTATTCCACCTTTATTCAAAGAGCTTATGATCAGATCAATCATGATATCGCACGTATGGAGAGTCCCGTTGTGATTGGAATTGATCGAAGTGGCTTGGTAGGAGAGGATGGGCCTACACATCATGGTGTTTTTGATATTGGAATCTTAAGACCTTTACCCAACCTCATCATTGCACAGCCTAAGGATGCTTTTGAAGCACAGAACATCCTTTATACTGCCTTTAAATTGAATCGTCCTTATGCAATACGTTATCCCCGTGGTAGTGCGATTTATCGTGAAGTAGAAGCTTTTGAGATGATTGAAACTGGAACTTGGACGGTCTTGGGTAATCTTGAGACAGCCCGTGTCGTGGTCGTGGCATATGGGCCTGATGTCGATAAAATAAAGGATAAGATCGATGCGAATCAACTTCCTGTGTGTGTCATCAATGCACGTTTTATTAAGCCATTGGATGATGGATTACTGAATTATCTAACACAATTGAATAAGCATGTCATTGTATATGAGACCGACATGTTGGCGGGTGGTTTGTCCAGTGCCATCATGGAGTGGTTGGCAGAACGACACCTTAAGCTTGATATGGATCGCATTGGCATCATGGATCATTTTGTGACCCATGGTTCTGTACCGGATCTAAGACGTTATGAGAATATAGATATCAGTTCCTTGTTTGAAAGAATTAAAAAGGCAGTCAATAGGGATTAGTCCACATTCTGCGTATTAAAGAGAGACCATGTTACAAAATCTTTACCTTAAAAACTATATTCTGATCGATGAGTTAAGACTGGATTTCAAATCCGGTTTTAGTGTGTTCACAGGTGAGACGGGCGCTGGTAAGTCAATTCTAATCGATGCCATTGGTTTATTGATGGGCGATCGCTTTACAGCGGACATGATCCGACATGGAAGCGACAAGGCCATCATTGAAGCGGTTTTTTCAACGAAGAGCATGCACATTGCTTCGTTATTTAATGACTTGAATTATGATTTTGATTTGAATGAACTGATCATCAGTCGTGAGTTGACACAAGAGGGGCGATCGATCAATCGAATCAACAATCGAAGTGTTCCCGTCAGTCTATTAAAAGAAATCGGTCAATATCTTGTGGATATTCACAGTCAGAATGATACGCAATATTTATTGAATAATCGTTATCACTTGCAATTGTTGGATGCGTATAACATCGATCGTGTGCTGTTGGATGATGTCAAAAAACGTTATCAAGTGTATGCAAAGCTTAGAAGCGAGCTTAATGAAAAAGAGAAAAATGACTTGAATCCTGATGATCTTGATTTCCTAAGTTTTCAATCACTTGAGATTGAAAAGGCAAATCTTGTGGTTGGTGAGGATGAGGACCTTGAAAATCAACAACGTTTACTCATGAGTTTTGAGAAAGTTTCAACTCGATTGACAAGTGCCATCGATCTTCTAGATGAGAACGAGGGGGCTCGTGAAAAGATCTATGAAGCTGTGAAAGCTTTGCGTCATGTCGATGAAATGGAAACTTTAAAACCCGTTACAGAGACGATTGATGAGCTTTATTTCAATTTGGTTGAACAGATTGAAGAACTTAAAGATCGCTTCAATGAACTAAGTTATGATGAGGATCGATTGAATCAAATTCAAGATCGCTTGTTTCAAATCAATAAACTAAAAAAGAAATATGGGCGTACTCTAGAGCAGATCCTTGAACATTACGCTGAGATAAAAGATCGGATGCATGCGATCGAACATCGTGAAGAAGTTCTTGAAGAGCTGAGACACGCTTGTGAGCACGCCTACAAGCAATTTGAACTTAAAGCCTTAGAGTTACGTGAAGTACGTAAAAACAAAGCCAGAGCCCTAGAAACAGCGATTATCAAAGAGATTCGTGATCTTTATCTCGAAAAAGCTCAGTTTTCAATTGTTTTCAGTGAAGTTGGCGCAAATTCAAGTGGATTGGATTTTGTTGAGTTTTTAATCTCCATGAATCCTGGTGAAAGTCTAAAACCATTGATCAAGGTCGCAAGTGGTGGTGAACTTTCAAGACTCATGTTGGGTATGAAAGTCATCTTTAATGATCTTCAATCCATTGAAACGGTTATCTTTGATGAAATTGATTCAGGTGTTTCTGGACGTGTCGCAACAGCCATTGGTCAGAAAATGTCCAGCCTTGCACGCCATGCCCAGGTATTCTCAGTAACGCATCTCGGTCAAGTTGCTGCTTGTTCAAGAACGCATTATCTTGTGTCTAAGATTCAAGCAAACACCCTAACAAACACGAATATCGCTGAACTCACTGAAGAAGGTCGTATTCATGAACTTGCGATGATCGCAAGTGGTTCGATCACGCCAAATGCATTGTCCGCTGCTCAAGAATTATTGAAACATAATCAAAAATTGGTGAATGTCGATGTTTGATTGGAACAGCGCAATCGAAGCTTACACGAAACAGCTTGAGTATGTCGATCGTAAATCCAAAAACACGATCCAAGCCTATCTTCGCGACTTGAAAGCTTATTCTGCGTATTTCTTAAAAGAGGATATAGCGCTTGACCAAGTGAAGTCTGAGCAAATCAATACCTATCTACAAACACTGAACGATGAATATGCGAATGCAAGTGTTTTGCGAGCCAAAACGAGCATCATCAATTTTCATCGTTTTTTAAAACAGTACTATCAACTTAAAGAGAACCCAGCTTCGCATATTCAGAAAATAAGAAAACTACATCGTTATCCAAAAACCATTGATCAGGGTCAAATTGACAACTTGCTCCATGAAGAGAATCTCAAGCATGAACACTTTCATTTAGCGATGATTGATGTATTATATTCATGTGGATTACGTGTGAGCGAGCTTGTAGAGCTGACGCTCAGCCAAGTCTATCTTGATCAAGCTTATCTTCGTGTCTTAGGTAAGGGAAATAAGGAACGCATGGTTCCCATGGCATCCATAACTGTAGATAATTTGAAACGCTATTTAGAATTGGATCGTTATGTATGGTTGAAGACAAAATCAAATCGCGTTTTCATCAAACCCAATGGCAAAGCCATAACACGCCAATATGTCTACACGATGTTAAAGAAAAGAAGCCAAGCGTTGGGCATGGATATGGAAATATCTCCACATAAATTGAGACATAGTTTCGCAACGAGTCTATTAAATGGTGGTGCGGATCTAAGAGTCGTTCAAGAACTACTTGGACATGCGGATATCTCCACAACTCAAATCTATACACACATCGAGAAGAAACGGATGCAAGAAGCTTATCAAAAATTCCATCCGATGAATGATAAAAAAGGAGAATGAAATTATGAACTATCGTAGAATCTTTACAGTCGTTTTGGATAGCGTAGGGGTAGGGGCATCTTCTGATGCACAAGATTATGGGGATGTGGGTTCGGATACCTTAGGCCACATCGCAAAAGCAAATAATGGCTTGAATATTCCTAACTTGCAAAAGCTTGGTATCGTCAATCTTCATCCGTTGACCAATTTGGAGCCTGTATCACAGCCTAAAGCTTATTTCACGAAGTTAAGTGAAAAGAGTCTAGGAAAGGATACAATGACGGGTCATTGGGAGATCATGGGTCTTTACATCGATAAACCTTTTCAAACATTTACAGATACGGGTTTCCCAGCTGAGTTGTTGGATGCCTTGAAAGAACGCTGTGGACATGACATCATTGGCAACAAATCCGCAAGTGGTACTGAAATCTTGGATGAGTTGGGTGAAGAACACATTCGTACCAACGCTATGATTGTCTATACCTCTGCAGACTCTGTATTACAAATTGCCGCTCATGAAGAAACGTTCGGTTTGGATGAATTATATCGTTGTTGCGAGATTGCTCGTGAATTAACCATGAAAGATGAATGGAAAGTAGGTCGTATCATTGCCCGTCCATTCTTAGGTGCTCGAAAAGGGGAGTTCAAACGAACAAGCAATCGTCATGACTATGCTTTGAAGCCATTTGGACGTACGACACTGGATGAACTAAAGGAAAGTGGGTATGATGTAATCAGCATCGGTAAGATCAATGATATTTTTGATGGTGAAGGTGTCACCAAAGCAATCAAGACCAAGAGCAATCATGATGGCATGGTAAAAACAATTGAAACTGCTAAAACAGATTTCAATGGACTTTGTTTCGTGAATTTAGTGGATTTTGATGCACTATGGGGTCATCGACGCGATCCGATTGGATATGCCAAGGAAATCGAGAGCTTCGATGTTCAGCTTGGTGAACTCATGAATGAACTAAGAGAAGATGATCTATTGATTCTAACGGCTGATCACGGTAATGATCCAATCTTCGCAGGAACAGACCATACACGTGAAATGATTCCTTTGTTGCTATACAGCAAGAGTCATCAAGGATCTGGATTGTTGGTTGGGGATACATTCGCATCCATCGGTAAAACAATCGCAGATAACTTTAATGTCAAACAACCTAAATACGGTAAATCATACTTAAAAGATCTAAAATAACAAAAGGGAGCCCAAACTCCCTTAAATTATGACATCTATATATTACATAGTATACATTATGCGTAGTTAATTTATACCATATATTTCAAGAGCAGTTTCGTTTAGAATAGCATATTCTAAGTCCATTTGTTTACTTATCCAATTGGTTGGCATTGATTCATTATAGAACATATTGTTCTTTGAGATATATCGTACTTTATTCATTAGTTCTAGATAACTGTATATACTTACGATAATGCATTTTGTCGTACTCAAGTATTTTGAGTCTTCAACGTAGTAACACAGTTCTTGATCATTTAACAAACTTGTATCAATCATATTCAATAATAATACTTTATCTGTCAAATCACCATCCTCGTCATCATAAGCACGAACATAGTTCAATCCATCAAAATTGCTGAATTGCTGTATCTTAAGATCGCTTGCATTGATGATCGGTGCATTATTAGGCTTTGTGAGCACATTCACAAATACACTCGCATTAGAACTTAGTCCTTCATTATCAGAAACTTGGATATTTATCGTGTATCTTCCAATCGTAAATCGATCTAAATCACTAGATATTTCGACGATTCGATGCGATATATCCCCTTCTTCTGGGTCAATTGCTTGCACATGATCAGTTAATACAAATGTTTCACCTTGATAAATATTAATTTCTTCTTTAATAAAGTATGGAGCCTGATTTTTAAGATTCACTTTTATTTGAAGCGGTGTGCCACTATAAAGAACATATGGGCTCGCAATCCATACAGGTTGTATGAGCGTTCCTTCGGTGATCCTACGTCTTGCGTCATAACAAACATTAAGATTGCCACCGACACGATAATATGAAGTGTTCTCATTTATGACTTTTTCATAAATTCTTCGATAAATTGTATTTACTTGAAAGAATAATTGATTCCGATACGTTGTGGAGCAATTACTACCATAAAACCAATATTCACTTTGTTTCTGAGCTTGTTTACGAGCCAACACGGTCGTAGCATTGATTTTAAGTTCAGTAGTGTCCAATCTTGAACTTACGATTGTTTCACGACTGGCAGAAGATAGTATTAAATCATTTTGTAAAGGATAGTATAAGGCTGTCTTATAACTGATTCCTGCTGTGTGGGCTTGTACGATGATGTTTGTCTGATAGCTATCCCCTGCTTTGAATCGATCTAAAGGTACTTTCAGCTCAAAGCCTACTTGTTCGTAACTATAATTACACACTTCAGGCATCTGAAAAGTCGAATTACTCGAACATGTCGGGGATCCAAAATAGGTCATCATTTGAGATTGAGATATATTCGTTAAGTTTGCTTGAACCCTAAACTGATCATTAATATTGAAGAATTCAAGATATGTTGTGTGATCGGATGCGTTATTGAAGTGTTGTTTATAGCTAATAAAAGCCCAACCTTTAACGATGAGCTCATTTTGGCTTGTTTCAATACTTAACACTTCAAAAGATAGATCTTTTTTAGAAACCGTCACATCAACATAAGCTTTTGTTTGAATCAAAGTAGTATGAAGCGTATAAATAATGAAGATATACTTTAGCCATCTTAATAACGTTTGCATCGCATCCCCCTTTTGAGCATAAATAAGATTGAAAACACCAAAATAAAACTTATCCAGAATATCGGAACCTTTGTTTCACTGTTAGAAACTGATTCTGTTGGGATTGGAGAGTCTTGAAAATTACACTCATTCCATTCGATATTAAGTTTTTGAACGACCCGATGATCTTGATCGACAATGTAAAAATTCTTGAATCTTGGATCAATCCCGACAAGAAGGCCATTATCTCTTTGCATAAATGCAGGGTCGAGGTGAACAAGAACCTGACCTTCTTTCAAGCCAAAGATATGTGCATCGTTTGATGTACATATCTGATAGATAGGCGTTTGATTTAAATCATTGATATGAAAATGAGCCATACCTATTGATACGGCTCATCAATCGATATTCCTAAAAGTATTCAAATAGACTTTAAATATAGATCACTCATGCGTACATTAAGCTAAATGCTACACTTTAATAAACATAGATTCAAAAAAAAGATCCACGAATGGATCTTAACGTCTACGATTTGACATCAATATAAGTCGATAAATCTGTAAAAGAGTGGCGACAAAAGCAGCAATATATGTCATTGCGGCGGCACTAAGCATCGACTTGGCATCCGCTCTTTCATCTAAATCTACAAAACCACCTTCTTCAAGATTGACTAAAGCGCGCTTGGAAGCATCAAACTCAATCGGTAAGGTAACAAACTGAAACGCAGCAATCACAAGAAGCATCGCCAATCCTAGATAGAATATGGCATCAAAACCAGAAATCAAACCAATGAAAGCCACAACCCAACCTAAATGACCGGAGACGATGGCAATCGGAAGTAATGTGTTTCTTAGTCCAATAAATGAATATTGTTCTGCATATTGAATTGCATGACCAACTTCATGAGCTGCAACCGCAACTGAAGCAATGCTGGACTCGTTGTATACTTTAGGCGATAAATTCACAGTATTTGCTTTTGGATCGAAATGATCACTTAATACACCCTTTTGGCTCATTTGAACCGGTACATCATATAATCCTTTAGAATCCAAAATGCGACGTGCAACAGCGGCTCCATTCATGCGATTGTTTGTGGGTACCGTGCTGAAATGCGAATAAGCTCCTTTAACTTTATATTGAGCCCAAAATGTGAGCCCAATCGCAATTAAATAAACAATTGTCTCCATCTTTATTTAACGGAATCTTTTAATGCCTTAGCTGCTTTGAATTTAGGAGCCTTAGATGCTGCAACATGGATCTTTTCCAATGTCTTTGGATTGATGCCTTCACGTGCAGGACGTGCTGCTACTTCAAATTTTCCGAATCCAGCAATATCGACTTTATTTCCTTCAGCCAATTCATTTTTAACGGTATCAAACACAAAGTCAACCAATTCAGCGGCTTGTTTCTTGCTTATCTCTTTCGCTTCCGCAACGAGATCAACCAATCCTTTTTTATTTAAAATTTCATTCATTTTATATTCCTCCATTGAGTAAAGTTTATCACTATCACCCCTTAAATACAAGAAACACAACCAGTCTATACTTCCTCCGATTTAAGCTCTTTTTGCATTAAACTGACTGCCAAATCCGTAGGCGCTTGATTCTCATAAATGATATGATAAACAGCCGCTGTAATCGGCATATAGATGTGATGTTTTACTGATTCTTCATAGACAATCTTTGCGGCCTTTACGCCTTCGACTGTTTTTGTGTTATTGTCCCAAAATGGCTTAGCGGAATTGTTTTTACCAATCATTAAACCCGCTTGAAAGTTACGTGAATGGACACTCGTACAGGTTACGACCAAATCCCCTACTCCAGTCAGTCCAAGGAACGTTTCCGGTTTAGCTCCATAGAATACACCATATCGCGTCATTTCAGCCAAACCTCGTGTGATCAAAGCAGCTCTCGCATTATCCCCATAGCCCAAACCATGAATCATCCCACTGGCTAATGCAATGATGTTCTTGACTGCAACGCCGATTTCAGCACCAACCACATCGGTATTGCGATAAACACGGAAGTAGGCATTCGAGAATAATTCTTGAATGAAGATTGAACTGGCTTCATTTTCACATACTGCATTTACGATCGTAGGAAGACGCATGATGACTTCTTCCGCGTGTGAAGGTCCAATCAAAGACACGACATCTTTTAAGATCTCAGGTCTGACTTTCTCTTTGATAAAGACAGACAATCTTTGATGTGTTGTAGGATGAAAACCTTTAGAGACATTGATAATGATGACAGGATGGTCTAGAACTTCATTTAGCGTCTCACAAACATCTTCTATGGCTTCAGAAGGAATCGCAAGTAAAAATACCTCAGCATCTGATAATGCGTGGATATCCATGCTGGCTTGTATCCCTTCGTGGATGAAAACACCTGGAAAATACTTCTCATTCTGATGATGGACTTGGATGTCCACCAATTCATCAAGATTACGACCCCAGACCATCACATCTTGTTTGTTATCTGCAAGAACTTGCGCTAGTGCAGTACCCCAACTTCCACTTCCAATGATTGCGACTTTCATGAAATCACTCCTTTAATCGCGCAATAATGCGAATCGGTGTTCCTTCAAAAACGAAGGCTTCTCTTAAACGATTTTCCAAATAGCGACGATACGAAAAATGCAGTAATTTTGGATCGTTTACAAATAAAACGATGGTAGGTGGCGCAACAGATACCTGTGCGGCATATAGAATCTTTAAACGCTGACCTTGGTGTGAAGGTGGTGGCGTGACCAATTGGGCATCCATAATGACTTCGTTCAAGATACTCGTTTGTATTCTCAGATTACTGTATTCATAGAGTCGATTGATCATTGGTATGAGTTGATTGACTCTTTGTTTTGTTTTTGCAGAAACGAACACAATCGGTGCAAAAGAGAGATAGAGAAACTCTGCACGAATTTGTTCAGTGATGCGAATCATACTGGACTCATCTTTAGTGATGACATCCCATTTGTTGTATACGATCAAGATCGGTTTTCCTGCTTCATGGGCATATCCAGCCACATGCTTATCTTGTTCACGAATACCACTTAAACCATCAATGACAAATAATATGACATCCGCACGTTCAATTGCTTGCATCGCACGCAAAACAGCGTACTTCTCGATATTTTCATACACTTTGCCACGTTTGCGAATACCAGCGGTATCAATAACGACATAATCATTTCCCTCATTTTTGAATACAGTATCAATGGCATCACGTGTCGTGCCTTCGATATCTGAAACGATGACGCGTTCCTGATTTAAAATAGCATTGACCAAGGATGACTTACCCACATTCGGACGTCCAATAATGGCGAATTTAATCTGTCCTTCTTTATCTTTTACTGTCTTCTTAGGAAACTTACTGATGAGGCTGTCCAAAACATCCCCAATACCGATGCCATGCACACCACTGACTGGAATGATCTCATCTAAACCCAAGGAATAAAAATCATAGATACTGTGGACTTGATCTTGATTGTCTGTCTTGTTTACAGCACAAATGATTGGTTTGCTTGTATTCCTTAACATACGTGCGATGAATCGATCATCATCGGTGACACCATCTTTACCATTGACAATGAAAAGAATCACATCGGCTTCATCAATCGCAATATCAACCTGAACACGTATTTCTTCTTGGAATGTCGCGTTCTCAACTTGGATTCCACCTGTATCAATCAAACGAAAATCTTTCGTCAACCAATTCGCTTTCGCATAAATACGATCACGTGTGACACCGGGTGAATCCTCTACGATCGACAATCGTTCACCGATAATTCGGTTAAAGATTGTCGATTTACCTACATTAGGGCGACCAACGATCGCTACAACTCCATCAATCATTTGTATCCCCTCTTTCTTCAATGAGCTTTAAAGCCCATACATAGACCTGATCGACGCTTTGTTCTATCGTCAAATCAGAAGTATCCAACACCTTTGCATCCAATGTTTGAATCAAAGGCGAATGTTCGCGTGATCGATCTTGCAGGTCACGCAACTTAATTTCATCATAAATTGTTTGATAATCGACATCAATACCTTTTATTTGGTACTCAGCTAAACGTCGTTTCGCACGTGATTCAATGCTCGCGGTTTGAAACACTTTTAGCTCCGCATCCTTCAAAACGACAGAACCAATGTCACGTCCATCCAAAATAAAGCCTTTTGAATTGGCCATCTGTCGTTGGATCCCAACTAAAGTTGATCGAATCGCCTGATTCTGAGCAATTGTGGATGTCAACAAATCTACGTGCTTAGAACGTATCTTTGCATCGATATCTTTACCATTTAGTAAAATATGCCCACTTTCATTAAATCCAAAATGACTTTTATTAACCAATTCAACAAGTCCTTCATCATCAGGTTTCAAATCATGTTTTAAAGCCAAATAGGCACAAGCTCGATACATCGAACCTGTATCGATGTGTGTATAATTTAAACGTTTGGCCAATGCTTTCGCTATCGTACTCTTACCCGAAGCACTCGGACCATCAATCGCAATATTTATTTTCATTAATAATATCCTTTAGAATATAAGACCCAATAAATCGCAAAGCCAAGCATAACGATCAAAACCAAAACCAAGAAAAATACCACCATGTTCAATACACGATGCGATGATAAAACCGACTCATTCATATTAACGAGCTCTTTTTCATAATCACTCAATTGGATTCGCAATTTTTGCGTCTCCTCTAATACTTGAGTCAATTCCTCAGGCTCAATTGAATTACTTGCTTCCTCAGCTTCTTCAAAATCATTTTCAATCAAAGTCTTGATCTGAAGCAACAAATCATCATTAACAGGCGAGTCATCTCTAAGCGGTTTGATTGCTTCGCTTGCAGTCAAGCCAACTAGACCATGTTTCTTAAGAATATCCAACTCCGTATCGAACTCCTTACGATATCCTTTGGATAGATTGTAGTTACGTACTTCTTCGAGAAATTCTTGAATATAGTCGGTTTCCAATTGTTTGTCTACGAACTCATCTTTTGTGTTGATTGCTTGTTCACGTCTAAAATGAAGAGCTTCATAACGCTCATTTCTTCCCTGAGTGGATTGCTTCGACAACAAAGGATCGATTTTATTCAATCTTTCCGCATATGAAGAAAGAGCTGGTGAAACCAGTTCTTCTTCGCGGTCATTTTCAATTTCATTGCGGAGCGCTTGATATTTTTTGACACGTGATAGGGTTTCCATATTTACCTCTCACACATTATAACATAGCGCTACGTTCATCAAAAAGTAAAGCTTTTACTTAACAAGGAATTTTGCTAAACGTGGATACAAAAGCATCGTAATAATTGATAATAAGGTTCCCTTCATAATGTTGAAAGGTGTAATTGCCGATACAAAGGCCCATTTCTCCGCATCGCCTGTGAAACCATACAAAGGTAAGGTGATGGTAAAATTGATCAAGACCATGACCCCAACCATCATAGCAACGCCCAGTCCAAATAAGAGCAGATTGGGTACAAGTTGGAATTTCTTATTCTTGATGATGTAGAAATAATACACAGAGATTGGTAAATAGAGTGCTAAACCAGCAAAGAAGTTCGCAATCTCACCGGATGCCGCAGGTGTTTGCGACTTAAAAATAAAGTGCAATACATTCTTAAATAGATTGATGATCGTACCAACAATGGGTCCATAAGCAATGCTTAATAGGATCGCAGGCACATCACTAAAATCTAATTGTAAGAATGGAGCACTCGGAAACAAAAATCCAACCGGAATTTCAATCAAATACAATACGAATGATAGAGCGGTCATGATACCAATTAAGGTAACAATTCTTGTGTTTTTCATTTTTTTCCTCCTTTAATAGAAAAACCCGAGACTCCGGGCTTCATTAAAAAAGAAAAAACTTTCTTTCATCCAGACTTTACTGTCGCCACTGGAATCTAACCAGTTCTGCCTTTCGGCTCGCGGGGTATACCGCCGGTCGGGAATCGCACCCTGCCCTGAAGTTCATTTATAGTCTATACGTTTGTTAATTTGTTGTCAAGCTATACTTAAAAAAATCTCAATCTCAACAATTAGAGATTGAGACTAAGATTTAAGCACGACTGTGGTATTTTCCATCCGATGTATTGACAATGATGTATTCATCTTGTTCAATGAACATCGGTACACGCATTTGTAGACCCGTTTCGACAGTCGCATTTTTTAATGCATTGGTCGCGGTGTCCCCTTTTATAGCAGGTTCTGTTTCAATGATTTGAAGTGTTACTTTATCGGGTAGAATCAAACCAAGAATCTCATTTTCATATGAGCTGATGTTTACATTGTCATTTGGTTTTAAGAAATTCAATTCCCATGTCAAATTTGACTTCTGAATTTCAATCTGTTCATACGTGTTGGTATCCATGAACACCAAGGCGTCCCCAGAATCATATAAGTACTGCATTTCTTTCTTATCAATATGTGCAGGTTCAACTTTGTCTCCACCTGTGAATGATATTTCAATGATTGCTCCTGAGCGTAAATTACGAGCTTTTGCTTTAATGATCATTTGACGCATCGCTGTCTTATTATGGGATGCTTCAATTACGCTATAAATGTTGTTTTCATATACAAAGGTTATTCCTGGTCTTAAATCGTTTACTATAATCATATCTTTTCTCCTTGTAGCCATATTTATTTTATGCTAATGCTCAATTTTGTCAACACTAGGAAACAATGCTTCAGGAATAATGTCATAAGCGAGTGCTGAATCATACACTAAATCATAGTCAAGTTGCGCAAAAACCTCATTCTCGAAATCAAAATGTAGATAGGCAGACTCATCAATAAATAAAACGTATACCTCACCTAAACTTGTTTCGATGATAAATGGATCAAACGAGTACGCATGAAACTGCTTGATGGTTTTTTGAATTGCATAAGACTCAATAAACGAGTATCGTTCCAAATGTTGATAATACATACGCTCATCGTATAGATTTGCAACGATATCCAGATTAATGAGATAAAGTTTTATAAACTGGATAAAGACATAAAGAAAAAATGTGAAGTAACTAAAATTTCGCATCATACAAGAGTTGGTATTGATGAGCTCGATTGCTAGATTCGAATGAAATCATCAACCATGTTTCTTCAACATAAAAAACGACGTTCTGAACATCAACCAGAAAGAATTGTGTTCCAGGTGTACCAATCAAACTATTCTCATTTTGATAAAAGCAGAAATCTTCATCCTTATAGTTCATACAGATGCGATCATCATTTATTTCATGATTGATTCCTAAACTTAGATAGCGGCGTAACTGAAGGATGCCAAGCTGATTCTGGCGTAGTGCATTTTGATCTGGAAACTTGACTTGGAATTGAAGAAGTTTAACCAGGATGGGACTTAGCAAAGCAATCAATGCCATGCACAGTAAAAGCTCAATCATGGTGAATCCATTTTGATGACGCATTCAATGTCACATCCTTCCTTGATTTCATTCTTTTGAATCTTGTCTTCCTTACTTATTAATAATATGCCTAGACTTAGATTCAACATCACATTCACGATTACAAACAACAAAAGCACTTCAATCAGACTCGATCCTTCGTACGAAGATGCGACCTGTGGCAAGCATAAGCGTAAGTTGTACTTTTTGAGCATGGAATTCAATTCGTGTTGCTTGCGTGATGTTTCCATGTGCGTTGAATGTGATTGTCTGATTCTGATTTGGAAGATCAAAACTTTGTCTCGAATGCGTTTTAAACGCAGTGTATTGAGTTGAAATAAGTTCATTCACAGTCTCCTTCACATCCGTAGAGATAATAAGGCTTTTAAAAGGAATCAATGACAATAAGCTTACAAACATCAGCACAAGACACATCTCAATCAGTGTAAATCCTTTATTGGACATCAGCCTGACCATCAACAACCTCGATTCTACGATTATCCTGACATACGCTCTGACTTTCACTCAAATACCCGTCGTCAAGTAATTCTTGAATCGATGACGGTGGATTCAAATACGTCAGTTCATATTGTAAAATCGCCCCATTCACTAGAGTAAGCTGTGCTTCGCATCCTTTGTCATGTAACAGACTTAAAGCTTTCTGTATATTAGGGATTGTCAACAAGAAAACTAAACTGATGACGGATAAAACAAAAATCATTTCTAGTAAAGTAAAACCACGTTTGTTCATATGACTTGCTCCAAAAGTTGTAAAGGATATAAAAGTGTTGAATAGACTAAAACCACCATTAAGCCGATATGCGAATAAACAAAGACCGAGAAAATCGTTGCATAGCGTTTTAAATTGAAACGGATTTGCTTCTCCAGGATATACAAATAACGTTCTAGTCGATCATCGATTTTTCGTTCGTAATCTTCAATACTCAGAGTGTAGCGCAATTGCTCATCGAGATATTCAAAGGATTCATGCAGTGAAGCGCCTTGTTCGAGTTTGCTATGGATACTCAAAGCAAGTTTATTTTGAACTTCGTTTGAGCTTTCACTTAATATTTTCATGACTGTATGGAATGGAATGGAATTTTGATTCAAATAATGAAGATTTGATATAAGAATATGACTTTGCCAAAGCGTTATCAAATTGTTTTTCTTTCGTTTGAAGAGATACATATAGATTTCAAAATGTGGTAAATGTTTGGATCGGATGAATATAAGAAGCATTAAAATCAGCACGCCCCATTCCAAGCCTACAAAAAACTGCAAAAGCTTAAGTAGAAATATGGGTTTATTGTGGTTCATAATCTGGATGCTTGCATATGTGGAAGGAATCAAAGTCAAAATCACAAAACTTAATAGGTTTAAACTCAAGAAATAAAGTAGAACCGGATAAGCATAAATCTGATTGATAAAGCTGTTTCGTTGAATCGTATTCAACTTAGATTTAAGAATCAGAACCATGACATTGATCGTATGTAGATGCTTACTTAGACGCGTTGCTTGTATTTGCTCATTCTCTGTCAAATAGCGCATCCAATTTTCTATTGAAAGATCAATCCCAAGAATACGATTGATTTCACTCAAACTGAGTTTTTGATCAATACATTCCAACAATAACTCAATCTGCATTGGATTTAGACGTTTTTTCGATTTGACCCCGATCGATAATTTCAAAAGAAGCGAAGCGTATTTGTTTTTGATTGTCGTACAATAATCTTTGATAAATGATTCCATTTAACACCTCTTTAATCTCTTGCTTGTTGATCTTGAAATTTTCTAAGCGACCTATGACGGAATAGGCATCATTTGCATGAATCGTGGATAGGACAAGGTGACCACTGTAGGCACAACGAATCGCAGCCTTTGCTTCTTTCTCATCTCGAATCTCACCAATAATGATGACATTAGGATCGTGCCGAAGAACTTGCTTTATCGCTGCTTCAAAATCGAAATTGATCGATGTGTTGATCTCCAACTGCACCATATTTGGATAGTAGAACTCAACTGGATCTTCAATAGCGTAAATCTTATGTTGTTTCAAATGCCCAATCATCGTGAACAAGCTTGTAGATTTTCCGCTTCCTGTACTGCCTGCAAAAAGAATTAAACCAGAATCTTTAGAAAGAAAATTTTGAATAATGGATTGTTCACTGGCATCAAAAAGTGTTTCGAAACTCAATGCTTGTTGAGGATTCAAAATTCGTAACACCATGGTTTCAATCAGATAATTTTTAAAATGTGCCACTCTTAAATAGATGTCTTGATTGAACAAACGAATCACGATACGACCCGATTGCGGCTTTCGATCCGTGTATAAATCTAAATTTGAACGATATTTAATGTAAGCAAAAAGTTCAGGGACAACCTTGATGTTATGACTTCGAACCAGGCCATGAAGCGTTCGATATTCGCAATGTGATCTCAGTGTTGATAGCTCAAGGTGAATATCCGTAGCTTTATTCTCAATTGCCTGCGTGATCATTTTCTTAAATATTTTTTCATACTGCATACTTTTATATACGTTGGATAGATGATTAATCCTAAAAAAAACCAAGTATTTCACTTGGTTTAAAGATAGGGATTATGTTTAAGTTCATGGGCTAAAGTGGATTGTTCCTCATGCCCAGGATAGACGATTAACAAAGGATCCATTTTTGCGATCTGACGAAGACTTTGCTTAAGTTCTTGTGGACTCCCACGATAAAGATCGGTACGACCAACACTTTCTTTAAAAAGAGTATCTCCTGTAAATAGAGCATCTTTGTATTCAATGCATACAGATCCAGGTGTATGACCTGCTGTATGATGAATAGTTAGTATAAAATGACCCAATTTAATTTGATCTTCATAGAAACTTAACTTCGTTTTCAACGTAATCTTTTTCGTTTGTGAATAATTCTTTTGAGGATCTTGCGTTAGTTCATAATCTTCATAATGTAGATAAACCGGACATTGGTAAAGATCCGCCAAATCATCCACAGCTCCGATATGATCAAAATGACCATGTGTTAAAAGAATACCCACGACTTTCTCATCTGCCATGATCTTTGCTTGAATACGATCAGGCTTACTAACGGGATCGATGATCACAACCTCTCCCCCTTCAACAAGAAGGTAGGTATTGGTCTGAAATAAGCCCAAAACTAAGGTTCTTACTTCCATATCAAGCTAACAAAAAAGCCTCAACGGCCTTTTTATTTCTTCTCCCTGTGAACGGTTTGCTTATTGCAACGAGGGCAATATTTATTGACCTGCATACGTTCAGGATGTTTTTTCTTGTTACGGGTGTTGATGTAGTTTTCTTCTTTACACTCCGTACAGATTAAAGTTAGATTTTCTCTCATTTCACTTTCCTCGCTACGCTATATTAATATAGCACAAATCATATGAATTTGTCATCAATTTTCACTGCTGGATATTTCATTAAAATAATAAGCATAAATATCACGACTGATTCGTAAACAGGCATTGGTTTGAGAAGTGTCATTCCATGCATGAGGAATCGCACAAGCGATTGAAATCTCAGGCTCATCAAAAGGTGCGTACGAAACTAAGAGTGAGTTTGGTGAATCAAAGTAATTTCCCGCTTCATCACTCATAAAGGCTTCAGCAGTCCCTGTTTTAGCCGCTACCGCAACGGGTAGATCATTTAGTGCCGAACAATAACCATCGGTGACACACAATCTAAAACCATCTTGTACACGTTGGATCGCAGGTACATTCTCCAATGTCGATAAGACCGTAACCGGATTCGTGTAACTCGTCAGATTCGAATTTGTGATCGTCGCCTCAACGACGACACGTGGCTTCACACGGACACCATCGTTCGCAATTGTGTTGATGTATTGAGACAACTGCATCGGTGTATAGGTATCATACTGTCCAATGACAAAGTCCAATAGATGACCCCCTAGTGTCGAAGTTCCGATATATCCAACTGTTTCACTCGGTACATCGATCCCCGTAAGTGTTCCTAAACCAAACTGGCTGAAAGTATTGCGAATGGTTGTGAAGGCTTGTTTATCGATATTCAAAGGGCCATTATAGACATAGTTCGCACCACCCAAACGCATCGCTATGTGAAACATATAAACATTACTCGACTTCGCCAAAGCAACAAGATCATTCACGCGTCCTAAGTCACGCAGACTCTTTTTTATCGGTGTATCCGCTATCTTAATGGGTTCATCGACAATGGTTTCATTGAATCGAATCAAACCTTCGTTATAGCCTAAATACATTGTGGCACCTTTGATTGAAGATCCAGCCGCCAAGGATTCCGTATAAGTGGCAACAGGATTGTTATAGATAACATCCCCTTCTTTCTTCATACCCGCTAAACTTAAGATATCCCCTGTTTTTGGATCACTGACCACGACATAGATCGTATCCATGTATTTTCGATATGGATTGTTTGCCTCTTGAATGAAGTTGTTCGTCAAAATCTCTTCAACTTTTAATTGGAGGTTCACATCGATGGAAGTACGTAAATCTTGACCTTTGGATCCTACGATTGCTTCGTTGAAAATCGCTAAACCTTGATCATTGTAATCAACCGTATACGCCGTGTCCTCACCCTTCAACAAGTTTTCATATTGGTATTCGACACCACTTCTACCCATCGAACTGTTTCGGGAGTATCCCAGTGCAAGATAGTAATTCAAGCGTTCGGACAAGAGACCTTGTTTCGAACTTGTGACACCGCCGAGCAAACCTCGCAACATCGCATCGTATGGATAAGAACGATCAAAATAAACATAGACATCAAAGCCTTTGTATTGATTTGAATTAGCGATTAGGAATGAAATTTCATCAATGCTGACATTATCTTTAATTGTTTTAAGATTGAAACGCGGCGCTTGGTTCATTGCTTGCTTGACTTGATAGGCTTTGATCATCATCTCAGACAATTGTTCTAGATGTGTGCTTGTCAAACGCTCAATTTTAAGTTGATAGATGCCATTGTCCGTTAGTTTGCCATCATAATAGGCATCCCACTCCGCTTCTGAAATCAATGCTTCAGCTTCCTTAGGAAAGTTCACCAAGAATACATCTTTAAGATCACGTTGAGTTAACGTTGAAATATCGATCTCAAAATCTTTTGCGAATTGATACGCTAAATCCCATTCTTCACTGGAACTAATGTTCAACGGTGGATAGTAGACAATCGCTAAGCGTTCTTGATTGGCGACCAGGATCTCTCCATTTCGATCGCGTATCTCACCACGCGGTGAAGCCATGTTTTGATAGGTTTTTGTGAAGTTATACAATTTTTCTCTGTATTCATCGTTTCTAAGAATTTGAATCGAAAAGAGATTGATCCAAACGATTAGAAACAAAGCAATCAATAAAACACTTAAGATCAATAAGCGTGGATTGAAGCGTTTTATGTAGTCTTCAGTATTTTTTTTCAAACGCAAATCGCGTGCAAGTTTCGTAATTTTTAACATCATTTGTATTATAATGCATTTAGTCGCAAAATCATACTTGATTGCGCAATCAATAAAGGAGCTTATGAAACGACTAGAAACACGACCTGTCATGGTCAAAGATATCCAAATCGGTGGTCAGAATCGAATCATCATTCAATCCATGACCAACACCAAAACGAAAGATGTGGACGCAACCGTCAACCAAATCAAAACCCTGGCTGGCAATGGTTGTGAGATCGTTCGCTTAGCTGTTCTTGACGAAGAAGATGCCAATGCAATCGCAGAAATCGTCAAACAAGTTAATATTCCTCTCGTGGCTGATATCCACTTTAATTACCGTTTAGCCTTATTGGCGGTCCAAAACGGTATCCATAAGATTCGAATCAATCCAGGAAACATCAAGAATCCGGAACACATCAAGGAAGTTGTCGAAGCCTGCAAAGCCAAACGCATCCCGATACGCATTGGCATCAACTCTGGCTCAATTGAGAAAGATATTCTTAAGAAATACGGAAAACCCTGTGTTGAAGCTATGATTGAGAGTGCTCAATACCATGTGAACATTCTTAATGAAAATGGTTTTGAAGACATTGTCTTATCCTTCAAATCCTCAGAAGTACCCTTGACTATCGCCGTCTATCAAAAAGCAGCTGAGGTTTTCCCCTACCCCTTGCATTTAGGAGTGACAGAAGCTGGTGCAATGTTGTCCGCTGCGATCAAATCTTCCGCAGCCCTTGGGACTTTGATTCATTTAGGAATCGGAGACACAATGCGCATTTCCGTCAGTGACGATCCAACAGAAGAATTGAAGATTGCAAAACAACTCTTAAAGAATTTTGATTTATATGATAAAGTCGCCAACTTGATCGCGTGTCCAACCTGTGGCCGCATCCAATATGACATGTTGCCGATTGTCAAAGAGATGGAAAAATATTTGGATGAACTGAATGAAGACATTACGGTCGCCATCATGGGTTGTGCCGTCAATGGACCACAAGAAGCATCTCGAGCCGATATCGGTGTCGCAGGTGGTCATAAAGAAGCCTTATTATTTAAAAAAGGCATCTATGTTCGATCTGTTCCGCAAGAAAAGATCGTTGAAGAACTCAAAGCGGAAATACAATTTATGATAAAAAACAAGGATCAGTCATGATCCTTGTTTGATTCAGAGCGCTTTTCAATTTGTTTGAGCTTTGATTTGAGCTTATGTTGCTCTTTGATGCTCTTTTGAATCATATCGCGTTTACGTTTGCGTTTAAGCTGTTCAATTTCAGCCGTCATCTTTTTCTTATAGCCTGGTTTGACTTCTTTCGGTCTTGATTTTACAATCTTGTGGATTTCAATATCCAACTCACTTGCTCTACGTTTGTGTTGGTAATCAAGTTCCTTCATTTCACGCAAACCATTCTTAGTCAGTGCCTTATAATTGAACACGATGCCATTCTTTATGAGTTGTCTGACCTTAGGCAGATCTTTTTCAAAGTAGAAAGCAAATACGCGTCCACTGCGACCTGCGCGTCCCGTACGGCCTGCACGATGCGTATAGAAGCTCAAATCGCTTGGCATCCCGAGTGAGATGACATCACTCAAGTTTTCAAGATCCAAACCTCTGGCAGCCACATCACTGGATAACACATAAACAAATGAACCCTCATGAACTTGTTTCAAGACTTGGTTTCGTTCACGTGCACTCATTTTTCCAGAAATTAACAAATGGCGGATGCCTTGTTCATTGAACTGTTTACTAAGCTTCAAGAGCTGATCATGGTGTTCTACGAAAATCAAACATAAAGAAGGATTGATATGGGGCAAGAGTTTAAAGACGATGTCATAGGATTCACTCTTGAAAGGAATCAAGACGTGCTCCAAACGAGGATCGAATTTCACATCTTCTTCAATTTTAATCAACTTAGGTTGATGCATGTAAGAACGCATGAATGCATTCATATTATCAGGGATGGTCGCACTAAAGACGAGCATTTGTAATTGTTGAGCCATCCGACCTGCCAATTGATCGATTTCAGTTAAATTGGTCGTATCCAACATCATATCGGCTTCATCGATGACCAACATGTTTGTTTGATCCAAACGAAGCAAGTTATCATCCAAAAAGAGGGATTTCAGTTTACCTACCGTCCCGATGATGAGATGCGCATGATGGTCCGCTTCTTTCTCAAACTTACGGCGATCTTCGCCTTTTGTTGCACGCAACAAGCGCACACCCGGAAAATACTTCGTTAGCTTCTTAGCAACTTGATAAATTTGTTGACTCAACTCTTGTGTCGGAGCGAGAACGACAGCTTGAATGCGATTCTCATATACATTGATTCGTGCGAAGAGAGGCATCAAATAGGCTAAGGTCTTGCCTGTTCCAGTTTTGGAAATGGCGATGACATCTTTACCTTTCAAGATATGGGGAAAAGCTTGTTTCTGAATCTCGGTTTCAAATTTGAATCCTTGATCAGTAAAAAAATTATTTAAACGTTCATCTTGTCTTATCGTCATATTGCTACCTCAGTGACATTATAGTGTTTTCAACACTATTTTAAAAGTATGGTATGATAACGTGGAGGTGAAAAATGGAAATCATTACAGTAAATCCACGCGGTTTCTGCAAAGGTGTTGTTAAAGCGATTCAAATCGCTAAAGAAACTGCGAAGAAATATCCGGACCAAAAAATAACCATACTTGGTGAATTGGTCCACAATCGCTTTGTTGTAGAAGCCATGAAAGACCATCGTGTCGAAACAGTTGAATCCAAAGGTAAGTCCAGAATGGATCTCTTGGATCAAGTTAACGAAGGTGTCGTCATCTTCTCAGCCCACGGCATCAGTTCAAATGTCGTCCAGAAAGCTCAAGCCAAAGGCTTGATCACAGTAGACGCAAGTTGTGAAGATGTTATCTCGACACAAAACTTAATTCAAACATACCTCGATGAAGTTTATCACATATTATACATTGGTCAAGAAAATCATCCAGAAGCTGAAGCAATTTGTGATATGGATCATCAAAACATCACATTTATCAAGGATTTGGATGCGATTCATCGTCTAACGATCCATCACCCAAAAATCTTTGTGACCAATCAAACCACCATGAGTATATTGGATATTAAAGTTTTACTGGATGCGATCAAAGAAAAATATCCGCATGCCATCATCAGTGACGAAATCTGCAGTGCGACACGCATGCGCCAAGAAGCCATCTTGAAACTGGAAAACATTGATGCTTTGATTGTCATTGGTGATCCAAAATCAAACAACACACGGATGTTGGCTAAAATCGGTTCAAACAAAGGCATTCCGTTGGTTTATCAAATTGAAACATATCGTGACTTGATAGAACTCCCCTTTGCAACATTCAATCGGCTTGCGATTACAGCCGGAGCTTCAACCCCGTCATATTTAGTCAACCAAGTCATTGCGTATTGCAATGCCATTCGTGATGGTATGGATCCGCTTGAAGCGGTTAAAGCCATCAAAATGTTTGTATGACATCCAAATGAGCTTGTATTACTTGAATCTTCTTTGAAGATTCTTTTTTTTGCCCTTTGAGAACATTAGCTTCTATGCGAAAGAGATGCAATAGGTACGCGTGCATTAAATCATCTTTACGCGATTTAAGTACAGGACCGATCCATAAATCAGAATCATCATAATCGACTCCAATTGAGTTATATTTCACCTTCATGATGACATAAAAATGCTTACGATCTTTAACAAGCTCTTCATTAACAATTGCAAATTTGTTTTCCATCAAAAAGGCTCTTAGTTTATCAAGATGTGTATTGGACTGAAGAATGATCTGATCAATCAAGCAAAATCGTTCGATGTCTTGTTTGATGATCTGTGCAATCGTTTCATAACCCATACCCGCAATCACAGCCGTATCCACAGGATCTTTATAGTTTTGTAAGCCATTGGATTGGATAAAGGTACAATACTCTTCCAACTGCGCTTCACGTGCATTTTTGATTGCGGATTGTAAGGGCAATGCATTGATGTCGCAGATGATCGCATTCTGTATAATTTTCATTTTTAAGAGTGATAATGGTAAAAAGCCATGATCACTCCCGATATCAATCAGGACTTCACATGGCTCAATCATTTTAGCGATATGGCGTAATCTTATGTTAAGCATTAGATCTTGTCGTTAAAGTCTTTCAAACGTTTTGAACGTGTTGGATGTTTTAATTTACGCAAAGCTTTGGCTTCAATCTGACGAATACGCTCACGTGTGACATCAAACTCTTTGCCAACTTCTTCCAGCGTGCGTGTACGGCCATCGTAGAGGCCAAAACGCAAACGAAGTACTTTTTCTTCACGTTCAGTCAAACCTTGCAGGATATTGTTTATTTCATCTTTCAAGAGCTGATTGTTCGCATACTCATCCGGTGACATCGCATCTTTATCTTCAATGAAATCACCCAAATGGGAATCATCTTCTTCACCAATCGGTGTTTCCAAAGACACGGGTTCCAATGCGATCTTCTGGATCTCGCGTACTTTTTCAGGTGTGATGTTTTCCATCTTCGCCGCAATCTCTTCAGCACTTGGGTCACGACCGAGGTCCTGTACCAATTGTCTTTGAATGCGCGTCAACTTATTAATGGTTTCAACCATATGTACTGGGATACGAATCGTACGTGCCTGATCGGCAATCGCACGGGTGATGGCTTGACGAATCCACCATGTCGCATAGGTCGAGAACTTAAAGCCTTTCGTATGATCGAACTTCTCAACAGCTTTGACCAAGCCCATATTGCCTTCTTGAATCAAGTCCAAGAACAACATGCCTCGTCCAACATATTTCTTGGCAATGGATACGACCAAACGAAGGTTCGCAGAAATCAGTTCTTGTTTAGCAAAATCTCCCTTATCAATGATTTTTAAATCTTCTTCAAAGGTATCTGTCAACTCGTTGAAATGATGTGTAAAGCAATACATGAAATTCTTAAATGCAAAGACGCGATAAGGTTCCAAGTCAGCTTTGAAATCATGCGCTAAGTTTGCAAGTTGTGGATAATCCTTAGCCAACATACGATAAATCTGGACCGCGGTCATGTTATCTTGAATCTGATCGTAATCTTCAAACGACTTGAAGGCTTCGATTTCTTTCATGAACGCATCTTTTCTAAACATCAACGTTTTTAAGCGTTGTGTAATGATAAAGATAAGCGTATCAAAAATCGTACCCTCATTTTCATTCAACTTCGCATGCAACTCAAAATCAAGACTTACAGCTGCACTGGCCTCCGCAAACGTCTTTTCTTCCAAATTAGTCAGAGTCAACCAATTGTTAAAGACAAGTTTAAAACGATTGAATACAACCAAACCTTCTTTTATGTCGATCGCATACTTTGTTTCCAAACTTGATGTCAACAAATCAACACGACCAATTTCCTTCAAATATTGTTTGACAGGATCATTGACTCGAGCTTGATTCGAAGATGCATAGTTTGCGGAATAGCTTTCTTCCTCAACTTCTTCATCCTCATCATCTACAAAATCATCCTTCATCTCAATATCTTCCACAACCAAAGCGTTGTCCGTTAAATCGACATCTTCTTCAATGACGACTTCATCACTGAGCTTAACACCCATCCCTAATAGTGAATCAATAAATTCTGTTGCCTCACTGTCGTTCAAATCATAAATGGAAAGTTCTTTATCCACATCATCTTGGGTTAGAACACCCTTCTTCTTAAATTTACTTTGTAATTCTTTTTTTAACTCATCGAGCGTTTTAATGTTTGCCATGTCTGTCTACTCCTCTCAATTGAACCAATTCTCGCTTCTGCTTTAGTAATGATTGATATTCTTGAATCCGTTCCATGTTTGTTTGAAATGCGAGTTCATCGCTGTATTTCTGTTTGAACAGTTCAAGTTGTCGATCAAGATTGTTAATCTTAACACGAAGGATTGCATCATGCAAAGCCTCGCTTGAATACGCACGAAAATAGATCTCACTATCTACAATCTGTGTAACTAATTCTATCATGCTTGCGTCTTCGAGTGTACTAATGAAGTCCGCAATTACGCATTCTTCATGACTTCGATAGTAATTTATAATGGTTAGAGCTAATTTCTGGTAACTTGGATCCGCAAAAAAGCCTAATTCTTGTCTAAAATCTAAAGCAGCTTGTTGACTGAAGAGCATCTGGCCAAGGATTTCTTTCTCTGCCCAGGTTGTCAACTCCAACTTATTCTTTAAAAGTGGACGTTGAGCAAGCTTGCTTGTACTTGTCGTCTGTGCTTGAACAAGGAGTCGCAATTGATCCGGTGTGAACTGAGTGGCTTGTGCTAAGCGATCAATCATCAAAGCTTGATCAAAGCGATCTTTTAGTTGATTGCTTTCGTGCATGATTAGTTTTGCGAATTCTTTACGTTGGTTGAAATTTGCAAGATCTAAGCGACGCAGACTGTATTCAAAGAAGAAATCAAGATAAGAAAGTTTGTGTTCCATCAAAGCTTGCAAGTTTGCCTTCGATTGTTTCTCTATGATTTCATCCAAATCCAAACCACTGGTATTACGTACGATCTGCACATTCATACGGGCCGCTAATAATAAGCGGGCTAAGCGCAAACTAGCACTCTGCCCTGCTTCATCACTGTCATAACAGACCGTGACATTATTTGTAGCGCTTTGCATCAATCGTATCTGTTCTTTTGTGCAAGCGGTGCCTAAGGTTGCGACGACATTTTCGATGCCGACTCGATCCAAAGCAATCACATCCATGACCCCTTCCACAACAATCATTTCCTTCTTGAGCTTGATGGATCTTAGAGCTCGATGATAATTGTAGAGAACCTGACCTTTGACATAAAGTTCGGTTTCGGTTGAGTTGATGTATTTGCTATTCTCATTGGGATCCAGGGTCCGTGCTGTAAATGCTATGGGTTTGCCATCTGGACTATGAATCGGATAGACGATGCGTTTCGCAAAGACATCCTTATTTCCGTACTCATTTGTTCGCGTTAAATTAGCTTTGACACAATGTTCAAGAGAATGACCCTTAGCCAGCAAAAAACGTGTTGCTTGATCTTGGTCCAGATTATAGCCCAGTTCAAACTTATCGATGACGGACTCATCCAATCCTCGCTTCATTAGATAATCACGCGCGACCTGCCCATCCGTTGTATTTAAAATGTAATGCGCATAACGGACATACTCCGCCAAGACATCAAATAATTGTTTATGTTTGGCATCCGATACAGTCTGACGCTCAAGGTATTGTTCCTCAACAACGATGTTCGCAAGTTGTGCAACTTTCAAAATCGCTTGTGGGAATGGAATCTGCTCAAAATCCTTTACGAAGTTGAAGACATTTCCACCTGCACCACAAACGAAGCACTTAAAAATTTGCTTATCTTGTGAAACCGACATCGATGGATCATGATCGTCATGAAAAGGACAAACACCAACAAAGTTTTTGCCCTTTTTAATCAGCGGAAGATAATTCTGAATGATTTGAACAATATCCGCTTTACTACGTATTTCTTGAATCAAGGATTCATGCATATTAGAATTGGACTGCTTGCTTAATGTATTCCGTTAGATCCGCAATTGCGACTCGTTCCTGACTCATTGTATCGCGATGACGAACTGTTACTTTTTGATCATTTGCCGTATCAAAATCGACCGTGATGCAGAATGGCGTACCAATCGCGTCTTGTCTACGATAACGTTTTCCAATACTGCCCGCTTCATCATATTCAACCATGAACGATTTAGCCAGTTGAGCATAGATCGCATCTGCCTGCTCAGAAAGTTGTTTGCTCAAAGGCATGATGCATGCTTTATAAGGCGCAAGATATGGATGGAGATGTAAAACGACACGTGTATCTTTTTCCAACGTTTCTTCTTCATACGCATCCGTTAAAAACGTCAAGAACAAGCGTTCGATCCCAACAGCGGGTTCAACACAATAAGGAATATAACGCTCATTGGTGGCAGGATCCAAATACTCCATATTCGAACCAGAATGCGATTGATGTTGCTTCAAGTCATAGTCCGTACGATCCGCAATCCCCCAGATTTCATCAAATCCCCAAGGAAAACGATACTCGATGTCACTGGTACCAGTTGAATAATGGGAGAGTTCTTCGGGATCATGTTCCCGTAATTGAAGATTCTCTACTTTGACATTCAAACTGGTCAACCAGTTCATGCAGAAATCTTTCCAATACCCGTACCATTCCATATCCGTGCCTGGCTTGCAGAAGAATTCCAGTTCCATTTGTTCAAACTCACGTGTTCTAAATATGAAGTTACCCGGCGTGATTTCATTACGGAATGATTTCCCAATCTGTCCAATTCCAAAAGGTACCTTTTTACGACTTGTACGTTGTACGTTCTTGAAATTGACAAACATCCCTTGCGCTGTCTCAGGACGCAAATAAATCGCATTTTTCGCATCTTCCACAACACCCTGAAATGTCTTAAACATTAAATTGAATTGACGGATATCTGTGAAATCGTGCGCGCCACAATTTGGGCAAGCAATGTTGTTTTCTTTGATGAAAACTTGCATTTCGGTTTGCGTCATGGTCGAAGCATTGACTTTGCCTTCCATGAAGGCATCGATCAGCTTATCGGCACGATGACGTGTCTTACACTTTTTACAATCCATTAGAGGATCACTGAATGTTGCCAAATGGCCACTTGCTTGCCATACTTTTGGATTCATCAAAATCGCTGATTGGATTTCAACGTTATGTGAACTTTCTTGAATGAATTTTAGGCGCCAAGCGTTCTTGATGTTTTCTTTGAGCAAGGTCCCTAAAGGTCCAAAATCCCAAGTATTGGCTAAACCACCATAAATTTCAGAACCTTGATAAACAAAACCACTACTTTTAGCATGATTGACGATTGTCTCAAATTTGATGTCCATTTTACTCTCCTATAACTCTTCTATTATAGACCATTTATGCATAAATTCCCACGCTTTAAGTGATGTTCCAATGTGATATTCAAAGAATTGAATCATCCATTTGACACAGTCTGGATGTGGTTTTTTATAATTCAAATAATCTTTCAACTTATCAAAACCTACTTTTTGGGCAAGTCTGAAGTCCCGCAACAACTCTACTTCAAATATCGGTGTATGCAGATGCATTTGACAATCACTGCATACAAAACCACCCTCTTCAATTGATAAACTGTTTACCTTGCTCGCATCACATACGACACACGAATCCACATGTGGCGCAAAGCCTGTACGATCTAAGAAATTCGCTAACATAAACAAGATGAAGGCAGCGTAATTATCAGATTCCTCAATCAACTTAAAAAGTGTGATTGTGTTCTCAAACAAATCATGAATCAAAGCTTCATCGCTTTCTCCTTCAAGACTCATCCCTAAGAGCTCCGTCCATAGACTTGCGATTGCATATTTGCTCAAGTCATCGTGCAATCTATGATTGGTGACGATGATCTGTCCATTAAGCAATGACTGTAAACTCGAACTTTCTTTAAGATTGAACTGAAACTCAGAAATCGCAAATGGCATACAGATGCTTCGATTCTTACTGTTGATCTTACGAATTCCTTTTGCGACAAAACTCATCAAACCGTAATCATATGAAAAAGCTTTGATGATCGCATCATTTTCTTGATAATCACTTTGACTCAATACAATCACACGTGTGATGTCATTCATCAAGATCCCAATTATTATAAGCGTTGATACGCTTCTGTATATTCCGCCAATTCTTATCCACTTTAACCATTAAATCCAAATATACAGGTTTGTTAAATCGTTTGGTTAATTCCAAACGTGCATTCGTTCCAATCTCAACCAACATCGAACCTTGCTTACCAATCAAAATGCCTTTTTGTGAATCGCGATCCGCAATGATGCTGGCTTGAATCAAAATGCCCTTCTTATCTTCTTTGAAATCATCCAAAACAACCGCTACCGAATGAGGCACTTCTTGATTCGTTAGATGCAAGACATGTTCACGAATGATTTCAGTGATATAGAAGTACTCCGGATATTCAACCATTTCAGGATCACTGAAAATGGCTTCTCCCTCAGGGATGAAGTTTAAACTCACCTCAATCAAACGGTCAATATTGTCATCATTCTTTGCGCTGACTGGAATGATTTCTTGAAAAAGATTCATTTCAGAAAACGCTAAAAGTTTCTCCAACAATGCTTTTTTTGTGATCAAGTCGATTTTATTCAAAACTAGAAGGATCGGTAATTCTTGTCGTTTGCATAAATCTAAAACGAACTCATCCCCTCTTCCAAAAGGTTTCGTCACATCGAGCAAATAATAGATCAAATCAACTCCTTCAAGTGCTGAAAACGCTAAACGATTGAGTTGACGACCTAATTCGTGTTGTGGTTTATGGATCCCAGGCGTATCGATATAAACGATTTGATAATCATCACCATTCTTCACGCCACGAATCGTATTACGTGTTGTTTGTGCTTTATTGGATACAATGGCAACTTTATTTTTCAAGATTTGATTCAATAAGGTGCTCTTACCCGCATTCGGTCGACCAATCAAAGCCACAAAACCGGATTTAAAACTCATAGAACATCCTCTTGGGTAAAGCGCATCGGTAATAAGTCATCGATTGTTTTTTCAACGGTATCGACACCATTTGATAAATAAATCGGTGTTTGATCCATTAACAATTCCGATAAAACCTGACGGCAGATGCCACATGGTGCACCAATACGATGACCATCTGTCACGATTGCGATCGCTTCGATGTCTTCTTTGCGGTATCCATTTGAGTATGCCGCAAAAATTGCACTGCGTTCGCCACAGTTGGTCGCCCCAAAGGAGGCATTCTCAATGTTCGCACCTAGGAATGTCGATCCATCTTTGGTAACGACACAAGCTCCAACATGATAATTAGAATAAGGCGCATAAGCGTTCCCCATTGCTTTAAAAGCCAGCTTCAATACTTCTTCTTTCTGCATGATTTTTTCCTCCTATAGATGGTTGAACACAAAGATCATACCAATGATTAAACTTACGAGCGCGCTTACGAGAACGGATGCGGCACCAAGATCCTTGGCTTTTTTTGTCAAGACATGATAACTGGGATCCAAACGATCCATCATCTGTTCCATCGAACTATTTAAATATTCCAAACTAATGACGATTGCAATACAAAGCAGCCAAATCGACCATTCAATATATGTGAAATTGAATAGAAATGCGATGATGATCGCCAACATTGCAAATACAAATTGAATGCGAATGCTGAAATCATGGATCAAGCCTTCAATCAACCCGTTAAAAGCAACTTGAAACTTAAAGATCAGTTTATTCAGTGCCTTACCTTCGTGCAATTTCACTTAATATTTCCTCTTGAAGTTTAAACATGACTTCTTCTTCCTTTTTATCCATATGATCATACCCCAACAAGTGCAATAAGCCATGCGTCACTAAGAAACTGAACTCACGCTTCAAACTATGACCATAATCTTCTGCTTGTGAACGAATGGCATGAATATTAATGAATATATCTCCCAAC
This sequence comes from uncultured Erysipelotrichaceae bacterium, assembly GCA_964424595.1. GTDB lineage: Bacteria > Bacillota_I > Bacilli_A > Erysipelotrichales > Erysipelotrichaceae > UBA2212. The sequence goes on along the minus strand of CAYRIW010000004.1, from coordinate 9,964 downwards.
TCAAGCTCTTCACCACCCACAACCAAAGCATCTTCATCGTTCGAAGCGAAACTGATAACATCAGTTGGTCGATCAATTTGACGATAGTCACGATTAATGACATGGATATCCTTCTCATCCATTAGAATAATTGAAAATGTATAGGTTCTGTCGAGTTTCAGAATCAAACGTGTTTGTTCACAAATCGCTTGAACATAGCGACGATAATTGAGCCATGAGCTTTCTGAACTTTGATTAATGAATTGATAATTTATCATAGCGAGTTCATTATATCATACACAAATGAAGAGAAATCGAAATTTGGAGTTAGGAAATCATGATTTTCTGCTAAAATTAGAGGCGGAGGAATTATGATGATAACCTTACTGAGCGGAACGTACACATTCGCGGATTTGGATTGGCAATCCATTCTTGGCGGATTTGGATTATTCTTATTTGGCATTAAATTCATGGGCGATGGTTTGAAGGCCTATGCAGGTGATAAACTTAGAGATTTTATCGATCGTTATACAACAAAGGTTTGGATGGGTGTTTTGGTTGGTATCGTAGCAACCATCCTTGTCCAATCCAGTTCTGCATCAACTGCAATCACCATCGGTTTCGTTCGTGCTGGTTTGATGCGCTTAGATCAAGCGGTTGGTATCATTCTTGGTGCGAATATTGGGACAACCACAACAGCTTTCTTAGTTGGTTTGAAGGTTGAGAAGTACGCGCTTTATTTCATCTTTATTGGGGCGATGATGTTATTGTTCTCTAAACGTAAGAAAAATGCGTATTTGGGTGAAATCGTACTTGGTTTCGGTGTCCTCTTTTTCGGTTTGAGCATCATGGGAACTGCTTTGAAGTTACTTAAAGATATTGATGCCTTCCACGAGTTAGCCTTGTTAATGTCTGACAGTCCGCTGCTTGCTCTATTTGGTGGTGCAGCAATGACGGCTCTGATTCAGTCATCCAGTGCGATGATTGCAATCATTCAAAAGATTTATGAATCCGGTGGCATCGCATTTGACGCGGTCCTTCCCTTCCTTTTTGGTTCAAACATAGGTACGACCATCACAGCGATATTGGCCGCATTGGGTGGTTCATTAGCAGCTCGAAGAGCAGCGGGTGTCCATACTTTGTTCAATGTCCTTGTCAGTGTCATTGCAATGTTGTTATTGGTTCCTTATTATAACTTCATCATGTTCATTACGGATCGCTTCAGTATTGAACCAATGATGCAGATCGCTCTATCACACATCATCTTCAATATCGGTGGAACCCTATTGTTCTATCCTTTCATCAAACAACTCGTTTGGATCATTCGTAAAGTCATTCGTGGTGAAGAACAAGAACGCATCGAAATCAACACCAATGACTTTGATTTACAACTCGCAAAGAGTCTTCCTTCTGCAGCCCTGGAGATTTCCAAACGCGCCACAATCAAGATGGGTGAGATCACTTCGGAATGTCTACTTGAAACACGAAAATTATTTAATCAAGAACAGAAAGCTTCGGTGGATACTGTAAGTCAGCTTGAAGACATCGTTAATAATTTTGACTCCAAAATTACAGACTACCTCTTAATCATTTCTAAGGAAGGTCTTTCTGAGAAAGATACCGACGCTAATTCCATCAATCTTCAAATTGTTAAAAATTTGGAAAGAATTGGTGACTTATCGATGAATCTAGCGGAATTCTATGATTTGGTTTATGACTCAAAAGAAGATTTCTCTCCTTCTGCATTGGAAGATGTCAATAACATGTATGAAGTCACCCAGCATATGTTGAATCGTGCTATTCGGATTTATGCGGAAGATGACTTTGCCTTGACGCACTCAATTTCAGAAGATGAAAGCTATGTTGATCTTTTGGAACAAAAAGCACGTCAAAGGCACTTTGAGCGGATGCGTTCCAGCGAATGTACGACAGCTGTTGGAAGTTCGGTTTTCATTGATATCTTAGGGACATTGGAACGTATTGCCGACCATGCGGATAACATCGCACGTTCAGCCTTCAATGTTCATACAACGCATGAACCTAAAATCATCGATGCAGAAAGCATCGAAATGGAAAACTAATTAACGGTAATTGTAATCTCTATTAAAAAAACGGAGTATAAGCTCAATTGAACTTAGACTCCGTTTTTGTTTGTAAAGCAGTTTCTATCCAAAATCATAACGTTGATTGGTTACTTCGTATATGAGGTGTTCCAAAATGTTTTTTGTATGATCCCCTGCTCTTTCAAAATTACGCAACAAACTGACAAAAGCAACGACGTTGGTGCGATCTTCATGATCTTGGTTGTCTTTCTCAAGATGATTATAGAGCTTTGCGATCGTTGAATCGATTTCTTCATCCAACTTGGCAAGTTCAAGTGCTCTTTTGACATCTTTCACGCGATAAACTTCCATGGTTGCGTCATAAAAATTCAAGAAACTTGAATTGATTGTTTCCACATAAGGAAGATATGCTTCATTGATGGTTTCATTTTTGATCACATAGCGAGCGATGCTTTTCGCATAGTCACCGATACGTTCCAAATCTGTGGCAATTTTAATGCCAACGATGACTTTACGCAAATCCGACGCAAGTGGAGCCAATAAAGCCAATACTTCCAAGGCTCTTCGATTGATCAATTCTTCATCATGATTGACGTATTCATCCAATTCAATGATGGATAAGGCTTTTTCCTTATCACCTGTCTTTAAGATTTCCGTTGTCCATGCATGCATGCGACGAACCTTCTCACTCATCAAAAAAACCAGTTCTTCAAACATTTCCAATTCTGTTGTGATTTTAACCATTATCCGTACCTTCCTGTGATGTAATCTTCTGTTCGTTTGTCACGTGGAGCTGTAAACATGTCTTTGGTTTCACCAAACTCAATCAATTCTCCGCTTAGAAAGAATGCCGTGTAATCGGATATCCGTGCCGCTTGTTGCATGCTGTGCGTTACGATGATCACCGTGTACTCCTTCTTCAATTCTTGTAAGAGCTCTTCAATCTTAGAAGTCGCAATCGGATCCAAAGCTGAAGTGGGTTCATCCATCAAGATGATATCCGGTTTTGTCGCAAGTGTGCGTGCGATACAAAGACGTTGTTGCTGACCACCAGATAACGAGAATGCGGATTGATTGAGCTTATGTTTAACCTCGTCCCATAATGAAGCCTTTTTTAAAGCATTTTCTATAATGGAAGCATATTCCTTCTTATCTTGATCTCCATGGCGTTTCACGGCATAAAGCACATTTTCACTGATCGATTTCGGAAATGGATTGGGTTTTTGAAAGACCATACCGATCCGTTTTCTCAGCTCTACCACATCCGTGTTCTCATCTAAGACATTGATGCCTTCAAATGCAATCGTCCCATCTGCTTTTGTATCTTCAATCAAATCATACATCCGATCAATCGTTTTTATAAATGTGGACTTACCACATCCACTTGGTCCAATCAATGCGGTGATGCGATTCTCATGAATATCGATATTGATATCCTTAAGTGCTTGGAAACTTCCATAATAGAAGTTTAAATTCTCTACTTTTATTTTTATTGTCATGTGTGCTCCTAATCAATCCGTGATTGTGTTTTATTACGGATTATGATGGCTGTAAGATTCGTTATCAATAAGATGATCATCATGACCATGATACCAGAAGCCGCGATCTGTGCGAACGCAGCTTGTGGGCGTGATGTCCAGTTGAATACGATTAAAGGTAAAGCCGAATAACGTGATAAGAGATTGTCTGGTAAAAACGTGACAAATCCGACTGCGCCAACCATAATCAAAGGCGCTGCTTCCCCCATTGCCCTTGACAAGGCGAGAATCGAACCTGTCATGATGCCAGGTAACGCCATTGGTAGAATGACACCTGTGATCGTCTTCCAACGTGTGACACCCAAAGCATAGGAACCATCGATGATGGAACTTGGCACCGCTTTGATGGCTTCACTTGAAGATACGATGATGACAGGAAGAATCAATAAACTCAATGTAATTGAACCGACAATCAAACTTGGTCCTAACTTTAGCAACTGACTGAAGATGGCTAAGCCGAGAATACCATACACAATCGAAGGAACTCCGGCTAAGTTCGCAATATTCAACTGTAAGAGTTTGAAGAAGTGGGAATGTTTGTTTGCATACAACTCAAGATAAATTGCTGTACCAACACCAAGCGGAACCGAAATCAAAGCTGTCAACGCGATGAGAACCAAACTTCCAACCAGTGATGGAAGAATGCCGGCACGTGTTGCTCTACCGGATGGCATGGAGGTTAAAAAATCCCATGTCAAAGTTTGAAACCCCTTCTTAAAGATATCAAACAACAATGTAATGAGTACGATTAGCGACAAAGCAATAACAATGAAGAGCAGTATTTTGAAAGCTTGGTTATAGAAATGACGTATTCTCAACTTTTTCTGATATCGGCTCATGCGTACACCTCACGATTGCGAGCGATTATTTTCTTAGCGATCAAATTCATGATCAAAGTAATAATGAACAGAACCATACCCACAACAAACACCGTTTTAAATTCGATGGATCCTTGTTGAATATCTCCTAATGCCATGTTGACCATGAAGCCTGTCATGGTTTGGATACTGCCTAATGGGTTTAAGGCCATTGATGGGGTTTGACCTGCTGCGATCGCAACGATCATGGTTTCACCAATAGCTCTTGAAATCGCTAAAACGAATGAAGAAGCGATACCTGAGAATGCAGCCGATACAATGACATGGGTGGATACTTCCAATTGGGTTGAACCCAAGGCATAAGCACCTTGTCGAATGCTGTTTGGAACTGCCATCATCGTATCTTCACTTAAGGATGCAACCATTGGCAAAGTCATGATCCCAACCGCAATACTCGCACTCAACGCATTGAATATCTCCGTTTGTGGTAAAAATGTTCTCAATAATGGCGTGATAAACGTTAAGGCGAAATAACCATACACGATGGATGGCACCCCTGCTAAGAGTTCTAAGATGGGTTTGATTAACTTACGTGCTTTTGAAGAAGCAAATTCACTCAGGTAAATCGCACTCCCCAAACCAAGCGGTAATGAAACCATACTGGACAAAACTGCAATCAAAAGTGTGCCGGATATCAAAGGTAAGACGCCAAATGATGGTGGATCAAACACCGGTGCCCAACGTATCGTCGTGAAGAATTCAATGATGGATACCTCATTAAAGAATATGACACTTTCAAACAACAAACTAAATACGATTCCGATGGTTGTTAAAATTGAAATGGACGCAAAGAGCGCCAAAATCATTTGAATGATGCTTTCTTGTAAATATGTCTTCTTCTTTTTCACGCATACTCTCCTTGGACGGCAAAGAGGCGCTTTTGGCGCCCTTGCCGAATCATTTGAATTTCTTAGTCTAATTTTGCCAAAGCTTCAGTATACAATGCATCTGGAAGTGCGACATATCCGACTTCACTAGCAAGTTCACCCGCATTTTCTAAGTAGAATGTTACAAATGCATTGACTTCTTCACGCGCTAAACTTTCTTTATTTACGTAGATGAACAAAGGACGTGAAAGTGGATATGAACTGTTACTGATTGTTTCAAAGCTCGGCGTAACAGGCGCATCGGCTTTCTGAATTGGAACCAACTTCAACTTATCCGCATTTTCCTCATAATAAGCGAAACCAAAGTAACCAATCGAACCTGCATCCCCAGCAACGCCTGTTACCAAGGCGTTGTCATCTTCACTGAAGAAGATTTTGACGGTTTCATTGTCTTGACGAATCAAGCCACCTTTACCATTAACAGCTTCCGTAAAGTAATCGAAGGTACCCGAGTCATGTCCTGGTGAATATAATTTGATTTCTGTTTCTGGGAAACCTTCACGAATCTCGCTCCATTTTGTAGCAGTCGCTTCTGGTCCGTATAGTTTAGCTAATTCTTCAATGGTTAAATAATCCAACCATGCATTATCTTTAGCCACAACAACCGATAGACCGTCATATGCGACCATTAATTCGATGAATTCAATTCCCGCAGCGGTAGCAGCTTCTGCTTCAGCTGTCTTAATTGGGCGTGATGCACCAGAAATCTCAATTTCTTTTGCAGCGAATTTTGTAAATCCACCCCCTGTACCTGAGAATCCGACTGTGATTTGGACATCATTATTTTCTGCGTTGAAATCTTCTGCAACCAATTCCGTGATTGGGAATACAGTAGATGACCCATCGATTGAGATCGATCCCGATAGTTTTGTTTCTTCTTGAGTGTTCGACTCAGCAGCCGTACATGCGCTAAGTGTTAATCCTAAAATCAACCCCGCACTTACTAAACGAAAAAATTTCATATTTCCTCCTAGGATTGCTCCTGAGATTAGTATATGAAATCTTTCAAATGCATTGGTTTACTGTGTGTTAATGGATTGTTAAGCTTTTTTCACAATTCTAATTGGAAAATTACAGATAAAGCTTGAACCTTTCCCTTCCTCTGACTGAACTTCGATTGTTCCTTGATGCGCATTGACATAGGTCTTAACAATCGCTAAGCCTAGACCACTCCCTCCCGTATCCCGTGAGCGGGATTCATCAATTCGATAATAACGCTCAAAGATATAAGGAATTTCTGAAGAACGCATACCGACCCCTTCATCTTGAATCCAAATGGATAAAAACCGATCGTCCATTGAACTTTCAAATCGAATCGTACCCTGTACGCTCGACTTGATCGCATTGCTTAATAAGTTTGAGAAAATATGATAGAACTTATCGCGATCGGCTTCGATCATCATATCTTCTGAAAGTTTGTTTTCTACATTAAGGTGTTTTTGTAGGATATGAGATTGTTGACTACGAATCACGTCATTGATTAATAGATATGGATTGAAATGCTCAATGTTAAGTAAGACATTCTTTGATGTGTTGCGTGACAGTGTCAGCATGTCTTGTATGATGTTTTCCATCCGTTTTGTCTCGATCTCTATCTGTTGATGAAAATCGAGTAAAGTTTCATCATCTTTGAAATTAGGTCGATTAAGTATTTCAATCATTCCTTTGATTGCCGAAACAGGTGTTTTCAACTCATGTGAAGCGTCCGCAATAAAACGTTTTTGGATACGTTCACGCTCAAGAATATAAGTGATGTTTTGAAAGATGTATAAACAACCCATGTAGCGTCCATTTTCATAAATCGGAATTGAAAGTGCACTGTAATCCTGTTGTTGAATGCTCATGGTTTTTTGATTGCTGATTTCCTTGAGAAATGCTTCACGCATGAAATTTCGTAATTCACTATGAAGCGGACTGTTCTCATTGATTTGTTTAATCTCTGAGATGTTGTTTAGCTTCAAGAAACTATCATTTACAAGGAGGATTTGTGCATGTTGATCAATCAGCACCATTGGAAAATTGATGTTGGATATTATGGATTCCAGTTGTTTAGTTCTTAAACTGGATTCTTTATTGACGATATTCATTTCCTGTTGGTATTGGCGAATGAGTTGATCGATGCGGATTTTCTTTAAGTTGATCTCATCATAAAAAATATAGAGGATAAAACCAAACACGCTAAAAGTAAGAATCACCGGTTCAATGAATTGAACAAAGTCATTCAGAATCAAGATCAAGAAAGCTGTGATGAGTTTGATCAAGAAACGATTATTCACTGGTGACCTCTAACTGATAGCCGATCCCTCGAATGGATTTGAACTCAAGAAGACTTGCTTTCATTTTTGATTTTAGCTTGAAGACATGAACATCCACTATGCGTGTATCTCCATCATATTCGAAATTCCATAAGGCATTTAGAATCATATCACGTGATAAAACTTGATTGATATTTTCAAAGAAATACAGAAGTAAATCAAACTCAATCTTAGTCAAGAAAACAGGTTCATCTTTGATCAAACAAACACGTTTAGCAAGATCCAGTTGAACATCTCCCAATACTTTGATCGTTGTTTGTGACAACTTCATACGTTTAAGATGAGCGTTAATGCGCAACATCAATTCGCGTGATGAGAATGGTTTGCGAACATAGTCGTCAACACCCGCTTCAAATGCATCGATTAAATCTTCTTCTTCATCCTTTGCCGTAAGCATGATTAGAATTGCATCACTGCCTTCTTTACGCAAGATCTTGACCAATTCCAAGCCTGAGAGTTTCGGCATCATCCAGTCAATGATGCATAAATCAAACTTCTGTTTACGTACCATTTCCAATGCATCTTCACCATTCTCACAAACACTGAAGTTGAATCCTGCTTGTTTAAGGTCATAACTAACAAGCTTACGTAAATTGACTTCATCATCCACAAAAAGAATATTAGCCATGATTGTTCTCCTTTGCATAGGATTCAATGATCTTCTGAACTAGGGGGTGACGGACGATGTCCATTTTGCTGAGTTCTACAAATTGGATTTCTGAGATGTCTTTCAATACTTTCTTGGCGTGCGCCAAACCAGAGCTTTGCTTCAAATCCACCTGTGTCACATCGCCCGTTACAACAAGTCTAGTTTGAAAGCCCATGCGTGTTAGAAACATCAACATTTGCATGCGTGTGGTGTTTTGCGCTTCATCTAAAATGACAAATGCATCATCGAAGGTACGGCCACGCATATAAGCCAAAGGTGCGATTTCGATAATTCCCTTCTCAATCATCTTATCAACGGCTTCCACTCCCAATACATCGTTTAATGCATCGTAAAGCGGTCTAAGATAAGGATCGATTTTTTCCTTTAAATCACCAGGGAGAAAGCCAAGGTTCTCGCCTGCCTCAACAACAGGTCGTGTCAAAATAATCTTTTTGACATCTCCTTTTTTAAGGAGTGAAACGGCATAGACAACAGAGAGATAGGTTTTACCTGTCCCTGCTGGTCCCGATGCGATGACACATTCAGCAGCCTTAAGGGCTTCGATAAAACGATTCTGGCCTAAGGTCTTGGCATAAATCGGCTTCCCAGCAACGGTTCTACCAATCAATTGATTGGTGACCTTAAAGTACTGATCTTGTGCATCTTCCATGACACAATGCGATAAATAGATGACATCTCTTTCGTCAAGGCTATGATTGATTTGGATATGTTTGATGAGAGCCAAGATACTCGTCTTCAACTGCTCGGCACGCTCCGCATCTGGTGTATTCACAATCAATTCATGATTGCGGATGACAAAATCCACTTCGAAAAGTTGTTTCAACAAACGTAGATTCTGATCGTTGAAACCATGGAGCAATTTACTATCTTCAAGATTATAAGGATCTAAATCAAAGCGATGGGTCATGACGAACCTCCAATTTCATTTTAAGCCTCCATATCGAAATGTAAACAAAAAGAAGCTTGCGCTTCTATTTTGAACGACGTGCTTTCCGCGCTGCTTCTTGTTTTAATTTACGTTTAACTCCAGGTTTAACGTAGTATTCTCTTTTACGTGCTTCAGCGAGGGTACCGTTACGTGATACTGAACGTTTAAATCGGCGTAACGCTTCATCTAAACTCTCATTATCTTTCAAAATGACTCTTGGCATATTCTCCCCTCCTTTCCTAAAGTTACCGTTGTAATTATATCAAACTAAACTCAAATTGCAAGTTAATATGATGAATTCGCGTTTAACAGTTAATATGATGAATTCGCGTTTAATCCCTGAACAAGCTTGACACCGGTTGTGTTGACTTAAAAGATGGGGTGAGTGCAGGAAATCGTCTTTTTGATTAAATTCCAAGAATTACTTCATCAGTGACTCGCAAACATGTTCGTGTTCATATTTCAAAATATCAGTGATACTATCTATAAGAATTAAAGTGATTTTATAATGCGAACATAAGCAACTAATTCTTTCAATAATAGAATTGTTTGTATTAGATAGAATATAAATAGTATCAATCATTTTATTTATATTTTCAGACTTAACTTTAACTGTTACATGATTATTCAGTGTTGAATCATTAGGTGTTCCTGAAAACGCCGTCAAAATAGAACCAGCGCATCGGACATCGAGAGCCACTGCGTC
>CAYRIW010000003.1:40650-92774 GCA_964424595.1 uncultured Erysipelotrichaceae bacterium | reverse complement strand
ACGTATTGAAGAAAATCAACGTGAATATTATTTACGTGAAAAACTTCGTGCAATCAAGGAAGAATTGGGCGATGTGCCAAATTCAACCGATGATATGGAAAGTCTACGTCGTTTGGTGGAAGACAATCCTTATCCAGAAAACATCAAGAAAAAAGCTTTGGAGGAAATCCAACGCTATGAAATGCTTCCAAGTTCATCCGGTGAGAGTGGTGTCATTCGAACCTATTTGGACTGGTTGCTCAATGTGCCTTGGTGGCAAGAGTCCCAAGACAATGAAGATTTGGTTGCCGTTCGTGCTGTATTGGACAAGGATCACTTTGGACTTGAGAAAGTCAAAGATCGCATCATGGAGTACTTGGCTGTTAAAACCATGACCAAGAGTCTGAATGCGCCGATTCTCTGTTTAGTAGGCCCTCCGGGGGTCGGTAAGACCTCCTTGGCGAAGTCCATTGCCAATGCTTTGAATCGTAACTTTGTTAAAGCATCACTGGGTGGTGTACGTGATGAAGCGGAAATCCGTGGTCATCGTCGTACCTACTTGGGTTCTTTACCAGGTCGCATCATTCAATCCATGAAAAAAGCCGCTGTGGTCAATCCTGTCTTCTTGATTGATGAAATCGATAAGATGGCGAGTGATTACAAGGGTGATCCAAGTTCTGCAATGTTGGAGGTTTTGGATCCAGAGCAAAACAGCATGTTTTCCGATCACTATTTGGAAGAAGCGTATGATTTGAGTAAAGTCATGTTTATCGCAACAGCCAACTACTTGGAAGATATTCCGGCAGCTTTGCGTGACCGTTTGGAAATCATCAATTTGTCTTCTTACACTGAAGATGAAAAGGTGAACATCGCAACGGCGCACTTGATTCCGAAACAAGCCGCATTGAATGGTTTGAAACCTAAACAATTCAATATTGCCGATAAGGTCATCTTGCACATCATTCGTAACTATACGCGTGAAGCAGGTGTTCGTCAGTTGGAACGTCACATTGCGAACCTCTGTCGTAAATCCGTATTAGCGATTCTTAAGGATGGCAAGAAGTCCATTACCGTCACCGATAAATTGATGATGGAGTGGATGGGCAAAGAAATCTTTGAATATGGTAAGAAAGAAAAAGACAATCAAGTCGGTGTCGTAACCGGTTTGGCCTATACCTCCTTTGGGGGCGATGTGCTTCCTGTTGAAGTCACGACCTTCGAAGGCAAGGGACGATTGATCGTTACCGGTCAATTGGGCAGTGTCATGAAAGAATCCACTGAAATCGCTTTGGGTTATGTCAAATCCAATGCGAAGAAATACAACATCGATCCAAAGTTCTTCGAAGGCAATGACATCCATATCCACGTACCGGAAGGTGCCGTGCCTAAGGATGGCCCAAGTGCTGGGATCACTTTGACAACCGCTTTGGTTTCCGCATTGACGCATCGTGAAGTCTATTCAGACTTGGCGATGACGGGTGAAGTGACCTTGCGCGGGAATGTCTTGCCGATTGGTGGCTTGAAGGAGAAATCCTTGGCTGCACATCGTGTGGGCATCACCAAGATCCTCATCCCTAAGATGAATATGAAAGATATGGATGATCTACCGAAGATCGTCAAAGATGCGATTACCTTTGTGCCTGTAGAGTCCATGGAACAAGTTCTTAAGGAAGCTTTGGTGCACGAATGAATCTCTTTGTCACAGCCGAATTTCTGACGACAGCCGTTGAAAAGAAACAATTTCCCGAAACAAGCTTCCCAGAATTTGTAATGGCTGGGCGAAGCAACGTGGGGAAGAGCTCTTTGATCAATGCCCTGACCCATCAGAAGGCCTTAGCTTATGTTGGTAAACGTCCGGGGAAGACCCGATACATCAATTTCTATCAGATTCAAGAGCGCTTGATGTTGGTGGATGTGCCGGGTTATGGTTATGCCCAACGTTCACGTTCTGAAATGATTCAGTATGGGAAGATGATGGATGATTACTTTGAACTGCGTAAGGTCAATGGGGTCATGTTGGTCATTGATTGCCGACATGGTTTGACAGAAGATGATGAGGATATGCGTGAATTTGTGGAGTCTAAAAAATTACCACTCTTGATTGTCGCAACCAAGTCCGATAAGTTGAATCATTCGAAGCGATTAGCCATTAAAAAAGAGTTAAGTGAAACGTATAAACAGGACGTGATCCTCTTCTCATCCCTGAATAAATCCGGTCTTGAGGAAATCGAGAACTGGTGTAAGAAATACATTTAAGACAAGTTGCGACTTGTCTTTTATTTAGGTTTGCAATTCACTATGAGTTATGATAATGTGATGTATATCACATTAATATGTGAGGAGGTAAAGTAATGAAGAAGATGATGAGTGCAGCACTTTTGCTTGTCTTGGCCCTAGCCGGATGTTCAAGCGCACCGAAAGTGTACAATAACGGAATCTATGAAGGAACCGGTGAAGGGAAGAAGGGGCCTGTCGTTGTCTCAGTAACTTTTGAAAACGATAAGATCACAAGCGTCGAAGTTACCGCTCAGGAAGAAACACCAGATATTGCGAATGTAGTATTTGAAAGCTTGCCAGCACAGATTGTTGAGCTTCAAGGAACGGAAGCTGTTGATACCTATGCAGGCGCAACCTACACTCGCGATGCGATTGTTATGGCGGTTGATCAAGCTATCGAAAAAGCCAAAATCAAGTAAGGTAGGCCATCGCTTACCTTTTTTATGCACTTTTAATGCACTCGGATTATGACTGTGATAACGTGATATATATCACTCATAATGTGAGGAGGCTACCCATGAAGAAGATCATGAGTTTAATGCTTTTGATCGTATTCGTATTATCCGCATGCGCAAAAACGCCCCAAATCTATCATGACGGGACGTTTGAAGGTGTAGGTGAAGGTAAAAAGGGACCGGTTGCTGTATCTGTGACGTTCATGAATGACGAAATCACAAAGGTTGAAATCACAGCTCATGAAGAAACGCCGGATATCGCACAAGCTGTTTTGGATGCATTACCTGCACAAATCGTTGAACGTCAAGGCACGGATGACATTGATGTTTTCACTGGTTCGAGTTATACACGCGATGCGGTCATCGCAGCTGTTGAACAGGCGATGGAGAATGCTCGAATTAATGACTAAGTTCGAATGGATTACCAGATGGATCAAACACCAAGAGTGTTTGGTCCTTTTTTGTGTAGGGGTACTGATGCTTGATCAGCTTATTTTCGACATCAAGCAAGAACTCAAGTGATGGGACTTGAAGGCGAGCTAATGAAAGTCCAGGGGCATTTTCTGGAGTTTGGGGAACATTTCGACCGTTCCATAGATTTAAGGCAATGTGATGGTGATAGCCTGCGTAGGACAAGAATAAGGCGGAATTCGGAAGATCGATCACCACATCCATGCCTAAGATCTCTGTATAGAATTGTTTTGACTTCTCAAGTTCTGAAGCATGAAGATGAAGATGACCGACAATGGTATTGGCTTCCATCTTCTCGAAAACATCATTTTCGTCTTTACTTGCAAGCACTGCATCAATATCCATCGGTCCATTCTTGCCAAGAATATCAAGCTTACCATGGATCCATGGCCAAGTTTCATCGGGTGTATCCGATGCGATCTCAATGCCATTGCCATCGGGATCTGCAAGATAGATCGCTTCAGAGATGCCATGATCGCTGGCACCTTGAACAGGGATTTTATGCTCAATGAAGTGTTGAACAAGTTTGGCCAAGGCTTTACGACTTGGGACCAAAAGAGCCACATGATACAAGCCTGCATAGCGCTGGGGTCGTTGACCTGGTTCTTTAAGTTCAATTAATTCAATCAAGCTCTCACCCTTGGAATTACCAAGATTGGCTTCAGTATTGCTTTGGCTCAAAATATTCAAACCAAGGACTTTGGTATAGAAAACCAAAGATTGTTCTAAGCTTGATACTTTGAGTTGTACATTTTTTACATGGGGGATGTCATTTGTATGATAGTTTTTCATATTACTTTCCTTTTGTAAGTAAAATATAGCATGTCTAAGGGTTCTCATAAAGGAATATGCCCAAGCTCTTGTGCATGCGTCTTAGGCTTGTTTATAATGAAGGCAAAGGTGAAGCTATGAAACTCGATCATTATTTGAAGTCAAAATTGACAATGTCGCAGTGTTTACGTGTTGCGGTGGCTTGTGCAGAGGATGAGGCGGTCTTGACGGCTCTTTCCCAAGCTGCTGAAGAAGGTTGGATTGAAGCGTATTTGTATGGGGATAAAGCTAAGATTGAAACAATCTTGAATGATTTGAAGCTAAGCTTCAAACTCCAAATATTTCATTCTGTAAGTTCGGAAGAAGCGTGTTCATTCGCAGTTCAAGCAGTGCATAAGGGTGAAGCTGAGCTCTTGATGAAAGGCTTGGTGGATACCAGTGTCTTTTTAAAGGCTGTCTTGAATAAAGAATGGGGCATCCGTAAAGCAAGTGTCTTATCGCATGTGACGGTGGCTTATGTCCCTAAACGTGATCATATTTATCTTATTTCCGATGCGGCGATGAACATCGCACCGGATTTGATGGTCAAGAAGGCCATCATTGAGAACAGTGTCGAAGTGGCGCATGCTTTAGGAATGGAAGATCCTAAAGTAGCCGTCTTATCTGCTGTGGAGAAAGTGAATCCTCGCATGCAATCCAGTGTTGATGCGGCTGAACTTTCAGCAATGGCTAAACGCGGAGAAATCAAAGGATGTCAAGTGGATGGGCCATTTGCCCTAGATAATGCGGTGGATGAAGAAGCTGCCCATCATAAAGGGGTCACGCATCCCAATGCAGGACAAGCGGATGTGTTGATTGTCCCGAACATTGAAGCCGGTAATGTGCTGTTTAAGGCCATCACCTTCTTAGCGTATGGCGAGACAGCCGGCGTGGTCATGGGGGCAAGTGCACCCATCATTTTGACATCACGAGCAGATAAAGCTGAAGATAAGTATCATTCCATTCTATTAGCACATTTATTGAAAGGACAAGCCCATGGCTAGAATCATCATTTTAAATCTAGGTTCCACATCTTCTAAAGGTGCAGTGTATGAAAATCTTGAATGTCTGGATGAATTTACCTTACGTCATTCAGCAGAAGAACTGAAGCCTTTTAAGCGCATCATCGAACAAGTCGATTTCAGACAAAAGCACGTTGAAACCTGGTTGAAGGAACATCACTATGCATTGGACGAAATGGATGTCTTCTGTGTTCGGGGTGGCTTGGTCAAACCTTTACCCAGTGGCATTTATGAAGTTACGGATGAAATCATCGAAGAAGTCATGGTGGATAAATATGGTGCACATTCATCGAGCATCGGGATGGTCATAGGTCGTCGGTGGGCAAAGGCTTATCACAAGCCCGCGATCTTCGCCAATGCGCCGATCACAGATGAATTGCAGGATGTGGCGCGCTTCACAGGTTTGAAGGGTGTTTATCGAAGATCCTTGTTTCATGCTTTGAACCAGAAACAAATCGCTTTGGAGTATGCGAAATCCATCAATAAACAGGTCAATGAGCTCAATTTGATTGTCTGCCATTTGGGTGGCGGTTTTTCCGTGGGTGCTCATCGTTTGGGTAAAGTCGTGGATGTCACCAATGCTTTGGATGGGGAAGGACCGTTCTCACCAGAACGTGCTGGGGCACTTAGTAATTTCATGGTGTTGGATTTGGTCGAACAGATGCAAGACATTCCCGCCATCAAACGCATGTTGGGTGGTAAATCTGGTTTGATTTCGCACTTAGGCACCAACAGCATGATGGATGCCTTGAAATTAGCAGAAACAGATGCCTATGCGAAACAGGTGATTGATGCGATGATCTATCAGATTACAAAGGAAGTCGGTATGATGGCTGCGGTCTTAGAAGGCAAAGTCGATCAGATCTTGATAACGGGTGGACTTGCCTACAATCAGGCCTTTGTTCAAAGAATCATTGATAAAGTCACATGGATTCAAAAGGTCAGTGTCTATCCTGGTGAAGATGAACTCTATGCTTTAGCGAGTGCAGCGGTTCGTTTCATTACGAAAGAAGAAGATCTTGGATTTTACTAAAATTTCACCTGAAAACGCTTTCAATAATTATTAGATTTGATATACTTTAAGTATCAGTAGAAAGGTCGTTGAATCGTTATGCTCATGATTGTCACACATCACAAGCAAAGCAATCTGTCTGACAGTCGTTTTTTAGGGTAACTAAGGACGGCTTTTCTTTTGGAGGAAAAACACAATGAATAAATTTGATTACATGCAGAAATATGGGTATGAACAAGTCATTTACATGCATGACCGCTATTCTGGACTAAAAGGAATCATCTGTATCCACAACACCACTTTAGGACCTGCCTTGGGTGGAACCCGTGTGTGGGAATATGAGACAGAAGAAGATGCGGTTTATGATGTCATGCGTTTGGCACGTGGGATGACCAAGAAAGCTGCATGTGCAGGCTTGAATCTCGGTGGTGGCAAAGCCGTCATCATTGGAAACTCGAAGCAATTACGTAAGGATACCGTTCGTCGTGAAGCGTTCTGGAGAGCCTTTGGTCGTTATGTCGAATCTTTGGGTGGACGATACATCACAGCAGAAGATGTTGGGACGACACCGGATGATATGAGTTTGGTTCGTATGGAAACAGATCATGTCTTGGGTTTGCCTACGACTTCGGGCGATCCTTCCCCGTTTACAGCCTATGGTGTTTATAAAGGCATCAAGGCGTGTTTAAAGGAAACCATGGGCACTTCCAAATTAGAAGGTGTTTGTGTTGCCGTTTCGGGTGTTGGACACGTAGGCGCAGCGTTGTGTGATCTTCTCCATGAAGAAGGGGCGATTTTGACCATTGCGGATATCGATGAAGAAAGTGTCAAACGTGTTCAAGAAAAAACTGGGGCGAGAGTTGTTTCGCCACAAGAAATCTATGATGTGGATTGTGATGTCTTCTCGCCTTGTGCATTGGGTGCGGTCATCAATGATGATACCTTGAGTCGCTTGAAAGCAAAAATCATTGCAGGGGCTGCCAATAATGTGTTGAGCGATAGTGAAATTCATGGGACAAAACTTCATGAAATGGGTTTGACTTATGCACCGGATTATGTCATCAACGCGGGTGGTTTGATCAATGTTTATCAAGAGAAGATCGGTTACAACAAAGAAGCATCCATGCGTGCGATCGATCAGATTTATGATCGCGTTCGTGAGATCATCGTTGAATCGAAGACGACGAATACACCGACGTACTTGGTCGCGGATCGGATGGCTGAACGTCGCATTGAAATGATGCGCAACATCAACTCGATCCACATTCCGAATGAGTGAGGTTTTAATCATCAGTGGTGCTTATGGGGTGGGTAAAAGTGAGTTTGCCTGCCAATGGGCACTTCGCAATGCGCCTTGTGTCTTGGCGGATATCGATGTGATCAATCCCTACTTCAGACCGCGTGAATTGACGTCATGGTTCGAAGAAAAGGGGATTAAGATCATTGGTTCCTCCATCAAGCATCATACCAATCAAGATTTTCCGGCCTTGAGCGGTGATTTGGGTCCTGCGCTTCATGGACAGTTGCCCATGATCATCGATTGTGCTGGCAGTGCGCACGGCTTAAGACCCTTAGCTGGTTTCAAAAATGATCTTAAAGAAGCGAACTTGTATTTGGTTGTGAATAAATATCGTAGTGATGCTTGGGGCGATGCGGTGCTTGAGACGATGGATACATTCAGTCGATTTCTCGGGATTCCGCTTTCTGGCATCATCAATAACTCGCATTTGTTGGATGAGACGAGTGAAGAAATGTTAATGGAAGCGCATCAAGAATGTCTAAGCTTATGTGAGCAATGGCAAGTGCCACTGATTGCGACGGTTCTAACCAAACGTTTTGCCTATCTTCAAGATAAGATAAGCAAGGCAATGGTGTATGAAGAATTGTTGTTAAGGCAGACATGGATGATAAAGGAGACCTTATGAGAGGTGAAGTACTGTTTAATACGGATCGCTGCAAAGGCTGTAGCCTGTGTGTGCAAGCGTGTCCGGTGCATATCTTAGCTTTGGATACTACCCGTGTGAATGCGGTGGGTTATAATCCAGCGTATTGTTTTGATATGAGTAAATGCATCGCTTGTACGAATTGTGCAACGATGTGTCCCGATACCGTGATTACGGTCAAGAGGTTGGATGTATGAGTAAAGTACTGATGAAGGGCAATGAAGCGATTGCCCAAGCAGCGATTGCGGCTGGATGCAATGCTTTCTTTGGTTATCCCATCACACCGCAGAATGAGCTGATTGAATACATGTCGAAATACATGCCGGATAAAGGTGCTTTTGTTCAAGCGGAAAGTGAATTGGCTGCGATCAATATGGTCTATGGAGCTTCGGCTGCGGGTGCACGTGCGATGACTTCATCGTCATCACCGGGTTTGGCCCTTAAACAAGAAGGTATATCCTATTGTGCAGGGGCAGAACTTCCTGCGGTCATTGTCAGTGTCAGTCGTGGGGGTCCAGGTTTGGGTGGGATTCTACCGGCACAAGGGGACTATAATCAAGCCACACGGGGTGGAGGTAATGGGGACTATAAAGTCATCGTCTTAGCACCCAATGGTGTACAAGAAGCCACGGAAATGGTTCGTAAAGCATTTTATCTTGCGGATACCTATCGTAATCCTGTCATTGTCTTGGCAGATGGCGTCATCGGTCAAATGATGGAGCCGGTTGAAATCAATACGGAACCATTGCCTTTGATTGATAAACCTTGGGCAAGTGATGGCAATCTTTCCAGAGGACATCGCAATGTGGTGAACTCCTTGTTTCTAAATCCTGTGGAGTTGGAGAAACACAATCTGGATCTAAGAGCGAAATATGATTTGATTGAGCAAAAAGAGGTGGACTATGAACTCAGTCATGATGAAAATGCGGAAGTGATGTTTGTGGCTTATGGGACACCTTCACGCATCGTCAAGGCTGCGATTGAAAATCTAAAGGCAGAAGGCATCAAGGCCTGTCTATTTAGACCAAAAACACTGTATCCATTCCCTTATAAAGCTTTGAAAGAAGCGGCACAGGGAAAGAAATTCGTCTTGTGTGCTGAGTTATCCATGGGTCAAATGATCCAAGATGTTCGTTTAAGCTTGGAAGGTAGTGTACCGGTACACTTTTATGGTCGTGCCGGAGGAATGGTCTTTGAACCGAAAGAGTTGGTCAATGCGGTTAAAGAACATTGTGGAGGGCGTTAAGATGACCGTCGTTTTTAAGAAAACCAAGGGTTTGACCGATGCGCCATTCAGCTATTGTCCTGGATGTACACATGGGATCATTCATCGTTTGGTAGCGGAGTGTTTAGAAGAGTTGGATCTCTTGGATCGTAGTGTTGCGATCGCATCCGTAGGCTGTTCCGTCATGAGTTATGAGTACTTTAATTGTGATGCGATTCAAGCGGCACACGGACGTGCTCCTGCGGTGGCGACGGGTGTCAAACGGGTTCATCCTGAAAAGATCGTCTTTACATACCAAGGTGATGGGGATTTGGCTTCGATTGGAACGGCTGAAATTGTTCAAGCGGCGCATCGTGGTGAAAACATCACCGTCATCTTCGTGAACAATGCGATTTATGGCATGACGGGTGGTCAAATGGCCCCAACGACTTTACCAAACCAAGTCACCACGACTTCACCACGGGGCCGTGATGTGGCGATGACGGGTGAGCCGATCCGGATGTCTGAATTGATGGCGACCATTCCGGGTTCTGCTTATATCGAACGTGTCATGACAGCCGATCCACTCAGTGTGCGTAAAGCGAAGAAAGCGATTAAGAAAGCCTTTCAATACCAAGTGGAAAACAAGGGCTTCAGTATGATTGAAGTCTTGTCTTCCTGCAATATCGGTTGGGGTTTGAGTCCAAACGATGCCTTGCAATATATTAAGAATGAAATGGCAACGTATTTTCCTTTAGGCGTGTATAAGGATAAAGGAGTCTAAGATGAAAACAATCAAATGTGTATCCGCGGGCTTTGGGGGTCAAGGTGTCTTGACTGTAGGTCAGCTGATTGCGATTTTAGCCATGGATAAAGATTTAGCTGTAAGTTGGATGCCATCGTATGGACCTGAAATGCGCGGTGGTACAGCAAATTGCCATGTGGTGATTGATGAAAAGGAAGTAAGTTCACCCTTGATTGCGGAGGGCATCACCCATCTGCTTGCGATGAATCAGCCGGCTTTGGATAAATTCTTGCCTCGATGTGCAGAGGAAGCGGTGATCGTAAGCAACGCATCACTGGTTAAGCATGTGCCCAGTGATTTCAAAGGAACCTTGATTCCAATCGACTTCAATCAGATCGCTCAAGATTTGAATGAGCTCAAGGTTGCGAACATGGCCGCTTTTGGAGCTTTGCTTAAAACCATGCCGATGTTTAGTCCTGAAGATGGCATTGAAGCCATCATTAAAAAACTCGGCAAGAAGAATGAATCCCTCACCGAGTTGAATATCAAAGCATTTGAAATCGGTTATGCATTAAGAACATAATCCATCGCATCCAAGGAGCTTAGGCTCCTTTTGTTTTGTCTTGCATGATCATGTAATAGAAACTTGGGACGACAACCATGGTTAGAATGGTCGACACCAATAAGCCAAAGAAGAGCACCAAAGCCATTGGGGAGGTCATCGGGTCTTTGGAAATAATCAAAGGAATCAAACCGATACAAGTGGTGATGGTCGTAAGCATGATGGGTCGATAACGCGCATCCACGGCATTCTGACACGCTTCTAAAAGTGTTTGACCTTGGCGCAAACCTTCGTCCATGACTTCCATGAGTAAGATGCCATTGTTTACGACAATCCCAATCAAGCTGACAGCACCGAGCAGTGCCATGGCTTGAATATCGGACCCAAAGAGAAACAAACCAAGAAAGACGCCTGTCAATGAAAGTGGAATGCTGGTCATGATGATCAAAGGTTTGATCCATTTTTCAAATTGAACCAGTAAGATCAAATAAATCACGAGTATCGCAATCAAGGCGGAATAGCCAAGATTCTCAATTAAAAGAAAGATATTTGTCAGTTCACCATCAAAGCGAATCGAAACACCATCCGGTAAGATGAGTTCTTCAAGTTTGTTTCTAAATGTTAATTCAATCAAAGGAGCGGAATAGCCTGGACGAATGTCGGATAAGACGGTGATCGTCCGCTGACCATTGTGACGGTAGATAGATGGAATGTTTGCCTCAAGATCCAAGGAAGCCAATTGATACAGCTGCATGGTGGTTTCTGTGGCAGAGGATTGAATCGGAAGTCGATACAAATCATCCAATGAAGAAATATCACCTTTGACCAGGATGTCCATTTCCTGACCGCCTGCTTTGAAGCTGGAAGGACGGGTACCCATTAGTGCGGTATTGATCTGTTTGACGATGTCATACTTTAGAATGCCGCTGGTCGAAAGAATGTCCTCATGGATGTTTACAACATACTCATATTCTTTGGGGACATTGTTATCTCGGATGTTGTAGGTACCTTCGATTTCTTCGAGGACTGTTTTGATTTGATTCGATGCGATCAAAAGTGATTCTATGTCTTCACCACTCAAGGTAAAGACCAATTTAGCATCCGTAGGCATGGCATATTCGAGATATTTAACTTCCAATTTAGCGCCGGCAATGCTTTGATCGAGTCGCTGTTGGAGCACGAAACCAAATTCTTCATTGGACGCATAATTACTGTCTTCCAAGTCAAGTTTCAGAAGAAACTGAGCCTTGTCGTCCCCTGGATTCGAGTTGGGAACGGTAATGAAGAATTTCGGAAGACTGGTCCCAACGGATGTGACGATCTCCTCGATTTCAGGGTATTCTTCGAGAATCGCATAGACTTGATCATGAACGTTTTGGGTCTTCTGAATGGATAAGGTCTCTGCTTCAAGGTTGATGTAGAGGATAGGCTTATCGGAATAAGGGAAGAAACTGATGCCTAATTGGGTAAATAATAGAGCGGATACGCCTAAGCTCAAGAAAGACACAAAGAGCGTTCTTTTTGGGTACTTTAGACCCAAGGCGAGCAGATCATCAAAGAACTTTCGAATCGGTGAATTGCTTGTCTTATTGATTCGTTTTTCATTTTCTTTGGTGAAGAAGTAATAAGCGAATACGGGTACAATCAACATCGCCACGAAATAGGAAGCAATGAGTGTCGAAATGATGACGATTGGAATGGTCGCGACGGTTTTACCGATGACTCCAGGCACAAACAACAGAATCCCAAAGGTGACGATGGTGGTTAGTGTCGATGTGAAAACAGGAGAAGCGGTTTCTTTGATGGCAGCCAAGATGGCCACTTCAATGGGTTTGTCTTGATTCACATGAACTTGGATCGCATCACTGACGACGATCGCATTGTCCACAAGAATTCCCAATGAAATAATCAATGCCGCAATGGATATGAAATGAAATTCAATCTTGAGTAGATACATGACGATGAAAGTGATCAAAACAGAGATGGGCAAGGATAAAGAAATGATCAAAGCGTTGCGTAAACGGACCCCAATCATGACGACAATGATGATCAAAGCGATGCTTTCCGCTAGGTTGAGTATGAAATCGTTGATGGATTCATTGATATCTTCAGGAGAAAAGACAACTTCATGAAAGATGATGTCTGAAGGGAGATCTTGTTTGAGTTCATCTAGGATGGTTCTGACTTTCTGGCCAATCAAAACGGCGTTTGTGCCAGGTTCAAAATAACCAGTTAAGAGTACGGCATTTTGACCATTGTGTTGATAATTGATTTTGTTTTCATTGATGATCGTAACCGTCGCCACATCTTTCAATCGTACGAAGCCAACTTGTTCCTGCGATCCAGAGATGATGATGTTTTCGATATCTCTAAGGTTTTCAAAGGTAGCGGGTGTTTTGACGTTGATCGTCTCATCCGCATACGAAATCGATCCAGATGGAATCGTTAGGTTTTGTGCTTGTAAGAGTTGAACGATGGTTTCAATGGAGACTTTATAGAGATAGAGGTCATCGATGTTCACATTGACCAAGACTTCTTTATTGGTCACGCCATCGATATCGATGCGAACCACTTCCTCGACTTGTTCCAAGGATTGCTTGATTCTTTTCGCATAGTTGACCAGATCATCGGTCTGATAGGCATCGTTTGATAGCGATAGGATGAACTGTGGGACGTCCGTCAAATCAGTTTTGACTTCACTTTCCATGGCAAGGGGTGGAAGATCTTTTTGAACATCAGCGACCAAGTCGCGAACTTGTTGGAGGGAACGTTCCGCATCCACATCAATTTCAAACAAAACAACGACGACCGAAGCACTGTTGACCGAGTAAGAATTTAAAGTTTCAATGCCTTGTATGGATTGAAGACTGTCTTCAATCTTTTGGGAAACCATGGTTTCAACTTCACTGGAGGTCGCACCGGGATAAACGGTTGTGATCATCGCTGCGGGAAAATTGGTGTTGGGATTCTCTTGTTTAGGAATCTGAATATAGCTGAAGATCCCAAAAATAACGACGAAGATCAATGAGAAAATAACGATTTGACGTTGTTTGAGGAAAATTCGGACGAGTTTACTCATACGGAATGGTCTCCGTGATATTTACTTCGCTACCAACGCTTAGGAAACGACCGCCCTCGATGACCAATTGATCATTGACATTCAAACCAGAGACAAGGACTTGATTGTTATTGATGGAAAGGATGGTGATCTTCCGCTTTGTTACGCGATTGTTTTGGATGATGTAAACATAATCTTCTCCATCATTCAGAATGGTTGAAAGATTCAACCATACACCTTCACGTAAACCGACATCGATGGCAACACTCGCAGTTTCACCGATATTCAATTGGCTGCTGTTTTTGAACTGGATGCGCGTTAAATAGGTCCGACTGTTGGTGTCAGGGAGTTTTGCGACATCCAAAACCGAACCATCGTATTCGTCTTCATCAATTGTGATGAAAGTCTTTTGATTTGCTTTGATATCATTGACACTGCCTTGGCTGACCCCAATATGGACAACCATCTCATGACTTGCGACAATGACGGTAGGGGCAAGTGGACTTCCGATATCGCCCACTTTGGAAACGAGCTTAACTACGGTTCCGTTGATGGAACTTCTCAAAATGTTGGCATCGATGTTTTCATTAGCCGCATCAACATTGTTTTGACTGATGGTGACTTGAGCTTTGGCTGCTTCTAAATTGGCATTGGCTCCATCTTTGCGGGCTTGGGCGATTTCGATTTCGGATGAGAATTCCACATCCCGCTCCAAGCGATAATCGGTTTCCGCTTGAACCGCTTCGGCATTGGCGCTTGTCAATACTTCCAAGGCATCCGCTGCTTCAGCGCTGTCTTCACCATAATCCAAAACGGCTTGATCATAATCGATTTGCGCCTGATCCGCTTCAGCGCGCTTTGTTTCCGCAAGAACGCGTTTCTCTTCAATCACGATATCTTGAGCTTCGCGATCTTTGATGACGGCATCATATTCCGCTTCCGCTACTCTGAGATCTGCTTCCGCTTCGCTTTGTTGGGCTTTGGCCAAACGTAAGGATTCATTCGCGTTATCCAGACTGATTTCAGCTTGCTCGCTGTCGATTTTTGCCAAAGCTTGGTCTTTCTTGACGACATCGCCTTCTTTGACGTAGATTTCTTGAATCGTACCGACACTGGAGAAAGTTGCTTGATTTAAGTCTTTCGGCTGAATGATACCGACGAAGTTCATGGTTTCTTGGTTGGTACGTGTGTTGATGGTCATCACTTTGACACTCAACTTCTTTGCCTCCACAACTTCGGTTTCAGGCTTTTGAGGTCGCAGAAAAATAAAGTAGCCAAGAAGTCCTAAGACGAGGGCGAAGATGATCCATTTATTTCGCTTCATACATCGTATCTCCAGCTTCAATCATTAAGGTGAAAAGATTCAAATAGGTTTCCAAAGTCCAATCGATATCGATTTCGAATTTACTTTGATACGCATCTTCGAATAAACGTGAAAGACCCGCGAAGATCGCATCGGCTAACATGATGCATAATGTTTCAACTTGTTTATTGCGTGCTTCGATGGCAGGGAACCATTGAAGAATGATGCCATCGATCATATGTTTGATGGACTGAGCGATTTGATCATTGAGTTTAGAATAACGTAAAAGAATCAAGGTTTCGGTTTGGTGCTTTGAATATACTTCAACCAAGCCTTGGGTCAGCTGTTTGACTTGATCCTTGAACCACGCATTCCGTTCGATATCATCGATTTTAAAACTGCCTTGCTTGAGAATGATTGTATTAAAAGCTTGGATTGTATCTTGAACCAAGGCATTGAACAGCTTCTCTTTGTTTGGATAATAATGATAAAGATTGCCTACCGACATCTTTGCCTCGACTGCGATTCTGCGCATGGATGCGTCTTCATAACCGTAATTAAAAAATTCTGCCAGTGAAGCGTTTAAGATCCGTTCACGATATTCTTCTTTGAGTATTTGTGCCATGCCATTAGTATACAGCTGTTCATCAATGATTTCAATTCTTGCGTCCAAACTTTTATTCCGCTATGCTTGAAGTATGGTAAGTGTGTTTAACTAAAAATGCATCTAATTATCGATATCAAAAAGAAGTTTGTTGTGAACACATCGTATAAGCAAAACAATTGCTTAAAGAGGTCTTTTTCGCTAAGCTAAATTCAAGAAATTCAATTAGTTAAGTGAATTAATAAAAAAGGGGAATCATTATGATCTGGTTAGCTTATTTCGCAGTAACTTTCGTTGTTTTCATGGGCATTGATTTGATTTGGTTGGGTTTTGTGGCAAAAAATATTTATTCTAAGTATCTAGGCTATTTGATGGCGCCGAATGTAAATTGGCTGGCGGCCTTGATTTTTTATGTGATCTTCATCGTCGGTGTCTTGTATTTCGTCATCGCACCGAGTTTGGTGGATCGTGACTTCACGCAACTTGTCATTCGTGCCATGCTTTTTGGATTCATGACCTATGCGACGTATGATTTGACCAACCTGGCAACCGTGCGAGATTGGCCGATTACCATCACCATCATTGATTTGATTTGGGGCACGACCTTGTCGACCAGCGTCAGTGTCATTTCATACTTAATCATTACGAATTTCTTTTAGGAGCACACCATGAAACAGATTAATGGACAAGAATTATATGCATATATCGTATCGGGTGCGAAGAATGTCATCGTCAACGAACAGAACTTGAATCGTATCAATGTTTTTCCAGTCCCAGATGGGGATACGGGTACCAATCTTGCACTAACGATGAATTCCATCATCAGTCAAGCGCAACGTTTTGATCATGCGCACCAAGCCATGGCTGAAATCGCTCAATTATCGATCGATAATGCTTACGGGAATTCAGGTATGATATTTGCACAGTATTTCAATGGTTTGGCGGATTCGATCCAAGCAAAAAGTTCTTTATCACCACTGGAATTGGTTGAGAGTTTCAAACAAGCTGCTCATCAAGCCATCAATTCTGTGGCACATCCCAAAGAAGGAACGATCCTCACGGTCATGCGTGAATGGACGAAAGCATTGGAAGGGGCTTGGGAAGTGGATTATGATCAAATCTTCGAGAAATCACTTCATGCCTTGCAAGATGCCGTCAGTAATACTAAAAATCAATTAAAGGTCTTAAGAGACAACAATGTGGTGGATGCGGGTGCCCAGGCGTTTTATTTCTTTGTGGAAGGAATCGTACGCTTTCTGAAATCCGGTACCTTAGAGGATTTGGAGTTCACGGCGGCACGTTTGGATTTGATTACCGAAATGACCCCCAGTTTGGATATTGGCGATCATCGTTATTGTGCACAATATCTGATTCAAACAAAGTATGCTCAGGATGATTTGATTAAAAGTTTGGATCACTATGGGGATTCCTTAGTGGTCAATCAAAATGGAGAACACATCAGCATTCATGTACACACCAATGAACCGCATGTGATCATGCGTGAATTGGTTCGTGATCATCGTGTCATCTCCCATAAGGTGGATGATATGTGGATGCAAGCGCATTTGATCCACGCCAAACAAGCGAAAATGGCCATCATTACGGATTCGATTGCGGATCTCCCGCAACAGTTCAAGGATGATCATCATTGCGTCGTGCTTCCTTTGAATCTCATCATTGATTCAAATGTTTATATGGATAAATTAACGATGCGCTCGAGTGATTTCTATAAACACATGGATGATTATCGCTTGAATCCAAGTTCTTCACAAGCCAGTCCTGTCGCAGTCGAACGGATGTTGAATCAAGTCTTACCACATTATGATGAAGTCATCGGCATCTTTGTTTCACAAAAGATGAGTGGGACCTATCAAAACATTTTAAAAGTTGTGAATAAACTGAATCTAAAAGATAAGAAGATTGCGATGATCGATTCTAAAACAAATTCGATTACGGAAGGCTTATTGGTTTATGAAGCACTCAAATTGAGAGCAGCAGGCGAAAGCTTTGAAGACATCGTCTCGAAGATCGAAGCGATGATTCCACGTTTGAACATCTTCGTCAGTGTCAAGGATTTGAAGTACATGCTCAAAGGTGGAAGAGTATCGAAGGTTCAAGGTTTTGTCTTATCAAAGCTCAAACTTCAACCCGTCATCTCCATTGATCAAGAAGGGAAAGGCATCATTCCATTTAAGTCATTGACACAAAAGAGTGCCGTCAAATCCATCCTAAAAGTCGTGAAGAAAGATATGGAAACCAATGGCATTGATAAGTATGCTTTGGTGTATGCGGATGATCCAAACGATCTGACAGAGTTCAAAGCATCCTTGGTTAAGCTCATTGGCAAAGAACCTGAATACATTGAAACAATCTCACCCATCGTGGGACTCAACGCTGGAAAAGGGGCTTTTGCGGTAGGCTACATTAAAAAAGCATAATAAAACATTAAATCGTTCCATAGTTGACCAATAATTAACGCAGTGGAACGATTTTTTTAATGAAAGTGAAAGACAAGGATGCTATCATACACTAGGGTAGGTATCCTTATGTTCAATGAAATTTTTGGCAATATCATCAATAACATCGCGATTCTCATGGTCATCGCTTATATTTTACCGAGACTGAAATTCTTCCGTAAAACTGTTTTTGAACATGAAAAGACACTTAAAGAGAAAATCATCCTCGGCTTGATCTTCGGATCGATCGGCATCTTGGCAACGCATACGGGTATCCATATTCAAGGTGCCATTGCGAACACCCGTGTCATCGGTGTCATCGCTGGGGGTTTCCTTGGCGGTCCGATGGTGGGCTTCATCGCTGGAGCTTTGGCAGGAAGTCATCGCTATCTCATTGATATCAATGGATTCACAGGTTTGGCCTGTGCGATCTCAACCTTGGCTGAAGGCATCTTAGGCGGCATGATGTACAAACGTCTGCGGGCGGGGAAACATCGTTATCCGACCATCTTTTTGACAACGGTTGTGGCCGAGATGTTGCAGATGATCATCATTCTGATTGTCGCAAAACCCTATGCGGACGCATTGGCCTTGGTTGAGATCATTGCGGTTCCCATGATCATCATGAATTCGATTGGTGTGGTTATCTTCATTGAAGCCTTGTATACCGTGCAGAAGAATTTGGACCAAACCAGTGCGTATCACCTTAAACGTGCTTTTGATTTGGCTGAAATGTGTCTACCGTTTCTACGTAAGGGTTTGGATGATGAGAAGAGTGTTCAAAAGACGGTGCGTTTGATTCTAACGAATTCAGATGTGAATGCGGTTTTCATCTCGAATACTGAAAAAGTTGTTGCGGAAGCAGGGGAACATCTATCTAAATTAAAGGGCTTTAAACCGTTGTTTGAAGATGCGATCAAGCGATGCATCACCACGAAGGATATTCTGATTTTACATGAGAAAGAATTACGTCCGTATCGGATGGATAATCATTTTAAACGTATCATGATTGCGCCTTTGGTTAAAAATGGGGTGACGATGGGTACGATTGGGTTATTGGATCGTAAATTCAAAGAAAAGTTGGAGACGGATATTGAGTTCATACAAGGCTTAGCCAGTCTTTTCTCGACGCAGTTGGCATTGGCTGAGATTGATTATCAACGAAAATTACTTGAACAAGCAGAACTGAAAGCTTTGCAATATCAAATCAATCCACATTTCTTATTCAATGCTTTAAACACAATCAGTGCCTATTGTCGTGAGAATCCAGAACGTGCACGCAGTCTTTTGTTGGCGATGTCCTCTTATTTTAGAAACACCTTATCCACACATAATGACAAAGTCGATATTCATGAAGAAATCGAACATGTACTCTCCTATCTTGAGATTGAAAAAGCACGTTTTGAAGATCGTTTGGAAATTGTGATTGATGCTAGTCCAAAACTGCACTTTCAAGTGCCTAACTTCATTATCCAACCGCTTGTCGAGAATGCGATTAAACATGGGATGAAGAATCGTTTGAGAATCGTGATTCGAGTCGTTGAACTTAAGAAAGTATATCAAGTGATTGTTGAGGATGATGGTAATGGAATCGATGCGGAGATCATTGCCAAGCTTTATGAAAACCGACATGATCAAGATAAGATCGGTTTAGCGAACACGCATCATCGCCTTCAACGTTTATACCCAGATAATAAAGGCTTAGTCATTGAAAGTGTTCCTTTTGAACATACACGCATCACGATGGAAATTCCAAAATAAGGTCACATATGAAATTACTGATCGTAGACGATGAGCGGATCGCTCGCAGTGAATTAAAATTTTTGATCAAAGAACTGAATCAAAGTGTTCAGATTTTAGAAGCAGACAGTGTCGAAAGTGCGTTGAGCATCCTTCGTGAGATTGATTTGGATGGGGCATTTATCGATATGCAGCTTCCGGATGGTGTTGGGATGGAGATTGCTCAAGCCATCATGGAACGTCCTAAAGGGGCTTTTCCCATTGTGTTTGCGACGGCTTTTGAGCGTTATGCGTTGGATGCCTTTAGTGTCGAGGCAGTGGACTATGTGATGAAGCCGTTTCGGAGTGAGGATATTGCACGTGCCATGCAACGGATGTGTCGCATCAAGCCGAAGAATGAAATCCTGAGTTGTCCGACTGACAAGATCAGTGTGAACACCCATGAAAAGGTGGTTGTGTTGAATCTTCAGGAAATTGCTTATATCACAGCTTTAGAGCGACACTCTGTTGTCCATACATTAAAAGCTGAATACACGACGCACTTAAGTTTGGATCGCTTAGAGGAGCGTTTGATGAATTGTGGTTTCATGCGTGTTCAACGCAGCTATATCGTCAATCTGAACATGGTGAATGAATTCATTCCATGGTTCAATAATGGTTATGGTTTGAAGTTGATGGGTTTTAATCAAAAAGTGATTCCCATCAGTCGTAATAAAGTGGGTTTATTAAAGGAAATCTTTGAATTTTAAGACAGGATTTGATGCATTTCATCCTGTTTTTTTTACATTTCATCCAAAATGTAAGCGTTGTCAGGACATCTTTTTTATAATGTGAACGTTAAAAGGAGGATAGTTATGATTACATTCTTTATATCCCTCGTCCTATTGATCGTTGGTTATGCGACTTACGGTAAATTGGTCGAAAAGGCATTCAAACCCGATGATCGTCCAACCCCTGCAAAAGAACTTGCGGATGGTGTCGACTTCGTTGAAATGAAGCCTTGGCGTATCTTCTTGGTTCAGTTGTTAAATATCGCAGGTCTAGGACCGATCTTTGGTGCGATCATGGGTGCATTGTGGGGACCCGTCGTCTTCTTGTGGATCGTGTTTGGAACCATCTTCGCAGGTGCTGTTCATGACTTCTTGTCTGGAATGATCTCCATCCGTCATAAAGGCGCAAGTATTTCCGAAATCGTTGGAATCTACTTAGGCCCTCAAATGAAGATGGTCATGCGTGTCTTCTCTGTTGTTTTATTGGTCTTGGTTGGTACCGTCTTCATGACTGGTCCAGCGGGCTTATTGGCTCGTTTGACACCTGATTTCATGGATCGTAACTTCTGGTTGATCATTGTCTTGGCATACTACTTCTTGGCTACGATTCTTCCTATCGATGCTTTGATCGGACGCATCTATCCTTTGTTTGGAGCTGCATTGATCATTATGGCTCTTGGCATTGCGGGTGGTATGTTGTTCACAGGCGTACCAATGATGGAAATGAGTTTGACTAATCTTCATCCCGCTGAATTACCAATTTGGCCATTGATGTTTGTTACGGTTGCGTGTGGTGCGATTTCTGGTTTCCATGCGACGCAATCACCAATGATGGCTCGTTGTATGACTTCCGAACGCGATGGACGTAAAATCTTCTACGGTGCCATGGTTGCGGAAGGTGTCATCGCTTTGATTTGGGCAGCTGCAGGTGTATCGTTCTACGGTGCTACCGGTGGTTTGGCAACTGCTTTGACAGAATACGGCGGTCAAGCAGGTGTTGTCTATGATATCTCATTCAAACTCTTAGGCCCAGTGGGTGGTGTCTTGGCAATGGTTGGGGTTATCGCTTGTCCAATCACTTCCGGTGATACAGCGTTCCGTTCTGCTCGTTTGACCTTAGCTGACTGGTTCAATCTTGAACAAAAATCCAACAAGAGTCGTTTATTGTTGGCAGTTCCACTCCTTGGTGTGGGTGGTATGTTGACACTCATCGACTTCAATATCGTTTGGCGTTACTTCTCATGGTCCAATCAAACCTTAGCGATGATCGCGTTGTGGGCAGGTGCCATGTATTTGGTTAAACAAGCATCCAATCACTGGATCGCTACGGTTCCAGCAACCTTTATGAGTGCTGTTTCGATGACATACATCTTGCAAGCACCTGAAGGCTTCAAGTTACCAACTTCTATCTCGTATCCTGTTGGTATCGCATTTGCGATGATCTGTCTCTTTGCTTTCTTGTTCAAAGCAGGGATTATCGGAAAAGCGAAAGTTGTAGTAGAATAATAAAGTAAAAGAAAGGTCCAGTACCTTTCTTTCATTCGAAGGAGCAAATAATGAAAACACTTGAAGAAGTAAAAATCCAGGCCAAAGCCAACATGAGCATCTGTAAAATGTGCAAGACCTGTAATGGCGAAGTGTGTCGTGGCTGGACACCTGGACCCGGTGGTAAAGGTACAGGCAGCACTTTTGTAAGAAATGTAGCAAAATTGAAAGAAGTCACTTTGAACATGCGCTTGATTCGTGAGGACCAAGAAGTGGACAGTCGTTTTGACTTCTTTGGTCAAATGATCAGTGCACCCATCATGGCTGCACCCATCGCGAATGTGAAGATCAACTATGGAAGCTCTGTGGATGAATTGACGTATTTGAATGGATTGACGGAAGGATGCTTAGCACAAGGACTGCCTGTCTTTTTAGGGGATGGGGCGAATCGTGAAGCGTTTGAGATGCCTCTGAAGATTCACCAAAACTTGAATAAGCAAACCATCATGACGATCAAGCCTTGGACGATGGATCTCTTGATGCCAAAACTCGAGGAAGTCAAAGCTTGTTCGCCTTTGGCTGTTGCGATGGATATTGATGCGGCTGGTTTGATTCTACTTAAGAAACAAGGGGTTCCGGTCAGCTTCAAAACCGTTGAGGAACTTAAAGCGATCAAAGCATATTTGGGTGTACCCTTCATCTTGAAGGGAATCTTGACCCTTGAAGATGCCCAAGCAGCATTGGATGCCGGTGTCGATGCGATCGTCGTATCCAATCATGGTGGACGTGTTTTGGATGATTGTGTTTCCACGATTGAGGTTCTTGAAAAAATAACGACCTTCGTCAAAGGTCGCTGTAAAGTATTTGTGGATGGTGGTTTCAGAAGTGGGTCGGATGTCTTCAAAGCACTTGCTTTGGGAGCAGATGGGGTCCTTATCGGACGTCCATTCTCACATGCATCCATTGGGGGACAAACAGAGGGTGTTTCACTTTATGCGGATAAGCTCATTCAAGAGTTAAAAGAGTGCATGCGTATGACCTCATGCATCACACTTAAGGATATCAAACGCAGTTCAGTCAATGTCCACTTCTAGAGTTTGATGCCTGTCTTCTTGATTGAACCATCTTTACCCATCGTTCGAATGAGACCAAAAACTGGCCGATCGAACCAAGGTCGATCATGGACACCAGCGACGCTCCATAGAATACCCGTGTATCCATTGGGATCTCGTCCATCCAACATATAGGTATCGTTTAGATAGACTAGGATATCGATGGCTTCCGAGGCATTCTTCGTCCAAAGTAAGACCATTTTAGCCCAATACATGCGTAGATAAGAATGGAGATAAGCTTCATCGACAACTTGTCGTTGACAATGGTTCCATAAATCATCGTGTGTTTGGGCTTTTTCTAAGGCTTCAAGGGTATAAAGATAAGGCCGTTCATCAAGTTCATGACGTTTGAGTGTTTCAATCGCCCAAGGCCAAGCGCCTTCAAGTTTGTCATAGTTGGGCTCATAGAAACAATAATTCTCTGCAAGTTCTCTACGAACCATGGCTTCTTCAATGAAAAGTTCCGCATTGGAATGTTGGGTGTTCAAGACATCACGAATCATCTTGATGGGTGAAAGCATGCCATAATGTAGGTAGGCGGACAGATAGGATTGACCTTTCGCATCGATTTGATTGCGCCGATCATAATGATCCAAGCCATTCTGAATGAATGTGTTCAATTGCTGGATGGCCGCATCTTCACCAGGATTTAATTTTGAAATTGATAATTCTTTGATTGGATTGGATACATAAAACGATTCAATATCAGATGTCTTGAATCGATCTTCCAAAGCGATTTGTTGAGGGTGACATACAAGAGTGTAATCACTGTTTAAATAGTCTTTATATTTCTTTAAAATCTTTGGTCTAAAGGTGCGCGCCGCAAATTCAAGTTTTGGACTTGCGTCTTGTACAGGAACGACAGTGGCGGTATTCACTTTGAAGAAGCGGACTTGATGTGCATAGGCCCAATTTGAGACCAAGGCTTGAACAGCCAAGATGGGTCTTAACACATGGACTTCTGTTATGATGTGTTGGATATCAAACGTTTGATTTAGTGTTTCGAGATGATCAATGATGTTTCCAACTCTAAAGTAGAGAGGGATATTGAGTTTCGCACATTTATCACTCATTTCACCCAAACCCTTAAGTAAGAAGTCCATATTCCTTCGATTCGCAGAGGGAAACTTCGGATAATAGTTAAAAAGAACAATCAATTGCGCATTATGGTTTAGCGCGATTTGTTGGGCTTGGTGAAAAGCTTGATTATCATGGGTTCTAAGGGCACGTGAGACCCAGTAGAGGACGGTAGGATGTTTCATGTCTACATTATAGCAAAGTCTGCTTTACTTGCTTAAAGGATTAAATTAAAATGATGAAAAGAGGTTGGCTATGGATAAGAAACATTATGATCAATTATTTGAAGCGATATTGAGCTTGGAAACCAAGGCGGATTGTGCTGCCTTCTTTGAAGATCTCTGTACGATCAAAGAACTTAATGACATGCATGATCGTTTGGCGGTTGCTCAACGTCTGTTGGCGGGGGAGACCTATGAAAACATCGTTAAAGAAACCAAGATGAGCAGTGCGACCATCTCACGTGTCAATCGCTGCATCCAGTACGGATCGGGTGGTTATAAACGCATCATCAAGCGATTAAAATAATTTTTTTAAAAAATATACTTTAACACTTTACAGCGATAAAGTAATGAAGTATGATAAGTACATGTTTCAAGGAGCAAGGAAATGAAAAAATTAATACTCATCATCGCAATGATGATGTTGGTGGCTTGTACACAAGCACCAGTTGAAGGGGATTTGAGTTTGAAGACCATTGAGGACAATGGCAAAATGATCGTTGGATTTACTGAATACCCACCAATGGGATTCAAAGAAAACGGTGAAATCACGGGTTTCGATATCGACATCGCTAAAGAAGTCGCAAAGCGCTTAGGTGTCGAAGCGGAATTTGTATACATTGATTGGGACGCAAAAGTCTTGGAGCTCAATGGTAAGAACATTGATATGATTTGGAATGGTTTGACCATCACAGCCGATCGTGAAAAAGAAATCTTATTCTCGAAGCCTTATTTCGATAATCGCATCGTGATTATAAGCTTAAATGGTTCTGGAATTGATCAAATCGCTGATTTGAGCGAAATGAAAGTTGGCGTTGAACTTCAAAGTTCAGGCCAAGCTGCACTCGAAGGCAATGATGTCTTTGCGGCCATTGATGAGTTGGTTAAATATACGACAATCACCGAAGCAATCTTAGATCTTAAAGCCGGTGGCATCGATGCGATCGTAGCGGATGAAATCTTCGCACGTTACGCGGTTTCCAAAGAAGCAGATCAGTATCAAGTAGCTTCAGAGGTCTTCAATTCTGAAAACTATGGCATTGGTTTTAGATTGGAAGATGTCGCACTTCGCGATAAAGTTGATGCGATCATTGATGAAATGGCTGCCGATGGGACCGCTACAGAAATCTCGATGAAGTGGTTTGGCGAAGATTTGTTGAAACGATGACGTATTGGTTAGAGATCCTTCCACCGATAGTGGAAGGATTTAAAATTTCACTTTTTGTCTATGCAGTGACGATGGTGTTTGCCTTACCCATTGGCATGGGCTTTGGATTACTTGCGGACATCGTCAAACCCTCCCGGAAATTCATTGCCATCTTCACCTGGATCATTCGTGGCACGCCCTTATTGTTGCAGCTGTACATCACGATGTATGCGATCCCTTTGATCATACCTATGCGGATGAATCGTTTATTTGCTGGATCCATCACGTTCATCATCAATTATGCAGCTTACTTTACAGAAATATTCAGAAGTGGTCTAGCCATCATCCCTTTAGGACAATGGCAAGCCGGTGAGGTCTTGGGTTTAAAGAAAAGCGAGATCATCTGGCACATCATTCTTCCCCAAATGTTTCGGAATACATTACTGCCACTCATCAATGAGGCCATTACCTTAGTTAAGGATACTTCCTTGCTTGCGGCGATTGCGATTGGGGAAATGTTGCGAAACGCAAAAGAGTTGGTCACCAAGGACTTTAAGATCGATGCCTTGGTGATCGCAGGTTTATTCTATTTGATGTTTAGTTTGGTCGTTGTGCAAATCAGTAAACGACTTGAACAGAAATTATTGAGGCAACGTTGATGATTGAGGTAAAACAATTAAGTTATGCATATGCCAAGGACTTGGTCTTAAGGGATGTCAGTTTCAATATCCAAGCCAATGAAATTGTTGGTATTCTTGGTTTGAGTGGCAGTGGAAAAACGACACTCTTGAAGATATTGAGTGGCCTTCTTAAACCTAAACAAGGTTCGTATCTTGTGGAAGGGCAATCCGCTTATCTTAAGGGGAAGCGTAATCCTGTATTAAGCCAAGAATTGGGTGTTGTTTTTCAAGAATATCAACTTTTCATGCATTTATCCGTCATTGATAATTTGGTTCTTCCGTATCGTTTGCGTTACAATGTGAGCAAAGAAGAAGCCAAGGTCAAAGCCTTGGAACTGCTTGAGCAATTTGGCTTACTTCAACAAAAAGACCAATTCCCTAATGAGTGCTCAGGTGGTCAGCAACAACGCATTGCGATCGCACGCGCTTTGATTCTCAATCCACGTGTTCTCTTGATTGATGAACCTACGGCTGCTTTGGATTCTGAGAACACACAGAATGTTGCGAATCTGCTGAAGTCGCTCAATAAAAAAGGACTGACCGTGATTGTGATAACGCACGATCTGCCCTTTGCTCAGTCTTTGTGTCAACGTGTGATTGAACTTAATCAAGGAAACTTAATCAAGGATATGGATGCGAAGGATTATTTTAAAGCTTGATAGGCCTTTAAAGCATTGAATTGAGCATATCGGATGCGCAGGAGCGCATCTATTTTTTTGCCCTCATCATCGATGAGGATCGTTGAGCCTTCATGATACGTCGATTTGAAATGCGTTGCATGTGGGAACTGTTCCTGATTGCCCCAAAGATAAGGGGTTGGAAGATAACCAAAGGCAAAGATGTCATAGAGTCCTTGTGCGGTGTAAGGTTCATGGATCGTTTGATCGATTGAATCTAAAATAATCTGGGCTTCCTTTACGAAGTGATTCGTCTTAGCTTGAATCTCAGTTTCATAACGTAGGGAGTCGATTTGATGACTCGCTTTCATTTGACGATACTTTTCAATCGCCGCATGGGTGATCTGAATGCTTTCATGAATGACTTCAGGTGTTGCCAAATAAAGGGCTTCACTGTAACTTACCACATGTACGAGGGGTGGACTGAAGCGGTCATTCGGTTCAATGTCATCCATAAGCATGCTGACGACCGCCAATTGACGTTTTGCCAAATCAATATCCGGTGCGAAGTAATCCAAACCGGCACGCGGTTGAAGATACATCTTGAAATCTTCGCCTAGTAAAGGTTTGATCAATTGGATGATGGCCCTTGCCTTCGCAAGGTCCACAATACCTGTCGTATAACGTGGCGTATTCAACATAACTTGAAGGATGAAATCCTGGATGCCCTGTTTTTTTGCGCTTCGAGCCGCAAGGACAGCCGATATGATGTAAGTCACATCATCACTTCCTCTAAAGGCGAAATGATGTGGGATGTTGGGTTCAAAGGGTTTCTTAGTTTGAGCAATGTATTTCAAGGTTTCAATGTGTTCTTGAAGATTGCTTAGTAGATCATTGGGACCTCGCCCATCCAATTGATTGAACCACCAGAAGGAAAGGGCATGCCAAGCGATGTTGATGCTGCGCTCATGAATCTTTGCTAACTCAGGTACATTTTTCGTTCCAGCATAGGTTCTTAAGAGAAGGGGTCGTGATGCTTCATAAAGCTCTTGATACTCAAGCTCGTTCTGAATCGGAACACCTCCCCCGTTGCTTAGCCCTGTCCAATCTTCATTGAAATTGGATTGCGTCAACTGTGAGGATCCAATGGAAACGATATCGAGATATCCCGCTTTAGCCAACTGCTTACACCAATCCTTGAACAAATCCACAGCTTCTTTGCGATTGTGGAGATAGGGACCGACATGTACTCGGGTCAAGGGTAGATTCTGTGATTTTTGATGATGTTTGATGCGATCCACGATGCGATCATTTCGGGTTCCATAACCTTCATAACCTGCTTTTGGGATGGGTTTGAAACTGAGGTGATCACCACTTTCAATCAATTCATTCGCATAACGTTTTAAGTCTTCATCATAACGTGAGGATTCAATCAATTGTTTCGGTATTTCATCCTCATCCACACCCATCTTAATCAAACTATCTCGTGGACTTTCAGATCCAATGAAACATTTGACCAAGGACTTATGTTCTTCTTCAATCAAGCGACAACTCTCGGGTAAGCCCGCAAAAAAGATAGTCTGAACCGACCCGCCATCATAGCTGAAACAATGTTCCGTTTTTAAGGCATGAACCAAATGTCCCATGATTGATTTGGCATCTTTAGGATCCAAGCGATACGAAACTCCTAAATGAGTGATGTCATGTTCCTTGATCCATGCGATGATGCGATCTTTCTGAACACTGTGTTCGATTTCTCGAAGCGCCAATGAAATACGCTCATCTCCAACCCATACCTCTTGTCCGCAAGCTTCAAGTTGACCTTTAATCGCGTTGATGCCTAGGGTATGCGCATCTAAGGAACTTTTCAGCAAACCGTAACGTTTCATCGTGGACGGTATTGGTCGAAGAACGTGGACACATCGTTGCGACCAATTTCACTAAAATCGATGCCATAGAGACTATTGGCGATATCCAGCACCAATTGTAGATATTTATGCGGTGTACCCGCCAACTTCGCTAACTCCAACATCGGTACGATGCCGGTTGGAATATCTTCATAGATATAACGTGTGGTGATGTCGGTTGGAGAACCAATTTCATCGTACTGACTCGTATTTTGTAGTGCGGAATAAAGATGGATGCCTTCACTGCCATACACATCGCTCAACCAATCTTTAGCATTTGGCATGGGGCAATTAAAGTAGTTTGCCAAAGCGATGCGCTCCTTATCCAGTTTCTCTAAGAACTTCGCAATCATCGGTGTGATGCCATCTTTATAGTGTCTGTAATTCTCTTCGCATTCAATGCGTGCCAAGTTCATTAAAGCAGGGAAGGGATGGAAGATCATTCCAATGTTGGATAAGGATGTATAAAGAACAGATTCTTCCATTTTAATCATGGAGAAGGAATGAATCAGTTCATCATAGATGGTCTTGGAATGTTTTGGATTCAAGGCTGCCACATGCAACTTCTTTTTACGTGAAAAGATTTGACTGATACCGGGACGAATCTTACGGGACGTCAATACGAAGGTATCGGTTTCACCAATCGGTAGATCAAGCTCGCAACCTGCATCTTTAAGATACTTATCAAACATGAAGGCACCCAAGGTACGTCCTGGATTGATGATGATCTTATGATGTGCTTTCAAATACGGTGCCATTTGATTGGCGATGTCTTGGTGTGCATGCGCTGGAATGCAAACCATGATGATTTCAGATTTTTCCAAGGTCTCTTTCAAGTTTGAAGTCGCTGTAATATCCTCGACCATGGTATTGATCATGCCTTGAAGTTCGATACCACCATAAGCATTGATTTGATCGATGACCATTTTGGTTCGATTGTAAAGGACGGTTGGGTTGCCGAGATACTGTAAATAAGCAGCCATAGCTTGGCCACCATGTCCAGCTCCGATTACACAATAGTTTTTTGTGACACGTGTTGTCATAGTTTCTCCTCATTATTGTTTGTAAAAACTTCTAAACTTATGCATATTTTAACATTGAAGCAAGCCTCTTCTTGCCATTGTTATTGCGGTTTCGTCAAACGTTCACGTAGAACCGCGATATTTCAAAAAGATATAAGCAATTAATGTATAAAAATGTAAAGATATGAAAGTAGAAAACGCTATTTTCATTTGTTTCGGAATCAAGTACACTATAGAAAAAAGAGGTCCACTGATGCAAAATCCAACATTGATTCAATTATTTGATCAAATCAAATCCCGTAATCCGTATGAAACTGAATTCCACAATGCTGTCGAAGAAATCCTTCACAGCTTGGAACCCTTATTTGAAGTCGAACCAAAATGGTTGACATGTGGTGTGCTCGAACGCATCGTTGAACCGGAACGTTTCATTCATTTTCGTGTGAGTTGGGTGGATGATAAGGCTGTGGTTCGTGTGAATCGTGGTTTTCGAGTTCAATTCAACAGCGCATTGGGGCCTTATAAAGGAGGCTTGCGTTTTCATCCGAGTGTCCGACCATCAATCATCAAATTCCTAGGTTTTGAGCAGTGTTTCAAGAATGCTTTGACCGGTTTACCAATGGGAGGCGGCAAAGGGGGTTCTGATTTTGATCCAAAAGGAAAATCGGATGGCGAAGTCATGCGCTTTTGCCAAGCTTTCATGAGTGAGCTGTATCGTCACATTGGAAGTGACATCGATGTGCCTGCGGGCGACATGGGTGTTGGGGCGCGTGAGATCGGTTATCTTTATGGGATGTATAAAAAGTTATCGAATGTGCATGCGCAAGGTGTCTTAACGGGTAAGTCGATTAACTATGGAGGTTCGTTGGTTCGAACCCAAGCCACGGGCTATGGTTTGGTTTATTTTGTCGAAAATATGCTTAGTGATAAAAATGAAGACTTTAAGGGAAAAAGGGTCATTGTGTCGGGCAGTGGCAATGTCTCTATCTACGCGATTGAAAAAGCTCAGGAACTCGGTGCTTTGGTTGTGGCTTGCAGTGATTCGAGTGGAACGATTGTGGATGAGAATGGTTTGGATTTGGTTTTGATCAAGCAGATCAAAGAAGTCAAACGTGAGCGGATTCAAGCATACTGTGATGTTCATCCAAATGCCATTTATCATGC
Source organism: uncultured Erysipelotrichaceae bacterium (assembly GCA_964424595.1). GTDB lineage: Bacteria > Bacillota_I > Bacilli_A > Erysipelotrichales > Erysipelotrichaceae > UBA2212. Next base: position 61,931 of record CAYRIW010000003.1, on the reverse strand, counting down.
GGATCCAAAGGCACTTTATGATGTGAGCTGTGACATCGCACTACCCTGTGCAACCCAAGGTGAGATTCAAATTGAACAGGCTCAGAGCTTGTATGATAAAGGCTGTCGCTATGTTGCGGAAGGGGCCAATATGCCCAGCAGTTTAAAAGCCATCCGATTCTTCCTAGATCATGGGGTATATTTTGGACCTGCCAAAGCAGCCAATGCCGGTGGCGTCGCAACCTCTGGACTTGAGATGAGTCAGAACAGTTTACGATTGAGTTGGACCTTTGAAGAAGTCGACCAACGACTCCATGCGATCATGAATCAAATCTATGCACAAGCAAAACAAACAGCCATTGCATATAAAGATCCGGATAACTTGGTGATGGGTTCAAACATCGCTTCGTTTAAGCGTTTGGCTGAGGCAATGTTGGCTCAAGGTGTCCTTTGATGAAGACCATCTATAATTTTTCTGCGGGACCCGCAATGCTGGATCCTGAAGTGATGCGTCAAATCCAAGCAGAACTCCTAGATTATAAAGGGACAGGGATGTCCATCATGGAAATGAGCCATCGCTCTGCACTCTATGAAGCCGTGGTGAATGATGCGAAAGCCAATCTAAGACAATTGATGCAAATACCGGACAATTATGCGATTCTCTTCCTGCAAGGCGGGGCAAGTCTTCAATTCTCAATGATTCCGAAGAATTTGATGCATACCCATCATGCAGCTGCTTATTTGAACAGTGGTGTTTGGAGTCAAAAGGCCATTGATGAAGCAAAACGTCATGGGGACGTCATTGTTGTGGGCGATAGTGCCAAGGCAGGATATAAATGTCTGCCTGAGTGTGATGTCTTGCCACTTAAGATTGATTATGCCTACTATGTTTCCAACAATACGATCTATGGAACACAGTTCAAGCAGCTTCCAATGGAACACCCTGTATTGATTGCGGACATGAGTTCCGATATCTTATCCAAACCGATCGATGTGTCCAAATATGGCTTGATCTTTGCAGGAGCGCAAAAAAATTTGGGAATTGCAGGTGTCACAATCGTCATCATTCGAAATGACTTGATTCGCAGTGATTTGAACTTGGATACGATGCTTCAATACGCGACGCATCAAAAAGCGAATTCACTGTACAACACACCGGCCAGCTTCAGTCTCTATGTCTTGAAGAAGGTTACGGATTGGTTGCTTGAAACGGGTTTGGATGTCATTACGCAACGCAATGAGCATAAAGCAGACTTACTCTATTCCGCAATCGATCAGAGTAAACGCTTTTCAAATGATATCAAACGTGAAGATCGATCCTTAATGAATGTGGTTTTCACCACAAACGATTCCGAATTGGATGATGCTTTTATCAAGTTTGCGAAGCAATATGACTGTGTGAACATCAAGGGTTATCGAAGTGTTGGTGGCATGCGTGCAAGTTTATACAACGCCATGCCAGTGGAAGGGGTTCAGAAGTTGATTGAAGCGATGCATGCATTTGAAGCGGAGGTGAACCCATGAGAATCCAAGTCATCAATAATATTGCGGAAGAGGGGCTAAAACGATTTGGACCTGCATATACGCTTGTGGATGATGATGCAGATGCGCTGATCGTTCGATCCGCAAACCTACAAGAAATGGTTTTTGAACCGCAACTTAAAGCGATCGCGCGCTCTGGTGTGGGTGTGAACACGATTCCACTTGAACGTTGTGCTGAACAGGGAATCGTGGTCTTCAATACACCAGGGGCAAATGCCAATGCGGTAAAAGAATTGGTAGTGGCGGGATTGTTATTGGCATCCCGTGACATCAGCGCTGCCATTGCCTGGACCAAATCACTCCCACACGATGAAGCAATCGTCAAAACGGTCGAACAGGAAAAAGCACGTTTCCAAGGTCAAGAAATCAAAGGGAAGACCTTAGGGGTTGTTGGTTTGGGTGCGGTAGGCGTCTTGGTCGCCAATGTGGCGGTTCAAATGGGCATGCAGGTCTTGGGTTACGATCCCTATATTTCAATCACCAATGCTTGGGGTTTATCTTCCAAAGTCAAACGTGCCAATAGTTATGATGATGTTTATCGCCAAGCAGATTATCTAAGTTTGCATGTGCCTTTGGTGGATGCGACGCATCATTTGATCCATAAAGAGCGCATCAAGCAGATGAAAAAAGGTATTCGAATCTTGAATTTCGCGCGTGCCGAATTGGTCGATGATCAGGCGATGTTGGAAGCACTCAAAAGTCGTAGGGTCAACACATATGTCACGGATTTTCCAAATCAGATGACGCATCAAATGCCCAATTGTATTGAAATCCCACATCTTGGCGCGTCCACACTAGAATCCGAAGTCAATTGCGCCATCATGGCGGTCGATACCCTAAAAGACTTCTTTGAAACAGGTTCGATCAAAAACAGTGTCAATTATCCGGATATGGAATGTGGACCTGTCTTGAATCCTGCGCGTATTCTATTAATGCATGCGAATGTCGTCAATATGGTTGGTCAAATCACGACGATTATGGGTCACTATGGCATCAACATCGAAGCGATGCAAAATCAATCCCGTAAGGCTTGGGCCTATACTTGTCTGGATGTGGATCGGCAACCGGGTGATGATGTCACCAAAGCCTTGGCAAAAATCGAACATGTTGTTCGCGTGCGAGTCATTCATGGTCCGGATCAAAGCCTTTAAACCTTACATTCTAAAAGAGGATCAAGCAGACATCGTGAGTCTTCCTTACGATGTGTTTACCGATGTGTCCGCTCAAAAAGAGATCGCTGGCAAGCCAGAACATTTTTTACGCATTGATAAACCTGAAGTCAATACATTGCGGACTTCAAGTTCCAATATGAAAGCGGCTTTAAAGCTTTATAAACGGAATCTTAGAACACACTATCATAAGGAGGTCGTACCGAGTTTGTATCGTTATGATCTCATCACCGAAGTCCATCATCAAAAAGGTTTGGTTGCTTTGTGTTCGTTGGAGGATTTATTTGAACATCACATCCGTGATCATGAAGAAACACGTAAAGACAAGGAGTTGGAGCGGACAAGACACATCAAGAGCTTGAATGCACAAACAGGACCGATTTATCTCTTTCATCACAATCAAGCTGAACTCCGTTCTCTTATTGAGTCATCCTGTCATGACTTGGTTTTGGAATTCGAGCAAAATAATGTGCAACATCGGATCTATGCCTTACAAGACCCGGAACGTGTTGAGGAAATCATTCATAAATTTTCTGAAGTCGATCACATCTATGTCGCAGATGGGCATCATCGGATGAATGCGGCGCGCAATGTCTACCTTGAACGGATGAAGAAAAAGCAAGGAATTGGGAACAGCGACCATTTTTTGGCAGTTATTTTTCCAGCGGAAGAGCTCAGAATATTTGATTACAATCGTGTCGTCAAGGATTTGAATGGCCTGTCTGCTCAGCAATTCATTGTGGCATTGAATCAAGTGTGTACGCTCATTGAAACTTCAAAATCGATGCTTAACCCCCAAGCTAAACAAGAGTTCACCTTGTATTTGGATGAACATTGGTATCGTTATCAGTTCAATGTGAATACCACGAAGAATTTAAGAACAGATGAGTATTTGGATGTGGCTTTGCTTCAAAGTCGTGTTCTTAGTCCCATTTTGGGCATCAAACAGCCACGAACCGATGCGCGCATTGATTTCATTGGAGGTGTCTTTGGTCTGGAAGCCCTTGTGGAGCGTTGTCACAGTGACATGCGCATTGGCTTTGCATTGTATCCAACAGCGATTGAAGATTTGATGAAGTTGTCGGATTTAGGCATGAAGATGCCACCGAAATCCACATGGTTCGAACCAAAGCTATTGTCAGGAATATGGTTGTGTGATCTTGATGAATGAGGTGAAAATGAGTTTAAATACAATGATTTTACCCACTTATACGATTCTAAGCGATACAACCGAAGCGTTTGAAAAATAGATCGCACCCAATGCGAACGTTGTGGCTCTTGGTGGGCATACGGCTTTGAAAGCACACCTACAACAGCTCATTACGCAAAGCCTATCCATGTTTTGGACAAGGGTGAGTGCAACCAAAGCAATCAAGATTGCTTAATCGCAGAGTCTTCTTTCGTTGTTTATGATCTAATCATTAGGATGGGTGGGGGTAGAGCTTTGGATGTGCCCAAATGGGGTGCAGACAGCATGAAAACTATTCTTTGTATTCCAACCATTGCATCAACTTGTTCAGCCGTATCGTTCGTTTAAAATGAAATCCATCAGTTTGTTCGCATCCTTGAACTTTAAAATGCGCTTAGATATATCATCTAAATACCAGATTGTCGCTTTGTTTCGAAACCTTTAACACTAGAGCATATGCTTAAAGCAATCCGTTGTTTGGAATCGATGAATCTTGAGAAAAATAAATGAGATGATTAAGGATATTAAGTGGTTGGAAATGATAGCGTTTTCTTCTATAATAGGAATGTCGAGTTTTGACTAGAACCGAGGGGACATTTTGATACAGTTAAAAAATATCAAAAAGAACTACACCAGCCGTAAAGGTGTTGTGACACGTGCATTGAATGACTTAAGCGTGTCCTTCCCAAGTCGTGGTTTAGTTTTTATTTTGGGTAAAAGTGGAAGTGGTAAATCGACTTTGATGAATATTCTAGGTGGATTGGATACAGCAGACAGTGGTGAGTTCATCATTGAAGGAAAGAATATTGAAGGATTGAGTCAAGTGGAATTGGATCATTATCGCAATGCACATGTAGGCTTCGTGTTCCAAGATTTCAATATCATTGAAACATTTTCGATTTATGAGAACATTGGTTTGGCCTTGCAGCTGCAAGGTCAGAAAGCATCGCGAGCACGGATCGATGAGATTCTTGAATTCGTGGGCTTAAAAGATTACGGTAAACGCAAGGGGAATGAAATCTCGGGTGGACAGAAACAACGCATTGCGGTCGCTCGTGCCTTGATCAAGAAACCGCGCATCATCTTAGCAGATGAACCAACGGGGAACTTGGACAGCAAGACAAGTGATCAAATCATGCAATTGTTGAAAGAAGTCTCGAAAACAAATCTTGTGGTAATCGTATCGCATGATCCTGAAGAAGCTGAACTGTATGCGGATCGCATCATCAAAATCAAGGATGGTAAGTTGGCGGAGGATACAGGTAAGGATCCTGTCGAGTTCGATCATCAACCATTTTCTTTTGTACATCAGCACTTAGGTTTCTGGGCGAGTTTCAAATATGGCATCCACAGTATTTCGCGTAAAAAAGGTCAGATGTTGATTACGACCTTTGTTATTGCAATCGCGATGTTATTTGCTTATTTACTGGGTTCTTATCTTGGTTTTGTGGATCAACCCAATCCTGTTCTTTTAAATAGCTTAAGTCCCGCAGAACTGGCTTTCATGAGTCAAGATCTACAGGGTTATCTTCCTTCAGCCTCTGCATTCCAACTCAATATCGCCATGTATGTGATTCTTGTGGCGGTTACCTATGTTTTCCTATCGATGAGCGTAACGCAACGCAAGAAGCAGATTGGGATCTTCAAAGCCTTAGGCGGAAACACCCATGACATCTTGCGCATCTTTATTTGGGAAGGCGTCGTCATTGCTCTATTTTCTTGGATACTCGCAACCTATTTAGGGTATGCGTATGTCTTGGACATCAATATCAAGTTCTTTAATACCTTGCCGGTCTTAGTCTTCAACTGGTTACAAGCAGGCTTGAATCTTGTTCTAATCTTTACCGTCAGTATCAGTTTCATCATCCTTACCGTAATGGGAATCCTCAAGAACAATTCTGTGATTTCCATTCTGAAGAAGTAGGAGTCCACTATGATCGAAATCAGTAATATCAATAAAAAATATACAAGTAAGACCAAGGAAGATGTCTTGGCCATCCAAGATGTCAATCTTAAGTTCAATACAACCGGTTTGGTTTTTATTCTAGGGAAGAGTGGCAGTGGTAAATCAACATTCTTGAACATTCTCGGTGGTTTGGATTCTGCGAACACAAGTCGCATCTTCCTCAATGGAAAGAAGCTCAATCGTTTCAATGAAACGATTTTGTCTGAATATCGAAACACCTACATTGGTTTTGTTTTTCAGGAATACAATCTTTTGGATAATTTGAATGTCTATGACAATGTGGCGCTTGCTTTGGAAATGCAAAACAAAGACTTCGACCCACAAACCGTCTTGGACATCTTAAAGAAAGTTGACTTGGAAGGCTTTGAAGAACGTGAGTTGGATGAACTTTCCGGTGGTCAGAAACAACGTGTCGCCGTGGCACGCGCCTTGGTCAAGGATCCAGAAGTCATCTTAGCGGATGAGCCGACAGGGAACTTGGATAGTGAGACATCTGAGCAAATATTCGAGTTGTTCAAAGAAATCAGTAAGAAGAAGTTGGTCATTTGTGTATCCCATGATGCGGAGTATGCGTATAAATATGCGGATCGTATCATTGAAATCAGTGATGGACGTGTCATTCGTGATACCAAGCCAGAAGTGGTGGAAGATGACTACATCGCGCCTGAGATGATTCGTCCGGTCTTGCCCAATAAGTTCGTCTTGAACATGGGCATCGGCAACATCATGAATAATAAATTACGGATGGTGGTGACCTCGGTCATCGTAGCCTTCCTGATGGCGATTTTAACAGCCGTCTACACGACCTTAAGCGTTTCACCGAGTGTGGATATGGAATTGTTCAAAGCCAGTAAGATGAATCATCTGTGGATGACATCACGAAACAGTGAAACCATCTTGATTGAAGGCGACCGTTTGACGCAGATTCAAAATGTCTTGCCGGATTATGGCGCTGTGATGTATAAACGACAAGCTTTGATGCTTGGGGATAGCTTGCTTACCGTGAGTGCTTTGCCAGTAAACATCGATGCAAACAGTCTACAAAGCCCGCTCACGCGATTACTCGACGCTAGTAAAGTGGATGTCATCAAAGCATTGCCCTTGAATTTCATTGAAGCAGGCGTAGGAAGTCATCTCTATGATGATTTGATTGGTCGTGAGCCCAGCAATAATCAAGAAGTCGTCATTTCAAGTTATTTAGCGGATCTGATCATTCAAAGCGGATTAGAAGTCGATGGTTCAATCCAACGTTTCACAAGTTATACCGATCTGATTTCTAAAACACCGGTCATCAACTTAGGTGAAACCATGAATTTGAAAGTCGTTGGAGTCATGGAACATGAAACACCGGTCTTAAACAATGAAACCATCGCACTTGAGACCGTCTATTCAAATCTCTATGTGCAACGTGGATTCTTAGCAGCCTCAGACATGGAACACCAATTGATGAGCTATGGCATCTATGTAACGAATGTCGCAAGCTTACCGGATCTTCTTAAAGATGTGAAGAATGCAGGCTACATCAATCTTAGACCCATCTACTCGGATACCCTTCAAAACTTTACACGCTTTGAATTGGCTTTGTTGATTTCAGTCATCGTGCCATTGATTGGTTATCTTGCCTTGGTCTTCTTGGCAAACTACATATCCAGCAGTATCCTCTATCGTAAGAAACAAATCGGGATCTTACGTGCCTTGGGTAGTTTCATCAGTAATGTTGAGCATGTCTTCCGTTTGGAAGCCATCATCGTCGGCTTCTTCATCATGATCATGGCCTATTTCTTGACTCCGTATTTCGTCGATGTCATGAACTTTGCCTTCATGGTTTATTTCAAAGAGAGCTTCATCTCGTTCTATCATTTCTCGGTTTTCTCAATGGGAATTAGCAAGATTGTTGAAATCTTCCTGCTCTTGAGTGTATTGATTACGATTCTGACTTTTACGCTGACCAACAATATCAATTTGATTGATCCGGTTGACGTCATCAATGGACGCTAAAGCCACCTCGCGGTGGCTTTATTTTTTTAGGATGACATTGTGATAAGCGTAAGGTATTTCAATCTCTTCTTTTAAGAATCGTTTCAATATGGATTCCCTTAACTCCGCGAGTAGGGTGAATGCATCGCCGTTGTTCTTAGCCCACAAGGTGATTCTAAGTTCAACTTCACTGTTGCCCAAACGGGATACGATGACTTTCAACTGAGGGACACCCTCTTTGATGTCTTTCTTTGAACGCGCATCGATGAGTAGTGGATGTTTGATGGCTTCTTCCAATATAATGGTTCGAGCTTTGTCGATATCTGCTGAATACGCGACATTGATGGTAAAGAAGCGACAGGCTTGTCGATCCTTGATGTCGCGATTCTCAATGATGGCTTTGTTGATGACACTGTTGGGCACGATGACACGATTGTTTTCAAATGTTTTGATGACCACATGGCGTAGGGTGATGTCTTCAACCGTCCCGATGATGTTTTCATTGGGGAGGTTGACCAGATCACCGACCGAGAAAGGTCTGAAGAAGGAGATGAAGAAACCCGATATGATGTTGGAGAAGGCTTCTTGAGCCGCAAAACCAATGATCAAGACAGCTACGCCGGAACTTGCCAAAAGTGAGATCGCAACTTCACTGAGGGGGATGATCTGGACGGCGATCCCAAAGACAAGAATCGTATAGACAATGGCTTTGATGATACGATAAATGAACAGAAAGTTAGTTTCGTCCAGTTTGTTTCGCTTCAAGAAACGATTCAGGACGATGTGAATGACCTTAAGCAAGACCCAAGAACTGACCAACATGAACAGTACGGAGAGTATGAATTGGAGTAATCCACCTTTAAAAATGTTTTCAAGCACAACTTGTGTGCGGACTTCGTTGTATAATTGTTCCATGCAAATAGTTTATCAATTTTAGTGAATAATGCAAATGAAAGGTGTTCTATGTTAGCAATCGGTTTGATGTCCGGTACTTTGCTGGATGGTGTGGATACGGTATTGTGTGAGATTTCAGGAACGATGGATCAACTGGCTTTGAAACAGCTTGATTTTATAACGCTTCCGATTGAAAAAGATATCAAAGATCGGATTCGGAAAGTGATTCAAGGCGATAATATTTCAACCCAGTTGATTTGCAGTTTGAACTTTGAATTGGGTCAGCTCTTTAGTCGTGCCGTTAAAACAATGTTGGATAAACATGGCTTAAAGGGCGAAGATGTCCGCTTTGTGGCCAATCATGGTCAAACACTCTACCATCTTCCCAAAGCGAGTCATCCGTATGTTCCTTCAACGCTACAAATGGGAGAGGCCGCAATCATCGCTTATGATAATCATATCGATGTCATCGATGATTTTAGAGTCATGGACATGGCGGCTAAAGGAGAAGGGGCACCTTTGGTGCCTTTCAGCGAAATGCTTCTCTATCGCAAAGCAAATGAAGTTGTTGCCTTACAGAATATCGGTGGCATAAGCAATGTGACAATACTTGATAAGGACCATGTTCAAGCGTTTGATTGTGGTCCTGGAAACATGATGATTGATGAAGCCATGCGGCATTTCTTTGGTTTGCCCTATGATGCGAATGGCAAGTGTGCTGCGTCCGCTCCGATTGATGAAAACTTATTCAACGAGCTGATCCAACATCCCTATCTTGATCGTAAGCCACCCAAAAGCACAGGTCGTGAAGATTTCGGAGAGGCTTTCGTGTTGGATATCCTTCAACGTTATCCTTTCTTAAGTGCAGAGCAAATTGTCTCTACATTCACAAGTTTTACGGCGTATTGCATAGCAGATAGCATCCAGCGTTTCAGTCATTCGATGCCGACATCACTGATTGTTGGTGGTGGGGGTGCGTATAATACGGAATTGATGCGTCGCATTCAAAGCCTGCTTCCCGATGTCGATGTGAAAACGCAAGAAGCTTATGGTTATTCCAGTGAAGCGAAAGAAGCCATTGCCTTTGTCATCCTAGGTTATGCCTTCTTGAATCGTGTACCAGCCAATGTACCCTCCGCAACAGGTGCTAAGGACTTGGTCATTCTTGGCAAACTAACGCCCAATCCTTTCAAGGATGCCCTTTACTTATGAACATGGAATGATAAAATAGACTCATGTTTTTTTAAGAGGAAATCCGTATGACACATTTTGAGAATGGATTGTATATTCCTGAGCATTATCACCATCCTTTGGATATTCGTGAAACTGAAATCGCAATCAAGAAGATCAAAGACTTTTTTGAACAGGCACTTGCGGATCAACTTCTTCTCACGCGTGTTTCAGCACCTTTGTTCGTCCGTAAGAATACAGGCTTGAATGATGACCTGAATGGTGTTGAGCGTCCCGTAGGCTTCGATATGAAGAGTAGTCCAGAGGATTGGATCGAAATTGTTCATTCCTTAGCGAAATGGAAACGCAATGCACTGAAACGTTATGGTTTCAGTACAGGTGAAGGTTTGTATACGGATATGAATGCGATCCGCAGGGATGAAGATCTTGATAATCTCCATTCTATTTATGTGGATCAATGGGATTGGGAAAAGAGTATTGATGTTAAGGATCGTACAAAAGGTTACTTGAAGACTACGGTTGAGATCATCTTCCAAGTGATGAAAGATACGGAAGCGTATGTTCATTCACTTTATCCCATGATTGAACCGATTCTACCTGAAAGCATTCAATTCATCACGACACAAGAACTTGAGGATCAGTATCCAAGTTTCAGTCCAAAGGAACGTGAAGATGCGATTACGAAGCAATGGGGTGCGGTCTTTATCTCGCAAATCGGGCATACTCTGAAATCGGGTATCCGACACGATGGTCGGGCACCGGATTATGATGATTGGAACTTGAATGGGGACATTTTGGTTTATCATCCTATTTTAGAGAGAGCGTTTGAATTGTCTTCCATGGGCATCCGTGTGGATGAGATGAGTTTGGCTGAACAGTGTACTTTAGCAAATTGTGTCAGTCGTTTAGATTTTCCCTTCCACCAAGCAATCTTGCGTAAACACTTACCTTACTCTATTGGAGGCGGTATCGGTCAATCCCGCTTGTGCATGTACTTCTTGCGTAAAGCCCATATTGGTGAAGTCCAAGCATCGATTTGGCCCAGTGAGATGGAAGAACGTTGCTTGTCCTATAATATTCGACTCTTATAAGATACGGTTTGGTTCCGTATCTTTTTCATTCTACTGAATTCCAGTAGAATCCATTTCATAAAATGCGTTATAATTGATGCAACATAGGAGAGTGCAATGTTAAGTAATCAAGAACTGGCAAAAATTGCTAAACGGATTCGTAGAAACATTATCAAAATGGTCACGAACGCTAAGTCTGGACACATTGGGGGTGCTTTTTCAGCCACTGAGATCGCAGTGTCTTTGTATTTCAATGAAATGAATATCACGGCGGAGAACGTAAAAGACAAAGCGCGTGATAAGTTTGTCTTATCTAAAGGTCACGCTTCGGCTTTATTGTTCGCGGTGTTGAGCGAGAAAGGCTTCTTAGCTGAAGAAGAGCTTTTAACCTTCCGTAAGATCAATTCAAGACTTCAAGGACATCCGAACATGAACTATGTCCAAGGTGTGGACATGTCTACAGGTTCCTTGGGTCAAGGTTTGTCTACGGCAGTTGGCATGGCTTTGTCATATAAACTCCACAAACAAGACTTCAGAGTTTACTCTTTGATTGGGGATGGAGAAAGTGAAGAGGGTCAGATCTGGGAAGCAGCCATGGCTGCGGCACACTATAAGTTGGATAACTTATGTGCCATCTTGGATATGAATGGTTTACAAATCGATGGGGACGTGACGGAGGTCATGAATCCATTTCCATTAGACGAGAAGTTTAAAGCCTTTGGTTGGCATGTTTTGTATGCGGATGGTCATGATTACGACCAACTTCAAGCAGCGTATGCGAAGGCACGTACCTTGAAGGGCAAACCAACGATGATCATTGCCAAGACCGTTAAAGGCAAGGGTGTGAGCTTCATGGAGAATGATTACATGTGGCATGGTGTAGCACCATCCCCTGAACAAGCAGAAGCTGCTTTGAAAGAATTGGAGGACTAAGACATGGCAAAAATGGCAACCCGTGAAGCGTACGGTAAAGCGTTGGCTGAATTGATCATAGAAAATCCTAAAGTTATCGTACTCGATGCGGACTTGAGTAAGTCCACCAAGACCGCCGATGCGAAAGCTGTCTGCCCAGAGCGGCATGTGAACGTAGGGATTGCGGAAGCAAACATGATGGGGATTGCGGCGGGTTTAGCAACCTGTGGCAATATCGTTTATGCCAGCTCATTCGCGATGTTTGCGGCAGGACGCGCGTATGAACAAGTCAGAAATAGTATCGGTTACACGCATTTGAATGTGAAGATCTGTGCAACGCATGCAGGGATCACCTTGGGTGAAGATGGAGCATCCCACCAATCCATAGAAGACATCGCACTCATGCGTAGTATTCCAGGCATGACGGTCCTACAACCGAGTGATGACATTGAAACGAAACAGATGATCAAAGCCATCAGTGAATTCGATGGTCCATGTTATGTGCGCTTGGGAAGAAGTGCGGTAGAAACCGTTAACGCAGAAGATTACAAATTTGAATTGGGTAAAGGTGTCGTCCTTCGTGAAGGCAAAGACATCACCTTGATTGCCACAGGCATGATGGTTCAAGAAGCGATGAAAGCTTCGACCTTACTCGCTGAACAAGGCATCGAAGTCTCTGTCATCAATATCCATACGATCAAACCTTTGGATGAAACACTCATTCTAGACTATGCAAAGAAATCCAAATTGGTCGTAACCTGTGAGGAACACTCAAAGTTTGGTGGTTTAGGCTCTGCGGTTGCGGAAACCTTAAGCAAGAATCATCCAAGCAAGATGGCGATGGTTGCGGTCAATGACACCTTTGGTGAGAGTGGCACACCGGCTGCTTTGATCGAGAAATATGGTTTGACGGCTAAAGATGTTTATAATACGGTCATGAAATCAATCTAACCTTAGCAATGCTAAGGTTTTTTAATGCATACGATTTGAATTATCTTAATTTAAGTGCTAAAGTTTAATGGTTAATATGCTTAACTAAAAAGGGGGTCCGCATGCCACTATATGAAGAGTTTAATCGAGCATTTCAAGCCTTGGATCAAGAACGTTGCATTCAGTTGACATACGATGCATTGTCTCATGAATCCATCCGTGTTGAAGATTTGTACGAAAATGTATTGCGTAAGTCATTATCGGTGTTGACAGATAAAGAAACCGATCCAACACACAAAATTTGGAAGGAACATATTCAATCTTCCATTGTACGAACCATCATCGAGATGGCCCATCCTTTTGTGTTGAAACAACGTAAGGTCAATTTAAATAAAAAAGCCGCTATCGTGTGTCCGGATGGTGAGCAACATGAACTTGGTGCACGTATGGTCAGTGACTATCTACGCATCATGGGTTATGAAACCTATTTCGTAGGAAGAGACACGCCACGCTTGGAGTTCTTGGATATGATCAAAGTGCTCGATTTGGATGTCGTAGCGATTAGTGTCACCAATTATTACAATCTTTCCAAAGCGCTACAAACCGTTGTGGATGTGAAAGAACATTTTCCTGAAGTGACTTTGGTTGCCGGCGGACGGGGCTTGGATGTGAATTCAGAAGTCTTGATCAAGCATGACGTTTTGATCACACATGATTTAAATGATCTGAAACGATATTTAGGAGGAAACGCATGAAGTTAGCCTATTCGATCGCTAAGCGTTTTCTTGGCTATAATATGGGTCAAACAATCTTGATTGCGGTTGGGATCGCGATTGGGGTTTCGGTCCAAATCTTCATTGGCTTATTGATTTCTGGTCTTCAAGACAGTTTGATTGATAAAACGGTTGGAAGTACCCCTCATATCACGATAACGCAAGAAGAAGAATTAAGTTTTAAAGATTTTCACATTGATGGGGGTTCGTTTACGGCTGTCGCTTACCAAGCGGAGGGGCCAGCTTTCGCCTTAACAGATGAGGATGATGCGTCGGTATTGCTCAGAGGCTTGAGTGCTGATGGCGATAAATTGTACAAATTAAGTGAAAAATTAGTTGAAGGAAAGATGCCTACAGCGAAGAACGATGTCATCATCGGGTCTGGTCTAGCTGAAAAATTAAATGTTAAACTCAATGATGAGATGAGTTTAAGAACCATTGCGAATCAAAGTGTTGACGTGAAGGTTGTCGGCATCGTCGATCTCAAAGTGGATTCAATCAATAATTCATGGGTTTTGTCCACTTTGCCCACTGCACAGAGTCTGTTTGAAATCGATGATGAGATCACTTCCATTGCGATTCAAGTCGAAGATGTGTTTGAAGCGGATGTCTTGGCAGAAGGAATCAAATCTTTTGAGGTTGTGGATGAACAGAATTTGAAAGTCGTGAACTGGAAAGATCAGAATGAAGACTTATTAAGTGGTTTGAATGGGCAAAGCATCTCCAGTATCATGATTCAGGTCTTCGTCTTAGTGTCGGTAGTTTTAGGGATTGCAAGTGTCCTTGCGATAACCGTTTTACAGAAATCAAAACAAATCGGTATCCTGAAAGCTATGGGCATCACCGATAAGACTGCAAGTTGGATCTTCTTGTTTCAAGGTTTGTTGCTGGGATTCTGGGGTGCCATCTTAGGGGTTTTATTTGGTGTGGCATTACTTCTATCCTTTACGACCTTTGCGCGTAATCCGGATGGCAGTGCATTGATTCCAATAGCCTTTGATCCTGTGTTCATCGCATTCTCGGGATCCATCGCAATCATTTCAGCTTTACTTGCGTCTTTCATACCTGCTCAACGTTCTAAAAAGTTGAGCCCAATTGAGGTCATTCGAAATGGATAACATCCTTGAACTAAAAAATATAACGAAATTCTATGGGGATAAGATCAAGACCCAAGTACTTTTTGGACTGGACTTGAGCTTTGAGCGTGGAAGTTTCAATTCCATCATCGGTCAATCCGGTAGTGGTAAGAGCACCTTGTTAAACATCTTAGGTACTTTGGATCGACCAACAGACGGGGATATTATCATCAATGGAAAGAATACGAAGTCTTTGAATGCGAATGCGTTGTCTCAATTACGTAATGAAAATCTTGGTTTCATTTTCCAATTCCACTATTTACTACCAGAGTTTACAGCTTTGGAGAACATCTTGATGCCAGTACGGATTCTGGGTAAGAAAATTGACAAAGAAGTCATGGCTCGTGCGGAGGAACTGATTGAACTTGTGGGCTTGACGAAAGTTAAAAATAATTTGGCAACCCAAATGTCAGGCGGTCAGCAACAGCGCACTGCGATTGCACGTGCTTTGATGAATCAAGCGGCAATCATCCTTGCGGATGAACCTACGGGTAATTTGGATTCTGACACAACTGAACAGATCTATGATTTGATGCGGATGATCAATAAGAAGTATCAAACCACTTTCATCATCATTACACATGATCAAAGTGTGGCAGAGAAGACAGATCGCATCATTGAGATCAAAGATGGTCGAATTTTGATGGACGTTCATAAGAAATAATCACAAACAGTCATAAACAATCAAAAAGATAAAGAATATGCTTGACATATTCTTTTTTACTTATAAAATAGAGTCATAAGCAAGTATAAACAATCATAAATGATCATAATCACTCAAAGGAGAAATAAAATGTTAATCACGAAAGAAAGTATCCTGCTACAATGTTCCGTCAAAGAGAAAGAACAAATCATTCGAAGCATGGCAGAACATGCGTTACGGATCGATCGAATAACGGAAGTCGAACCTTTTGTGCAAGCTGTTTTGCATCGCGAAGCAGAGTTTAGTACGGGCGTTGGCTATGGCATCGCCATACCCCATGGAAAATCACATGTGGTAAAAGAGGCGTTTGTGTTATTTTGCCGCGTTGAACATGTTGATTGGACATCCCTAGATGGTACGGATGTCGATATGATTTTTATGATTGGTGTTCCTGAAGTGGATTCAAGTAATGAACATTTAAAGATATTAGCCTTATTATCCCGTAAGTTGATGAAAGATAACTTCCGCCAAGCTTTACGTGTTGCGAGGAGTGAAGATGAGGTTATGGATGTTCTCGCGAAATGGGAGATCATCTAGTATGCTCGTCGCTGAACGTAGAAATCACATTCTAGGTTTATTAAAAGCAAATAAAAGCATTACTGTAGGCGACTTATGTACAGCTTGTGATGCATCTGAAGCAACGATTCGTCGTGATCTAGCATGGTTGGAAGCGAATGGTAAGCTTGAGCGAACCCATGGTGGAGCTGTTGTAAATCCAAGTGAACGTATTTTTGAAGAAGATATGCTTACCCTTCGTGAAGGAAAAGAATTGCATGAAAAGCAAATCATCGCAAAGAAAGCGTTTGACTTGATTCATGACTATGACTCAATAGTGTTGGATGCCGGTACGACAACCTTTGAACTGGCTCGCTTGATTGGACAATCCGATTTGCATTTGACGATTATCACAAACTCAATGATTGTGTTCAAAGAGTTGGCGAACAATCCCAATGTCGAGTTGATTATTTTAGGGGGAAAAGTTCGACGTAATACCTTGGCTTCTGTAGGAAGTGTTGCGGTGGAGTTGATGCAAAGACTTTATGTCGATAAAGCTTTTGTGGGTACAAATGGTGTTGGCTTGAGTGAAGGTTTCACAACCTCGGATATGGATGAGGCGAGCATTAAAAGAGCAATGTTGATGGCTGCAAAGCAGCGCATCATCCTTGCGGATCATACGAAGTTCAATAAAGTGTATATGAATCAGTTTGCTTCATCTTCTATGGTGGATACCTTGATTTCGGATGTTCAAGAGTCTGAATTAATGAATTCATTTATTGAACACTACGATATCAAAGTTTTATAGGAGGCTCTATGATCACAACAGTAACATTAAATCCAGCAATTGATAAAACGATTACCGTTGAACAGTTTCGATTGAATACAGTCAATCGTGTCTTAAGTGTCAATGAGGATCTTGGTGGTAAAGGTATCAATGTTTCAAAAGTCTTACATCATTTGAAACATAAAACAGTGGCTTGTGGATTTATTGGTGAAGCAAACTATGGATTGGTTCAGCCACATATCAAACGTTTAGGTTTGAGTACGGATTTTGTTTTGGTGGATGCATTAACACGAATCAATACAAAGATTATTGATCCAATTGAGAGAAGCACGACCGATATCAATGAGATAGGATTCACTGTTTCAAGAGTTCAGATTGAACAACTAAAGATCATGTTGCAAGCGTATGCCAAACTAAGTTCGTTTATGGTGTTTAGTGGAAGTATTTGTAAGGGGATTGATACTGAAAGTTTTCAATCACTCATTGAGGCAGTTGCACCGACACCTTGGGTCTTGGATGCAGATCGGCAGGTATTAAAAGCAGGATTAGAATTACAGCCCTACTTAATCAAACCCAATATTCATGAGTTAGAAGATTTATTGCAAATAAAACTAGAAACTAATCAAGATATCGTTCGTGAAGTTCGAAGCTTGATGCAACGATACAAAATTAAATATTGTTTGGTTTCAATGGGTGAGAAGGGCAGCATCTTGGTTAAACAAGATGTTGCATATCACGCAAAAGCATTGGATGTCGAACTTGTAACGACCGTTGGTGCAGGAGATGCCATGCTTGCTGGTTTCTTGTTTGGTTTGAGTGAAGGTTACTCAGACCTGGATGCATTGCGTGCTGCGACTGCTTGTGGAGCGATTGCCGTAAGTGGTATTTCATTGCGAGCGTTTAATGATTTAAAGATAGAAGCATTGATGGATCGTGTCGAGTTGACACAAATTGATTTGGGTTGAATCCGAAAGGATAAAAATACATCTAAGGAGGAAAGAAAGATGAAAGTTTTGGCAGTTACAGCCTGTCCGACCGGGATTGCTCACACATACATGGCAGCTGAAGCCTTGAGTGAAGCAGCTCAAAAAAGAGGTTATGTCGTTAAGGTTGAGACACGTGGTTCAGTCGGTGTCGAGAATGAGTTGAGTAGCGAAGACATTAAGAGTGCAGATTTCATCGTATTGGCTTGTGATACAGCCGTACCAACGGATCGCTTTGTGGGTAAGAAAGTATTAAGTGTATCGGTTAGTGAGGCAATCAAGGATGCAGATGGTTTACTGACGAGAGTTCAGAGTGCTCCTGTCTTAAAAACACAAACGCAAAGCAGTGAGCCTACAGAGAAAAAAGGCCAGAATAGCTTCTATAAACATCTCATGAGTGGTGTTTCCTTCATGATTCCATTTGTTGTGGCGGGGGGGATTGCGATTGCGATAAGCTTTGCTTTCGGATACGATGCATTCCAAACCCCAGGTACGCTTCCAGCTTACTTAATGGCAATCGGTGGATCGGGTGGCTTCGGTTTGATGGTTCCAATACTTGCTGGTTATATAGCGTATTCAATCGCGGATCGTCCTGGTTTAGCGCCTGGTATGATTGGTGGCGTGGTAGCAGGTCAAATCGGTGCTGGTTTCTTAGGTGGTATGGTAGCGGGGTTCTTGGCTGGTTATGTTGTGAATGCAATCAAGAAGTACATCAAGTTGCCTAAATCACTACAAGGCATCATGCCTGTATTGATCATTCCTGTATTTGGATCACTCATTGTTGGTTTGTTGTTGTTCTATGTACTGGGTAGTCCAATGGCAGCAATCAATAAAGCTGTGGCTGATTTCTTGATGGGATTAAGTGGGGGAAGTGCAATTGTTTTAGGCTTGTTGTTAGGCTTGATGATGGCCTTTGATATGGGTGGTCCAATTAACAAGGCTGCTTATGCATTTGGCACTGCAACCTTGGTTGCTGGTCAAGGATCTGCTGTAATGGCTGCGGTCATGGCAGGTGGTATGGTTCCACCATTGGGTATTGGATTGGCTACTTTAGTGTTTAAAAAGAAATTCATAGCTGCTGAACAAGAAGCGGGTAAAGCGAATCTTGTCTTGGGTGCAAGTTTCATTACAGAAGGTGCAATCCCGTTTGCGGCTGCAGATCCATTGCATGTCATGCCTTCGATCATGGCGGGAGGTGCCTTGGCGGGCGCATTGTCCATGGCGTTTGGAGCGACATTAGCCGTTCCACATGGCGGCATCTTCGTTCTCTTTGCAGTTGAAAACATCATTGGCTACGTTATTGCGATTGTTGCAGGTTCCGTAGTAACGGCATTGTTACTCGGTGTGCTTAAAAAAGACGTCGCTTAAGATTTGACGCCTCACTTTGTGAGGTGTTTTTTTATGTGTTGCCTTAATCCATTCTTAATCTTAGTTGTGATAGAATAACAATGAAGTAGAGGAGGACTATTTATGAATTTTATGAAACGAGCTTTTTTAAGCTTGATACGCCGCAAAGGGAAGTCACTGATTCTTTTAATCATCATTTTTATCTTGAGTAACGTAATGGCAGGATCGATCGCGATTGGCCAAGCATCACGTAATGTCGAGACGACCATGAAACAACAACTTGGAGCAAATGCTTCGGTTGAAATGGATTGGGAAAAGATGCAGGATTGGACAGAAGAACAATGGCAGAATGTCCAATATGTCACACCGGAGATGGCTGATCAAATCGGTTCTTTACCGTATGTGAAATACTATGATTATAATTCGGAAGCTTATATCAATTCCAAGAGTTTAAAAATGTATGACCCAAATATGATGGATCAAGAATATAATTATTTCCCATTACGTGGTGTTAATTATGCGCCGGTACTGGACATTTCCAACGGTACAGCAACCTTAGTTGAAGGCCGTGTATTCACTGACGAAGATATTGCGAAAGGCAATTATGTTGTATTGATCTCGGATAAACTTGCCGAGCAAAACAATGTGTTTGTCGGAGATATCATCATGCTAAATAACGAGCTTAGAACATGGGATCCATCGACCTACCAAGAATCGGTTTTTTCCACTCGTGATATTGCATTGGAAGTCATCGGTATCTTTAGTCCAAAAGTCAACACTAACCAAGAAGAAAATGGTGGTTGGATCGACTATACACCATTCAATCGTATGTATGTGCCTAATGGTGTCGTCAACGCAGAAAACCGTTGGATGACGGAGCAATACATGATTGCCTATCCAGATTCAGGTATCACGCCGGATCAACTTGATCGTGTCTATATCAATCCAGTATTTGTTTTGAACAATCCTGAAGATGTGGAAAGTTTCAGAACCGAAGCCATGACGTACTTACCGGATTACTATAAAGTCAATGTCTCAAGTGATGCGTATGATTCAGTTGCAGGCCCGATCAAATTCATCGGTTCCTTATCCAATACGATTCTATATGTCGCGATTGGGGCAACGATATTGATTCTTAGTTTGGTTGTCATTCTCTTCTTAAGAGATCGTAAACATGAGTTGGGTATCTACCTATCCTTGGGTGAAAGTAAGTCCAAGGTGATGGCTCAAATCTTAATTGAAGTCGTAGCCATAGCGGTATTGGGGATTACCTTATCCTTGTTTACAGGGAACAGTATTGCAGAGGCCACTTCACAATCCATGATGGATTTGCGAGCGGGTATCGAAGGCAATGGTCCGGACTATCCAGTATATCGTGAGTCTATGATTTACAATCCTGGTGGCATCACGGAAGAAGACGTGATGGAAGCCTATACCATCCAATTCTCTTGGGATTATGTCTTGATTCTGTATGGTGTCGGAGTGGGTACGGTTTTGTTGTCAAGTATCGCGCCAATGATCTATATTCTTCGTTTGAAACCGAAGAAGATCATGATGTAGGAGGGTGTTATGGAAATCATCAGAGTCGAAAACTTAAATTATTTTTACCAGGATGGCGAAACGATTCGTACCATTCTTAAGGATTTGAACGTGACCTTTGAAAAGGGTAAGTTCTACACGATTTTAGGGCCTTCTGGTTGTGGTAAGACAACGTTCTTATCATTGCTGGCCGCATTGGATGAACCGAAGTCAGGGACGATTTATTACAATGATCGCGATATCAAAGCGATTGGTTATGAGAAGTATCGTCGCAATATGATCAGTATCATCTTCCAAAGTTACAACTTGGTTCCTTACATGACAGCAGTTGAAAACGTCATGATTCCAATGGCCATTACTGAGAATGAGATTCCTAAGAACTCGAAGGAAGTTGCCTATAACCTTTTAGATTACATTGGTCTTACCAAATCCAAAGCGAATCGTATTGTCAACAAGCTCTCCGGTGGTGAGCAACAACGTGTTGCGATCGCGCGTTCTTTGGCAAGTAATGTCGACATCATCTTTGCGGATGAACCAACAGGTAACTTGGACCAAGAGCTTGAGAATGAAATCATTGATGTCTTTAAAGACTTGGCTCATCATCACAACAAATGTGTCATTATGGTCACGCACTCTAAAGAAATCGCAGAAATGTCCGATGTATCTTATCAGTTGCGGAAGGGAGTGTTGAGTCATAAT
>CAYRIW010000003.1:0-40640 GCA_964424595.1 uncultured Erysipelotrichaceae bacterium | reverse complement strand
GTGATTTCTTGAGTAAGTTCACAAAAACCGAATATGACAAGACGGTTGAAGAAAAAGAAGTCTTGACTCAATCAGAGCCACCGCATAAAAAAGAAGATAATGAAGAAAAGAAGCCTAAAGAAGAAAAGAAAAAAGAAAAAAAGTTGGCGAAGCAATTGGAGAGTGTTCCTGAAGATATTGAGGAACCGACACCAGTTGTCGTAAGCACGCGTCGAAGTTCTCATGTAGAAGAAACAACCATCGACCCGAGTTATAAAGCCAATCAACGTAAGAAATGGATTGGGGCAGTAGTTGGGCTTGTACTCTTCATTGCATTGGGTACAGCGTTCTATTATTTCATCAATCAAGTTAAGATTCCGGATTATGTCGGCAAACCTGTTTCTGAACTAAAGGCTTGGGCAAATCGTAATGATGTGACTTTGGAAATCAGTGAGGTGTTCTCACTTGAAGTATCCAAAGATTATATTATTTCATTGGATCCTTTAGCGAATACGAAGATTCAAAAAGGTTCAAACATGAAGGTTGCGATCAGTAAGGGTGCCGATCCCGATGAACAGATCTTAGTTCCAGACTTTACAGGAAATACTTACTTTCAGATTCAGGAGTGGTTGAGTACGAATAAGATCAATAACCTTCGTATCACTTATGAATACAATGATGAGATTCCAACGAATGAGTATATACGAATTGTGTTTAATGATAAAAATATCAAACCCGAAACGTA
The DNA here is from genome assembly GCA_964424595.1 of uncultured Erysipelotrichaceae bacterium. Taxonomy (GTDB): domain Bacteria; phylum Bacillota_I; class Bacilli_A; order Erysipelotrichales; family Erysipelotrichaceae; genus UBA2212. The sequence continues at coordinate 39,916 of CAYRIW010000003.1, read as the reverse complement.
TACACGTAAGGATTATGGTTTGATCTATGTCTCGAATGGTCCAGAAGTGTTCACGCCAAACATTGAAGTTCCGGACTGGACAACAGCACATCAAGATGTAGGCATCGTTCAAGCTTGGGCGAACCAGAATCAGATTGATTTGACGGTTGTCAAAGTAAGCTCCAATGTCGTTGTGAATGGTGTGATCTCACAAAGCGTCGCACCGAAGACAATGGTTGCGAAGAAGTCAAAAATGACTGTTACGATTTCGCAAGGCGAGAACGTCATTGTTCCAGATTTCTCGAAGATCATAAAAGCTGAAGCACAAGCAATGAGTCCTTCTGGTTACACGTTGCGTTATGTGGAAATGTACCAACCAAAAGGTGGCGCAACCTATGGCAGTTTAATCTGGCAAGATGTGACTCCGGGTACTCGAATTAGTCCATTGAATACAAAAGAAGTTGTTGTAACGGTTTACTATTCACTTGCCCAACCTTATTTAGGAATGATCTCAAGTGAGAAGGATATTCCGGCGTTTATTTATGATGAGAATTTGAAATCAGCTAACTTTACTTATGAGATTCAGTATGTCAATGATGCGGCAACTAAGGGAACAGTTATTGAAATGTCCCCAGCTAATCAGTTCGTTGATCCAGGTCAACATATCATTTTTAAAGTATCAAAGGGTAGTTAAATGAGGAGTGTAAGCGTAAAGCTTACACTCTTTTTATGTTATCCTAAGTTTAATGAGGTGCAAAAATGAAACTAGCTGTAATTGGAGCGAATGGCAAAGCTGGACGTCTGATTGTCCAAGAAGCAATCGATCGAGGTCATGAGGTGACAGCGATTGTACGCAATCGAAATAAACTGGATGTGAACGTGCGTGTCCTTGAAAAGGACATTCAATCACTAAAAAGTGAGGATTTAAAGGATTTTGATGTGCTCATCAATGCGATGGGAGCAGGGACACAAGATCCCATCATTTATCAAGATGCTACGAAACATGTGATTGAGGTGTTACTCGATCTACCTAAACTTCGCTATTTGGTTGTGGGTGGTGCAGGAAGCTTGTTTACGGATTCCACGATGGCATATGCATTATATGAAACAGAGCAGTTCCCTAAAGTAATCTATCCTACAGCCATGAACATGGCCAAAGCTTTAGAACTTTTGCGTGCGAGTCAAATACAGTGGACCTTTTTTAGTCCTGCAATCCAATTCGATCCAAAGGGAAGACGTACAGGTACATATAAACTGGGCAGTGAATGGGTTATTTTGAATCAAGCTCAAGAAAGCTACATCAGTTATTCGGATTATGTCATTGCTTTATTGGACGAGGTTGAGAATCCTAAATTCATTTGTAAACGATTCACTGCAGTTGGTGAACGATAAAAAACTACCTTCTTACGAAGATAGTTTCTCTTAATTCTTATTTATGTGCACTCTAAACAGAGTACACATTTATTATATTGCTTACTTAACTAAGTTGTGTTCTTTTAAGAAATCGTAAGCAACTTGGTAAGGGTCTTCATCCAAGACATCGACACGATAGTTCAATGCGATGGTATTTTCTTGATTGAATAAACCTGTTACTTTATTCAACGCAGCTTCCACACCTGGGAATTGTTCTTCGATGTCATCGAGTACGATATATGTTCCATTGTACTCAGGGAAGAATTCCTTATCATCTTCAAGTAAAACCAAATCTGACTTCAAGATCATTCCATCGGTCGCATAGGCAAGGGTCACATCAAATTGTTCGCTTTCCATTCCAACATATTTCAAATCATTTGAGATCGGGTTGGCAGATTTGAATTCTAAACCATAGAATTCAGTAAATGGAATGAAACGAACGGTCCCATCTTCATTGAAGAAGGTATCCTCTGTCCCAAAACGCAATTCTGAGGCAACTTTAGCTAAATCACTGATAGTTTTTAAGTTGTATTCCTCGGCTGTTGAACGACGTACGGCCACTGCATAAGTGTTTTGGAAACCAAGTTTATTGACCAACTTAACACCGTAATCTGCTTGTGCTTTTTCATTGGCATAATCAAACAAGCTCATGCCTTCAGGAACTTCAGACACATCTCGATTCATGAACGTGGCCATCATCGTTCCATCATAACTCAAACGGACGTGCATACGACGTGCTTTGATTTCGGATTGGCCTAAAGATGTGCTCATGAAGTCGGTAACTTCAACCTCGTGGTCTGTGTATTCTTTAATTAGAATTTCAGCCATGTGTGAGAAGATATACATCTCTCCAAAGTCGCCATTTGAGATGATGATTTTATTTTCTTCCTTAGCGGAACACCCACTAAAGATTAGTAAGCTCAATAACAATGCGGCAAGTATTTTTTTCATACTATACTCCTCTCTGATTTTTTGGTAATAATCGATTCTCGTAATAACTCATGACGGCATCGACGACGATCGCCATGGCCATGAGTGTCAAAGTTCCTTGTAAGATGAAGCTGAAATTCATGGTACGAATACCACGATAGAGTACATAACCCAAACCACCGCCTCCAACGAAGAAACCCATGACCGCTGATCCAATCGAATTGACCAGCGAAATGCGCATCCCAGCGAAAATCAATGGGAAGGCAAGGGGAAGTTCCACTTTGAAGAGCTTGGTCATTTTTGGCATGCCCATGCCTTCTGCGGCTTCTTTGATGGCTGGAGCAACTTCCATCAATCCGACCATCGTATTACGAACGACCGGTAATAAGTTATACAAGGTTAGACCGACGATGACGGTTGTCGGACTGGCTCCAAAGACAACCATAAGCAAACCGAGGGTTGCTAGGGTTGGTATGGTTTGAAATAAATCAAACACAAAGATGACATACTTTCTGACTTTCGGAAACAAATAAGCGATGATTCCAAAGATCAAACCAAACACGATGGTAAATAAAGCTGCCATAAGCACTAAATAAATGTGCTGTGTCACATGTTCAAGTTTCATATTAATTCCTCCTCAAGCCACGTGGCGTGAGTTTGACTTGAACCTTATCAATCAAGTAACCCAATCCAATGGCCATCAAGGCTGCTGGAATCGATCCCATGACAATGAACTGTTTCATATTACTGTTGATGCCAATGTAGATGAACTCACCCAAACCACCTTGACCGATCATTGCGGCTAGAACTGCCCAACTGACGGTGTAGATGGTGGACATCCGGATGCCTGTGATGATGCTGTTGAGTGCCATTGGTAACTCAACACGCCATAATAGGATCCAAGGATTCATGCCGATACCACGACCCGCTTCAATCAAAGCCGGATCGACCGTAACGATCCCGGTATAAGCATTTTTAAGAACAGGCAGGATGGCATAGACCGACAAGGCGATGATGACCGTTTCTGGACGCATCCCAATGTAGATAAAGAGCACACCAATAAACACAATCCCAGGAATGGTCTGGAAGATACCTAGAATTGGCATTAAGTATTTCGCTGCTTTCTTAAAGCGCGAGAGGGCAATCGCAAGAATAACCGCGATCACGGAACCGATTGTAACGGACACGATCACGAAGTAAAAATGGGTTAAGATGGCATTCATCAAGCGTGGTGCATAACGAACCCACATGCCCCAATCAAACATTATTCTCACCCCACAAGGTGGTGCTTAATGAACGAGCGATTGAACCCTTGGTGATGATGCCGACAACTTTTTGCTTATCATTCAAGACGACGACGAAATCAGCACGCTGATTTTGAATCGCATCCATTGCTTCTTTGGCATGGGCTTCGGTAGATAAAGTGATGACATCATTACGGATGATGTTCTCAATGGTTTGACCCGGGACACCCCGTTTTTGTAGATCATCGATATTAACAATACCCAAATAGGTATTCGTCTTATCCACGACGACGACAGAATCGGTGCCCTTACTGCGCATCAATTCCAAACTTTCCAAGACTTTACGTTTGTTATCAACCTTTAAAACATTGGTCTTCATGATTTCGCCACAGGTCAACTCAATCGTGTTGTTTTGTTTGGTGTGTTTACCCATGAACTGACGTATGATATCCGCTTTTGGATTTCTCAACATCTCTTCAGGACTGTCCATTTGTACGATGTCACCTTTGTCCATAAAGACGATTTGATCGGCCAATTTGATGGCTTCTTCCATATCATGGGTGACAAAGACGGTTGTGATGTTCAACTTTTGTTGGAGATCTTTTAATTCTTCTTGTAAGCTATCCCGAGTAATGGGGTCCAATGCACCAAAAGGTTCATCCATCAAGAGAACAGGAGGACGTGCGGCAAGCGCTCTAAGCACGCCAACACGTTGTTGCTGACCACCAGACATTTCGTTGGGATATTTATGGGCGTATTCTTCATAGGGAAGGTCGACCATCTCCAAGAGTTCACGGACACGTTTGTCCATGTCTTCTTTTTCCCATTTTAAGAGTTTTGGAACGACACTGATGTTCTGTGCAACCGTCATGTTGGGGAATAAGCCAATCTGTTGGATGACATACCCGATGTGTGTTCTTAAATCTGTTAAATCTTTTTTAGTAATATCTTCGTTGTTAATTAGTATTCTTCCAGAATCCATGGGTATCAATCGATTGATCATCTTGAGTGTGGTTGTTTTACCACAGCCGGATGGACCTATTAAAACGATAAATTCACCATCATGGATGGTAAAACTTAAGTCGTTAATGATTGGTTTTCCATGATAAGATTTGGAAATATGCTGAAATTCAATCATATTTTTCCTCCTATTCACGCAAATATACCAACATTTTATCATAATAATGTCTCTAATCAAAATTCAAAGAGCCAATATATTCGAAATTAGTCTATGTAAAAACCTTTTTAAGTTACATATAAGTAAGTAAATAAAGGCGATTATTGAAATGTGAAAATTTCGTGAAAATAATTCTTTTAGCCAATTAAAAACCGCTTGAAGCGGTTAGTTTTTGAGTAAATCGAGCATGCGCTCTATCTTTGCAAAATCAATGAAACGGCTTTCACGCAACACTTCTTTACCTTCGAAGAAGATGAGAATGGTTGGGACTGTGAAGATCAAGTGTTGACCTGCGATGTCAGGAAATTGTTCCGCATCGATTTTGATCGTCGGATTTGAGTAGTCTTTCATCAACGCTTCCAGTTTAGGGAAGATGGATTTACAAACATTACAGCTTGTTGTCGTGAAATAGAGCACGATCGCCTCATTTTGGTTTGCAAATAAGGTATCAAATTGTTCTTGGGATGTAAGGATTGTGGTAGGGTTCATGGCGTTTACTTTCTGCACTTGGATACGAAATCATTGAAGAGTGCTTGGAATGGCATAAGCGATGTCATGCGTTCCGGATGCCATTGTACCGCAAGAATACCCTCTGTTTCAAGCGCTTCGACTAGACCATCTTCCGCATAGGCACTTGCCTTTAGATTTGGGGCAAGGTCTTTGATCCCTTGGTGATGATAGCTGTTCACTTCAAGCTCTGCTCCAAGCAGTGTGAAGAGGTGGCTATCTGCATCGATTTTTATGCGATGGCCTTGCAAAGACGCACTGTTGTTTAGACTGTAATTATGGTCAAGGGATGTGTCTGTTTGTGTTGGTAGATCTTGATAAAGCGTTCCACCGAAGGCCACATTGATGATTTGCAAGCCACGACATATACCGAAGATGGGTTTCTTATGTTCAACCATGTAACGAATTGCTTCAAGGTCTAGTGCTTCGATGTCATCTTCTATTGGGAAGCTTCCATCATTCATTTCGTCATAAGTATTTGGGTTGACATCATTGCCACCTGGAACCAGTAGACCATCACAGTGTTCTAGGAACAGATGAAGATTCTCTTTTGACATGGGAGGAAGGATGATGCAATCCGCACCAGCTGTGCTGAGTCCATCGTAGTAGGCTTGATTCAGTGTGTAGCGTTCATCGTTGATACGACTTAGAAGGGCGATTTTTGGTTTCATATGCTAATTATAGCGAAAATCATTCTCCTCTGCATATTGTTTAGTGTTTTCAAAAAATAATGTTAAAATATCTTTACCGCTCTACTTAAATACAAGCATTATAATTAAGCACAAGGAGATACAATATGCGTCTAGGGGTCATTGACTTAGGTTCAAATACCATTCGTTTGGTCGTCTATCAATGGAATGGTCATAGTTTGGATGTATTGGAAAACGTAAAACATCACACACGAAACATCAAGTTTATTCGTCATGCTCAGATGAGCAAAGAGGGCTTGGATTACATCGTCACTTCTGTCAAAGAATTGATGGTCATCGCACGAGCGTATGATGTGGATCATTTACACATCTTTGCGACGGCGTCATTGCGAAACATTAAAAATTCAGGTGATGCGGTTTCATACATTGAGAATGAAGTTGAGCATGTGATTGATCTACTCAACGGAGATGAAGAGAGTCTCTTTGGTTTCGAAGGCATGCGTCGCAATGTCAGTTTGCCTTTAGAAGGCTTGAGTGTGGATATCGGTGGAGCATCTACGGAAATCACGTATTTCAAGAATAATAAAGCGGTCTTCATGGGCTCATTACCCATGGGCAGTCTAAATCTTTTCATACAACATGTCCACAATGTCATGCCTACTGAATCGGAACAATTCCTAATCCGTTTAGACGTGCAAAATCATCTGGATTCCCTTGTGTGGTTGAGTCAATTGAAAGTGAACAATGTCATTGGGATTGGTGGATCTGCACGCGCAATCATGCGTTTGCATCAAGCGAAGTATGACATCAATACATCGATTTATGATATTCATTTGAGTAAACAAAGAGTTAGTGAACTTGCGAATTTCAATATGGATCAACGCGATATGGAGACGCGTTTGATTCTTAAGGCGATTCCGGATCGAATGACGACGGTCATACCCGGTGCGATCATCATTGATGAAATCATGAATCTGATTCATGCGGATGATTATGCGGTTTCGCTCTACGGAGTTCGTGAGGGTTATCTCTTTAATCGTATTTTGAATGACATAGAAATGGCAAAACAATAACAATGAAAACAGTTTTCTTAGACATCGATGGGACCTTGGTGGCAGATAAAGGCATCGTCCCTGAATCCGCAATCCGGGCCATCAAGATTGCTCAAAAAAATGGCCACAAAATCTTCTTATGCACCGGTCGTGCTATGCCGGAAATCTATCCGTTCATCTTAGATATCGGTTTCGATGGCATCATTGCCTGTGGCGGAAACTATGTGATCACCGAGGGTCAGACCTTATTGGATCGTGCGTTCTCACGTGAGGATTTGGAAGAGCTCTATGATTATTTTCACAAACATGACATTGATTTTTATGCGGAGGCCAACTCTGGCTTGTACATGAGCAGAGGCTGTGATCGACACCTTCAACGCATGATCGATGAACCCGAAGTATTTGGGATATCCAAACATGTTTCGGAGTCTTTGGCACATTTCAAAGGACATTTGATTGCGCGGGATGATTTATTCATTTCCGACATCAATAAGATCTCCTTCTTGGGATCCAATCATCCTTTTGAAGAACTTGCTAAGCATTTTGAAGATAAGTTTGAGCTCTTTGACTTAGTGGTGCCTGTATTTGGTAAAAACAGTGGTGAAATCTCCATCAAGGGAACAGACAAGGTCAAAGGCATCCAACTGATCATGGATTATTACGACTGTGACCATGAACACACGATTGCGATGGGGGATGGAAATAATGATTTAAGCATGCTTAAATATTGCGAAATCGGGGTTGCCATGGGGAATGCGACGACACAACTCAAGGAAGTTGCACAAATCATAAGTGATCATGTGAATGAAGATGGTTTGGCTAAGGCATTTAAGTTGGCAGGGTTGATCGAGGAGGACACATGGAATACTTTAAATTAAGCAATGGCATACAGATCCCAGCATTGGGTTTTGGGACATGGAAGGTTAAGGGTGACGATTGTGTCAACGCAGTCAAAGCTGCGATTGAAGTAGGGTATCGTCACATTGATACGGCTTGGGTCTACAAGAATGAAAAAGAAGTTGGACAAGCGATTCGTGAGAGCGGCATTCCACGTTCGGATTTCTTCATTACGACCAAGTGTTGGAATGATCACAGAGGTTATGAAGCAACGATGAAAGCATTTCAAGTCTCGTGTGAGAACTTGGGAACGGATTACTTGGATCTGTACTTGTTGCATTGGCCTAAAGCTTTGGATGCGGAAAGCTGGCGTGCGATGGAAGAGCTCTATGAAGCCGGTAAAATCAAGGCGATTGGGGTCAGTAATTATCACCAACATCATCTAGAAGACTTGAAGAAGACAGCGCGTATTCTACCCATGGTTGATCAAATTGAGTTCTCACCACGTTTGACGCAAGCTCCCTTGATGGCGTATCTCAAAGAAGAAGGCATCCAGATGGAAGCGTGGAGTCCATTGATGCAAGGACAGGTCTTTGCCATCGACGTGTTGCAAGCATTGGCAGCGAAGCACAATAAATCAATCGCTCAAATCGTATTGCGTTGGAACATTGATAAGGGCGTCGTCGTCTTACCTAAATCCGTGACACTTTCACGCATCAAGGAAAACTTTGAAGTCTTTGATTTCAAACTGAGTTCTGAAGACATTGCTCGGATCGATGCGTTGAATCAAAATATCCGTACGGGTGCGGATCCAGATAACTTCGATTTTTAAAGAAAAAAGTAATCCGAGGATTACTTTTTTTGTATTATGTGTTCTCGTGATGACGGTGGACGTTGATGTCACTGAAGTCGTAGAGTTCCAGTGTTTGCTTGATTGTGCGGCTTAGATGCGGTGCATTTTCTTTGTCCACCTTTTGTTTGACTTTAGGTGTGTTGGTGATGACGGCTGGTCCATTGGCGCAACCACCTTTACAGGACATGCCTTCACAGATGTTTGCTGGGAAACGTCCGGCTTTGATGATCATCATGGCTTTCTTACACTCATGGATACCATCGGCATATTGGGCGCTGAAGGCAAAGTTGTCATCTTCCTTTATGGCTTGGACCAAAGCTTTGGAGACACCGCCACCAAAGGCGAAGTTTCGTGCGAAGACACTGGCTTCAAGATTCGGTTCCGCTTTCAACTCACTGAGATAGATGTGCTGCGAGACCAACATGGCCGCAATCTCTTCATAGGTTAGAACATAATCAACTTCTTGACCATCCATGCCTTCTTGTTTTTTGGCGACACAAGGACCAATGAATACGACGGAGTAATCGGGATATTTCTTTTTGATATAGCGCGCCATGGCAACCATTGGAGAGACCATGGTGGACATGTTTTTATGATAGACTTCAGGGTAGTGTTGGCGAGCTAGGTTGACGAAGGCAGGGCAGCAGGATGTCGTCATGGTCACGTTCTCTGCCATCTTTTCACGCAGTTCATCTTTTTCATACCATGCGACCACGTCTGCTCCGACAGCGACTTCCACAACCTCGGCAAAACCGAGTTTTTTAATGCCCATTTTGATTTGATCAAGATTGGCACTATCAAACTGACCTTGAATGGAAGGTGCGATCATTGCGACGGTTGGTTTTCCTTCACGAATGTCATTGATGACATTGACGATCCAAGATTGATCTTCGATCGCTCCAAATGGACATGCGGATTGACAAGCGGCACAGTTGATGCATTTCTCTTCATCAATGACGGCAATGTTGTATTCATCATAGGAGATCGCATCGACCGCACAGGATGCTTTGCAAGGACGTGGTGTATCAATGATGGCATTGAATGGGCAGGCTTTTGCACAGGCACCACATTCGACACATTTGTTATAGTCGATGACAGCACGATCGGCTCCAAAGCTGATGGCATCAAATTTACAAGCTGTACGACAACTCTTGGCCATACACTTACGGCAATTATCCGTAATCAAGATGCGACGAATGGTACATCCATCACAAGCCGCATCCAACACCTTAACGATTTGTTTTGGCCGTACTTTCTGATCTTTCTTCACAGTAGGACATTTGCCCATTGCGACACGGACGCGTTGACGAATGATCTCACGTTCCTTATATACACAGCAACGGAAATCGGCTGTCATGCCTGGAATCAACTTATAAGCCATTTCATCATCAAATTTGTCGGATAAAGACCCATCAAATGCTTTGACTGAAACTTCTCTTAATACATCAAATTTAAACTGTCTTGCTTCATGATCAAATAGTCCCATAGCGTACCCCTTGTTAAATGTTTCACAACAATTTTATATCACGTTACTCACAGATACGTAAGCATCAAATTAAGATGAGAACGTTTACAAAGATAATTTATTTTAAAACAAGGTTTTGAGACTAAAAAATATATCCAATAAATTAAATTATTCACAAGTTGGATATAATCTGTATTTCTTCGTTGAAAAGAGATAGGCTTGATCCATCATCTTTTCTAACCGAAAGTGTGCCATTTTCTAGGATATCTAGAACCGTTACCTCTGTTTTAATGCCTTGGATTGAAGTCGTGATGACTTCTCCACGAGGAACCATCCATTCGCGATAAAGTGGGAGGAGATCATTTTGATTCAAACGAACATCGAAATGCTTAAAGAAATGGATTAAGAATTGATTACGATCCAACGTACCTGGGTATGCCTCTTCTAATGAAGTCGCATACAGGTCTTCGAAGTCTTGATGATAAACATTCAAACCAAAACCGATAACCACATCCATGGCATCCGCTTGATGCATCGTTTCAATCAAGATGCCTGCGAGTTTCTTCTTATTCAATAACAGATCATTTGGCCATTTGATTTGAACTTTGATTTGATAAAGTTCATGAATGGATAGGGCTAAAGCCAGAGCACAAGCAAAGCTCAATGGTGTTAATTGCTTGGTTTTAACGTTCTTTAATAAGAAGGAACAATAAATCCCTTTATCTCGGGATGACTTAAACTGGCGATCGTAGCGACCTCTGCCTGAACTCTGTTGATTGGCTAAGACAATCGTACGGTCGGATAAAAAATGGGCTTCTTCCTTTAGATAAGTATTGGTAGAGGGGACATTATCAAAGATGGGATGGACATGCCATGTGTCTAGGGATGCATTTAAATGTTCATAAGCATAAGGAATAATATTGGACATGAGAAGATTGTAGTTAAAATATGTGAAAATTGCAAACAATTATCGATATGTGTCACACAATTTCACACAAAATTCACACAAATACCTTTACAAATAGGCAATTGCTCGTATAATTGCAATTATGTTTCGATTGAAACAAAGGAGATTAAACATGTTAGAACAAATCAAAAATGTCTTAGTAAACGCAATCCATGTCGATGCCGACTTAATTAAACCAGAAGCTAAATTAAAAGAAGATCTTGATATTGATTCTCTGTCTGCTGTAGAGCTTGCCCTTGAATTGGAAACCAGCTTTGATATTCGTATCGAAGATGAAGAACTTTTGAAACTCATCACTGTGCAAGACGTTGTGGATATCGTCGAACGTAAAAAGGCTTAAACGCCTTCTTTTTTATGGATACGAAACAATTCGAAACCATTCTAGCTCTATTTGAAAAAAGCACAGTCAGTGAGATGGAGCTAGAATGTGAAGCATTCAAGCTTAAATTGAAGCGTAATACTGAAGTTCATGAAGTTATTGCAAAACCTGTCATTCACCAAGCCTCTTCACCAAGCATAAAAGTAGATAATGCTCATTGGGTAAAAGCACCTTTGGTGGGAACCTATTATCATTCCGCCAATCCTGATGCGAAACCTTATGTGGAAGTTGGCCAAAGTGTTAAAGAGGGTCAGGTCATCTGTTTGATTGAAGCCATGAAAGTTATGAATGAGATCAAAGCGGATCGAAGTGGTGTTGTACAAGAAATCAAAGCAATCAATGGCAAAATGGTTGAATTCAACCAAGCCTTGGTACGAATCGGAGATGCACCGTGATTCAAAAGATTCTCATCGCAAATCGAGGTGAGATCGCCGTACGCATCATCCGTGCCTGTAAAGATCTAGGCATCCAAACCGTGGCGATTTATTCCACTGCCGATCACAATGCATTGCATGTTCAACTCGCAGATGAGTCGGTTTGTGTCGGAGAAGCCAACAGTAAAGACAGTTATCTTAACGTCAACAACATCATTTCGGCCGCTTTGTTAACACAAGCAGATGCGATACATCCTGGTTTTGGTTTTCTAGCAGAGAATGCTTCGTTTGCACGCTTGGCTCAAGCCTGTGGCTTGATTTTTATTGGACCTAAACCAGAAATCATCGATTTAATGGGTAATAAGATCAATGCGCGGATAGCGATGCATGAGGCTGGTGTTCCTTTGATTCCAGGTTCTTTTGAAGCCATTGCTTCACTGGAAGAAGGAATCAATACAGTCAATGAGATTGGATACCCAATTATCTTGAAAGTAGCTGCAGGGGGTGGTGGACGTGGTATCCGCATCATTCATGATGAAGCGGCTTTTCGACAAGCCTATGATGTCTTAAAACAAGAAGCCAAGAATTACTTTAATGATGATGCTTTGTATATGGAGAAGTTGTTTACGAGTGCGAAACACATTGAAGTACAGATCTTGGGTGATCAATTCGGCAATGTGATCCATCTTTATGAAAGAGATTGTTCCTTCCAGCGAAGACACCAAAAGATGATCGAAGAAGCACCTTGTCACCTGTTGAACGAAACACAGCGTAAAGCTCTATGTGAAGACGCTCTGAAAGCAGCAAAAGCTGTCGGTTATGACAGTGTGGGAACCATCGAATTCTTAATGGATGAAGACTTCAACTATTACTTCATGGAAATGAACACACGCATTCAAGTGGAACACCCTGTAACCGAAATGATCACAGGTGTCGACATCGTCAAAGAACAGATTCGCAGTGCAAATAAACAGAAACTAAGTTACCAACAAAGTGATATCAAAATATTGGGACATGCTTTAGAATGTCGCATCATAGCGGAAGATTATCGCAATGATTTCAAACCATCGGTGGGGAAGATCAGCTTCTATCACGCACCAGGTGGCAAGGATATTCGTGTGGACAGCGCCTTATATACCAATTATGAGTTGTCTCCTTTTTATGATTCCATGATGGCTAAAATCATTAGTTTCGGTCCATCACGTCTGCATGCAATCAAACGTATGCGATCAGCCTTAGAAGAAACCATCATCGAAGGCGTGGAGAACAATCTTGAGTTTTGTTATTTCACATTGTTCAATCCGCAATTTGTCGCAGGTCGTTATACAACGGACTTCGCGAATGCCTGGATCAAGGAGTTAAACGAACGTGAATCAACCCTTTCATAAACGAAAAGAACGTTTGAATCTGTTTCAAACTCTTTTTGGTAAAAAGAAAAATATCAAAGTCACAACGAATGAAATGAACATCGAAATGTGCCCAAAATGTTCGACCGCCATTGAAAGTCAAACATTGAAGCAACAGAACTATGTTTGTTTACAATGCAATCATCATTTTCCAATGGGGGCTTATGATCGGATCGATGCGCACTTTGATGCGGAGAGTTTTATTGAAATCTACGCAAAAGCGAATAGCAATCATCTCAACTCATTTCCAGATTATTTGAACAAACTGACTAAGTATCAGAAATCAAGTGATCTCAATGAAGCTGTTGTGGTTGGGACTGCGCGCATCGCCAATCAAAAAGTTGCACTCGCAATCATGGACAGTCGTTTCATGATGGGCAGCATGGGCCAGATCGTTGGTGAGAAGATCACACGCATCATCGAGCTGGCTGATCGTCGTAAATATCCGCTCATCATTTTTACCGCATCCGGTGGAGCGCGCATGCAAGAAGGCATTATGTCTTTGGTTCAAATGGCCAAGACCAGTGCTGCCCTTGAGCGTTTCCATCAAAACAATGGTCTATACATCAGCATCTTGACCCATCCCACGACGGGAGGCGTCAGTGCGAGTTTCGCCATGTTGGGCGATATCATCGTAGCAGAACCCAAAGCTTTGATTGGTTTTGCAGGACGTCGGGTCATCGAGAAAACGCTTCAGGAACAATTACCCGAAGATTTCCAAAGTGCCGAGTTCTTAAAATCAAAAGGCTTCGTGGATAAGATTGTGAATCGGAATTCTTTACGCACTTTTCTAATCCAAGTGCTTAAGCTCCACAATTTGGAGGTCAAGCTATGAAAATGTTAAGCGCATGGGAACGCATCACCATTGCACGTTCCCAAAATCGTTTAAAAGCATTGGATTTGATTCCACACCTCTTTGATCATTTTGTGGAACTCCATGGTGATCGCTTGTATGGTGATGATCGTGCTTTGGTGGGTGGCATCGCGAGTTTTGAAGGCCAAGCCGTTACCGTCTTAGCGCAATCCAAGGGTCGCAATTTAGAAGAAAATCTAAGCTGCAACTTTGGGATGTTGCATCCGGAGGGCTATCGTAAAGCGATGCGTTTGGCTAAACAAGCTGAAAAGTTCAAACGACCAATCATCACCATTATTGACACCGCGGGGGCTTATCCGGGTAAAGGGGCTGAAGAGCGTGGACAGGCTGAGGCCATTGCACACTGCTTAAGACTCTTTTCCCAAATCAAAGTGCCCGTCATTGCCTTGGTTTTATCCGAAGGAGGCAGTGGGGGTGCGTTGGCTTTAAGTGTCGCGAATAAAATCTACATGTTTGAGAATGCAGTATACTCGATCCTGTCCCCAGAAGGCTTTGCCAGTATCTTATGGAAAGATGAGACACGGGCTAAAGAAGCTGCTGAGCTCATGGAATGCACGGCTTTTGACTTACAGGCAAAAGGATTCATCGATCGCATCATTGAAGAAGCAGAACAAGGACTGGAAGCAGATCCTTTATATAGCATCGTTCAAATCAAAGACGCTATCCGTCAAGATCTGAATGCCCTGCATAAAATGAAGTTGAATGTGATGCTGGAACAACGTTACCAGAAGTTTAGAAAGCTGGGATCCCAATTATGAGCATCGAAATCATCGGTTATGGTTTAGCCCAGGCTGAGAAATGTGTCACCAATCATGAGCTTGCGAAGACTGTGGATACAAATGATACATGGATCCAAGAGCGAACGGGGATCCAACAGCGTTATTTCAGTGTGTCTAAGAATACATCCGATCTGGCAAGTGCAGCAGCGATGATGGCCATTCAAGATGCCAAGATCGATCCCAAGACGATTGATTTGATTCTTGTGGCAACCATCACACCCGATGGCATGATGCCCAGTACAGCGAGTCTGGTCCAAGCCAAGTGTGGTTTGAATGGACAGAATTGTTTAAGCTATGACATCAATGCGGCCTGTACAGGCTTCGTCGTGGCCATGCAAAACGCTCAAGCCATGTTAGAAGCTGGGTTTGTATCGAATGCTTTGGTAATCGGAGCGGAGACTCTAAGCAAGATCTTGGATTTCAACGATCGTACGACAAGTGTTTTGTTTGGGGATGGGGCAGGTGCAATCATCATGCGTAAGTCATCGTCTAAGCAAATGCTTCATTATACGCGCAGTGAAGGCGATGTGAATGGTGTCTTAACCAGTGATGGTCTCGCCTTGAATCCAGAGATGAAGTTTAATCATGTATCATCACATTATCTTAGGATGCAAGGCCAAGCGGTCTTCCGTTTCGCGGTTAAAGCGATTGAGGATGTGATCATTAACCTATTAATGCAAACCAAATTAGAGATGCATCAGATTGATTGGATCGTACCGCACCAAGCCAATCGTCGCATCATTGAGTATGTCGCGAATAAAATGAGCATCGACCTGTCGAAGTTCTATTTGAATTTAGATCAGTATGGCAATACCTCTTCTGCAAGCATTCCCATCGCCTTGAGCGAAATGAAAACAAAGGGAGTGCTAAAGGAAGGCATGCGTGTCATTTGTGTTGGCTTCGGGGCTGGATTGACCTGGGGCGGAAGCTACTTTGAGAGCTAAGGAGAAGTTATGTTACATCAAATGTTAAAGATTAAATATCCGATCATTCAAGGGGCAATGGCCAATATCGCCACTGCTAAATTTGCGGCTGCCGTATCCAATGCCGGTGCACTGGGTGTCATCGGGACAGGCGCAATGACACCTGAACTGGCACGTGCTGCCATTGAAGAATGCCGTACATTGACCAATCAACCCTTTGCGGTCAACGTGATGCTCATGAATCCGCACAGTGATGCGATCATGGACATCATTTGTGAACTCAAACCTGCTGTTGTCACAACAGGCGCTGGGAATCCAGGCAAATACATTGAGAAATTAAAGTCCAAGGGTATCTTGGTTGTTCCCATCGTCCCAACCGTGGGCTTGGCTCGCCGCATGGAACAAGCTGGTGCAGACATGTTGATTGTGGAAGGGACAGAAGCAGGGGGGCATGTGGGTGAACTCACGACCATGGCTTTGGTTCCACAAGTTGTTGATGCCGTTAAGATTCCAATCATTGCGGCTGGAGGCATTGCGGATGGACGTGGTTATGTCGCTGCGCTTGCATTAGGTGCTATTGGCGTTCAAGTTGGAACCTGTCTATTGGTGGCGGATGAATGCCCAATCCATGATAACTATAAACAAGCGATTTTAGATGCGAAAGATACCGACACGGTTGTAACAGGTCGTAGTGTTTCCGCTCCCGTCCGAATCAAGAAGAATGCCATGAGTCAGAAATATCTGAAACTCGAACAAGCAGGCGCTGAACGCGATGATTTGGAGAAACTAACCTTAGGCTCCCTTCGTAAAGCGGTTTTTGATGGCGACATGGAAAATGGTTCGGTCATGATGGGTCAAATCGCAGGCATGATTAAGGAACGCAAAAGCTTGGCTCAAATCTTTGAGGATATGACTCAGGATGCAAGACAGGTCTATGGTCATATTGAATCCAATGTAAATGGAGCAGAACATGTTTAAGCTTGACCAGCTGCGCGTACCTTTGATTCAAGGGGGAATGGGGATCGGTGTATCGCTTGGCAATCTTGCAGGACACGTGATGTTGGAAGGCGGTTTAGGTGTGATCTCTGCTGCTCAACCTGGGTATCGTGAAGCCGATTTTTATCAGAATACGATTGAAGCCAATCTACGTGCCCTTGAAAAGGAAATCGCCAAGGCTCGTGCAATCAGTCAAGGCAATGGACGCTTGGGTGTCAATGTCATGGTTGCGGCTGAAGATTATGATCGCTATGTCAAAGCCATCAGTCAAATGGATATCGATGTGATCATATCCGGTGCAGGTTTGCCTTTGGAATTGCCAAGTCTAGTCGGTGAATCCAAAGTTGCTTTAGCACCAATCGTCTCCAGTGCGAAAGCAGCCTTTCTCTTATGCAAACGTTGGCTTTCAAGAAGCGAACGCTTACCGGATCTATTGATTGTCGAAGGACCTTTGGCCGGAGGTCATCTCGGTTTTTCCTGGTCCGATTTAAAAGAAGCGAAAACGCAAGATCTTGCGGATATCTTGTCTGAAGTACGTATCGTATTGAAAGATCAAAATTGGGATATCCCTGTCTTTGTGGCAGGGGGTGTTTATACATCTGAAGATATCCAAAACTACTTAGCTTTGGGTGCACAAGGCGTCCAAATGGCAACACGCTTCATTGCGACGCATGAATGCGATGCGGATCTCCAATTCAAGCAAGCTTTTGTCAATGCAAAAAAAGAAGATATTCGCTTTGTCATCAGCCCATCGGGCTATCCAGGACGTGCGATCAATAATCCGCTTGTGGATACCTTGATGCGTGATGAGAAGGTTAAGGTCAAACGTTGTGTGAATTGTTTGAAACCCTGCAATCCAGCTACGACACCTTATTGCATCACTGAAGCATTGATCCATGCGGTCAAAGGCAATGTTCAAGAGGGTTTGATTTTCACCGGAACCAATGGTTATCGAATTGAGAAGATTGTTTCAGTTAAAGAACTGATTGATGAGCTCTTTACAAGCGAGGTTTCATTATGAAAATTGGATTTATCTTTGGAGGACAGGGTTCCCAAGTTGTGGGGATGGGACTGGATGTATATGACAAATATCCAAGTGCAAAAAGAATATTTGATTCTGTGAACTGTGATTTTGATGTCAAAGATGTCTGTTTCAACGGACCTCAGGAACGATTGAATCAGACACAATATACACAGCCTTCTTTACTCATCACTTCACTCGCCATCGCTGAAGCGCTGCGGAGTGAGGGCATCCTTGCGGATGTGTGTGCAGGTTTAAGTTTAGGGGAATACAGTGCTTTGTGTTATGCGAAGGCACTTGATGTGGATCAAGCGATTGAAGTGGTTGTTAAGCGTGGGCGTTTGATGCAAGAAGCTTTGCCAGCGGATACAAGTGGTATGGCTGCGGTATTAAGCACAGATATAGAAACAATTCAAAAGATTGTAGCTGGTTGTCAACTTGAGCTGAATGAAGTACTTGAAATCGCGAACTACAACAGTCCGAATCAAACCGTGATCAGTGGGCAGAAAGCCATTCTTGATTTGGCAGTTAAACGTTTGAAAGAAACTTCGATACGGGTACTGCCACTTAATGTATCTGGTGCATTTCATACCTCGCTTTTAAAAGATGCAAGTCTACATTTAAATGCCATCTTACTAACGGTATCCATTCAAGAACCACAGTTACCCGTTCTATTCAATGTGAGTGGTGCAGTAGAAACGGATATCGTGAATGCATTGACGCATCAAATTCACAGTTCTGTGCAATGGGTTAAAACGATTGAAAAGATGCAGGAGATGGGTGTTGAAGTGTTTGTGGAAATCAGTCCCAAGAGTACTTTGGATAAGTTGGTCAAACAGATCATTCCAGATGCGAGCGTATTCACCGTTAGTGATGTCAAGGGCATTGAAGCCTTGAAAGGAGTTCTTCATGGGTAATCCCGTATGTGTCGTTACCGGCGCAACCGGTGGCATTGGTCAACAGATTGTACTTGATTTTGCGAAACAAGGCTATGATGTGGTGATCAATTACAGTAAGAATGAAACCAGTGCTATGACTTTGTCTGAACAATGCAAAGAATTGGGCGTTCAAACCTTAGTTCTAGGCTTTGACGTATCGAACAGTGCAGATGTCGAGACAAACATTAAGAAGGTTGTGGAAACCTTTGGACGTATCGATGTCCTGATCAATAATTCAGGCATCACGCGCGATGGTTTGGTTCTAAGGATGTCGGAAGCAGATTTTGATGATGTCATACGAATCAATTTAAAAGGTGCATTCAATTGCTCAAAAGCGGTACTTCGTCATATGTTCAAAGCACGTCAGGGACGTATCATCAATATGAGTTCTGTCATTGGTTTGATTGGTAATCTTGGACAAGCGAATTATGCCGCAAGTAAAGCGGGAATCATTGGTTTGACCAAGTCTTTGGCAAAAGAAGTCGCAAGTCGTAATATAACCGTCAATGCGATTGCGCCAGGGTTTATCGAAACACCGATGACCGAAGTTTTAAGTGAAGAGGTTCGCTCAGCAATTCTAAAACAGATTCCAGTCGGACGTTTTGGAAAAGTCGAAGATGTGGCACATTGTGCACTCTTTCTAGCGAGCGAACAAGCGAATTATATCAATGGACAAGTCATCCAAGTCGATGGCGGAATGGTGATGTGATGAAAAAACGTGTTGTAATAACGGGGTTGGGAACCGTCAATCCTATTGGCAATGATGTGCAAAGCATGTGGACATCGATTCAAAACAATGTGTGTGGGATCGATGCCATTCAAGCTTTTGATACAAGTGAGTATAAAGTGAAGTTGGCTGCTGAGGTAAAGGATTTGGATGTGGATGCGTATTTCACCAAGCGTGATGTTCAGTTCAATGATCGCTTCACCATGTTTGCACGTGTTGCGGCGAAACAAGCCATGGCGGATGCAGGTCTAGTGGATCATGCATTGAATCGCGATCGATTCGGTGTCATCATCGGTTCAGGTATCGGAGGTTTGGCGTCGCTTGAAAATGCGAAACAGAATCTTAATGATCGTGGTCCAAGTCGAATTTCACCTTATTTCATCCCGATGACCTTGATCAACCTTGCGGCAGGCCAAGTTGCCATTGATGCCAAAGCCAAGGGTTTGTGTTCATCGGTCGTAACAGCGTGTGCAGCAGGAACCAATGCGATTGGGGAAGCCTTTCATAAGATTCGGGATGGTTACCAAGATGTGATGTTGGCAGGGGGAAGTGAAGCTGCCATCACACCTTTAGGGATCGCAGGTTTCATGGTCATGCGTGCCTTGCATATGGGTGATGATAAGCATAATGCAAGCATTCCATTTGATGAAAAACGCAGTGGTTTCGTCATGGGTGAGGGAGCTGGTGTTATAGTCCTTGAAGAATTGGAACATGCCTTAAAACGGAATGCGAACATCCTTGCGGAAATGGTGGGCTATGGAAGCAGTTGTGATGCACACCACATCACAGCTCCGATTGAAGATGGTTCTGGGGGTGCTCAAGCCATGATCAATGCTTTGGAAGATGCGCAGCTTAAGCCTGAAGCGGTTGATTACATCAACGCACATGGAACGAGTACACCTTTGAATGACAAGACGGAAACCAAAGCCGTCAAGCTTGCCTTCAAAGACCATGCATATAAACTGGCGATGTCTTCAACGAAATCCTTTACAGGTCATCTTTTAGGAGCCAGTGGTGCGGTTGAGGCCATTATCGCTGTCAAAGCCATACAGAATGACTTTATTCCTCAAACACTGAATACAAGTGCTCAGGATGCGGAATGTGATTTGGATTGTGTCGTCAGCGAATCAAGAAACACCAAGGTTGATGTGGTCATGTCCAATTCATTGGGCTTTGGTGGACACAATGCCTCCATTATCATAAGGAAATATCATCATGCTTTATAACATCGAACAAATCAAAGCGATCATTCCACATCGCTATCCTTTCTTATTAATTGATCAAGTGGATGGAATTGAAGCGGATGGGACGATTGTGGCACGTAAAGCCGTGACCATCAATGAACCTTTCTTTCAAGGCCATTTCCCCAGCCTTGCGGTCATGCCGGGTGTTTTGATTGTGGAAGCACTGGCTCAAACAGGAGCGGTTTTGCTCTTGTCTCAAGAAGCATTCAAAGGTCAGATTGCTTATTTCGCTGGTATCGATCAAGTGCGCTTCAAGCAAATCGTGCGTCCTGGAGATGTCATGATTCTTAAAGTCACGCTCACGAAACAACGAGGAGCCATCGGTTTTGCACATGCGGAGGCAAGTGTTGAGGGAAAAGTGGTGTGTACCGGTGAATTGATGTTCAAGGTAGGCGCTTAATGAATCCGTTTCAGTGGTTGGTGCTTCTTGTGTCCTTTCCCATCCTTTATCTTCAATCGTTTAAGCTGCGCCATGCGGATTTCGATACCCGCTTCCGCAGTCTCCAAAAAGCGTGTCGAAGTTTACTCAAGGCCATGGGAATTGAGCTTGAAGTCATCATTTCAACCAAGATCGATCATAAGGAAGCGTATTATTTAGTGTCTAATCATCAAGGAACCTTTGACCCGATTTTGATCATGGCATCGAGTCCATTCACACACAGCTTTATCTCGAAAAAAGAGAACCTTAAGATCCCCGTGGTCAAGACCTGGGGTAAACTGATTGAATTCATCACTTTTGATCGCAGCAATTTCGAGCAGAACGTGGCGATGTTGCGTCAAGCAACACGAATGTTAAAAGAGGGGAGATCACTTTTGATTTTTCCTGAAGGAACACGTTCAAGAGCTGAGAAGTTGTTGCCATTCAAAGAAAAAGCACTGAGTCCAGCTTATTTTGCAAAGCGGGGCATCGTGCCTTTGAGTCTGAAGAATGCGTATACCTTGGATAAATTGGGTTTCAAGCAGCTTAAGATCACATTAACCTATCATGAACCGATCGCTTATTCGGTACTAAGTGAAATGTCTTATTTGGACTGTGCTGATCACTTGAGCAAAATCATCGCATCGGTTTAATTGATTTTCATCGCGATGAGTTCATAGTCAGGAAGCGCTTGTTTGCTTACAACAACGCAACAATACTTCTCATCAATATCAATTGTTTGCCAGTATTCCGACGTGATGTTTTTAAAGAGATAATGTTTATCATCATAGAGTTTGATCAAAGCTTCCTTTTGACACCAGGATAAGATGGGGTTGTTTGGATCGAGATCAAACTTTTTTATCAGTTCATCTTTCAAAGGTCTGATTTTCTCAAGATCGATGCCGATTGGATGATTGTTGTGAACGATGACTAAAAAATCCGAGCTGTGTGAGACTGAAAGAAAGCCTTTTTCACACAGTGGTTTGCCATTGGATGAGTAGTGTAGAGGTCCCCAAGCATAGAGTTTTGTTAGTTGCTCAAGTAACGCTTTTGAACTGTTGTTTTTAAAAGCTTCCTGGGTATTTTGGACGATGAAGATCTTCATGACTCTAGCTTAACACATGCCTAAATACATTGCATAAATCCATGCATCCTGTATAATTGTAACGTATTTCAGAAAGGGTAAAATGAAATGAAAAAAATTGCTTTGTATGGGTTTAACAACCTTACAAAAACATGTAGTTTCAATATTTATGACATCTGTTATGCTAAAACAGAAGAAGAACGAAAAGAATATTTGGCCTATATTGATGAACAATATAATTCAACACGCTTGACCAAGATTCTTACGGACGTCACCGGCTTGATTGGAGCGCATGTCTTGAATATTGCAAAACAAGACTATGATCCCCAAGGCGCCAGTGTGACCATCTTGATTAGCGAAGAACCGATCGAAGAGAAGTATTTGGATGCTTCATGCAATGTGGCGAAGTTGGAGAATGGCGTGGTGACACCCCAAACGGTCTTAGGTCATTTGGACAAGAGTCATGTGACGGTGCATACCTATCCGGAGTATCATCCGAATCATGAGATTTCAACCTTCAGAGTCGATATCGATGTATCGACCTGTGGACGTATCTCGCCGCTGAAGGCTTTGGATTATCTAATTGCCAGCTTTGATTCCGACATCATCACGATTGACTATCGTGTGCGCGGGTTCACCCGTGGTTTGGATGGCAAGAAATTCTTTATCGATCATGATATCAACTCGATCCAAAACTTCATTGCGAAGCCAACCTTGGATCATTACCATAAAATTGATGTGAATGTCTATGAATCGAATATCTTTCATACCAAGATGATGCTTAAGGAAATCATTCTTGAGAATTATTTGTTTACCAGTGCTATTGACTCCATCAGTGTTGAAGACCAAGCGCAAATGATAGAGCTGGTCAATCATGAGATGACGGAAATCTTCAATGGACGTAATATTTACACAAAGGAGGATGAAGCATAATGGATCTTTGGTACAGTGAGTTTCATGCGGATACAATCAAGTTTTCAATCCAAATTGAAAAACAGTTATTGAGTAAAAAGAGCCCTTTTCAACAAATCGATGTCTTTGAATCCAAGGAACTTGGACGTTTCTTTACTTTGGATGGCTATGTGATGATCACCGAGAAAGATGAGTTCATCTATCACGATATGATCGTGCATGTGCCAATGCATGTGAATCCAGAAATCAAGAAGGTATTGGTTATTGGAGCAGGGGATGGTGGAACGGTACGTGAATTGTGTCGCTATCCTCATATTGAGCATATTGACATGGTTGAAATCGATGAGATGGTTGTACAAGTCTGTGAAGAGTATTTCCCAATCACCGCGAGCAAATTACGTGATCCACGTGTTCATCTTTATTTTGAAGACGGCTTGAAATTCGTAGCGAACAAGAAGAATGAATACGATTTGATCATTGTGGATTCCACGGATCCATTTGGTCCAGGTGAAGGCTTATTCACCCGTAGTTTCTATCAGGATTGTCATGCGGCATTGAATGCAAAAGGTATCTTGGTGAATCAACACGAGAGTCCGTTCTATGACCACTATCGTAAGAACATGCAACGTGCGCACAAGTGCATTGTGGAGACCTTTGAAATTGCGAAGGTCTATCAGGCTTTCATTCCAACCTATGCTTCGGGACATTGGTTGTTTGGTTTTGCGAGCAAACATTTCGACCCGATCTTGGATTTCAAGGCCGATGCATTTACAGGATTGAATTTGAAAACAAGATATTACAATGAGGACATTCATCGTGCTTCCTTTGCATTGCCGAATTATGTTAAAGAGGCTTTGGCCGAAGGCTTGAAGCATGAGTAGTTTCAATACCATACTTTTTGATTTGGATGGGACCTTGTTGCCAATTGATGGTCAAGCCTTTGAAAAGATCTACTTTGGTAATTTATCGAAACATTTCTTGGATGTATATGAACCTAAGATGCTAATCCAATTGATTTGGGGAGCAACCAAAATAATGGTCAAAGACACCAGTGATCGAACCAATGAAGTGGTTTTCATGGAAAGCCTTGAAAAACTTGTGGGTTCGGACATCACTTGGATGCAAGAACGTTTCGCACGTTTCTATGAAACGAACTTTGATCAATTGCGCACAGCCGTCACACCAAATGAAAATGTGTTGGAGGCAGTCCGAATTTTAAAAGAAAAAGGATATCAATGTGTCATTGTGACCAATCCGATGTTTCCAAAAATTGCGATTGAAAAACGAATCGCATGGACGGGTTTGAATCGTGATGATTTCAGCTATGTGACATCCTTTGAGAAAAACACAGCGTGTAAGCCACAGTTGAAGCTTTATGAGGAAGTTCTGAGAGAGTTGGGACTTCAGGTTGAGGATTGCTTGATGGTTGGCAATGATATCGAAGAAGATATGGTTGTTGCTCAAATGGGTATGGATCATTATTTGATCACAGATCATGTCATGCAAGAGGATGTCATCCCAGATTTTGTTAAAAGATCGGGTGATTACGTCGATTTCTTGAATTTTGTGAAAGAACTTAAACCTCTTTAATTGAAGAGGTTTTTCTTAGGCGTGAAAAAGGGTATGATTGAGATAGGAGGATACGCTATGCCATTGATCAAACATACTCCGCATAAATCATCGCTCGGATTACAAGCCAATGTCGTCATTTTAATCATTTGGTTTGGTGGTTTTGTTATCAGTCTCATTGAACCGATCGCAATGTTCGCCTTTGCCGTCCCATTTGTCATTCTGTTCTTGGAAAAGGATAGCAACTTGGTGCGCTCACATGCAATCCAAGCAGTCAGCTTATACATCATCAATATCATCTTGAGCATCCTCATGACCATCATCCCCGTCTTGGTTTTCTTATTCTTTATATTGGCCATTGTTGAACTGGCGTTGATTGTCGTCGCTGCCTTCAAAGGTTGGTATTATCATGAATACGAATTGCCATTGATCCAACCCTTGGCAAAATGGGTCAGCAGTGTCTTTTTACGCGTTTGATAGAAAGTGATTTATTTAATTGAACATGAAACCAATTCGATATACCTTTGCGTTTGTCGTAAGTCGACTTACGATCATTGCTTTAAGAATCTTAGGTCGTAACGGAACGCATTTTCCAGGTGCGGTTGCGATGCGCCTATGCCCTGATTTCATTAAGCATCTGCCTCAACCTAAAAAATTGATCGCCATCACCGGAACCAATGGGAAGACGACGGTCACCAATCTTGTGAGTGATGTATTGAAGAATGCAGGCTATACGCTGTCCAACAATGCCATGGGATCCAACATCCAAGAAGGCATCATCGTGACGGCAATTTTGGCGAGTTCTTTTTTTGGTCATAAAAGTATTGTGGATGTGGTTGTGTTGGAAGTGGATGAGCGTATTTCACCACGGATCTATCCCTATTTGAAACCAGATATTTTAATTGTGACCAATCTCTTCCGTGATTCTTATCGCCGTAATGCGCATGTGGAGTTCATTCAAATGATGCTGGAACAAGCAATTCCTTCGCATACACAATTGATTGTGAATGCGGATGATCCAATCAGTTCTTTCATATGTCCGGGTAATCCACGCATCAGCTTTAGCTTGCAAGCACTTGAGCATGAAGAACAAATCAAGGACAGTCGGATTGTTGATTTGATCTATTGCCCAAAATGCCAAAGTGAATTGGTTTATGATTTCCAACGTTATCATCACATCGGTCAGGTTCATTGTCCGAATTGTGATTTTAAATCAATGAAAGCAGATTTAGAAGCGATTGTCATCGATCAAAAACTTCGTGTTCAAAATAAGGATCAAAGTCTAAGTTTTGATGTCTTGGGTGATAATCCAACCGATCATTACAATCTTTTGGCAAGTATTGCTTTATTCAATGTCCTAGGCTTTGATTTAGAAGCGATTCAAATGGAATTGAGTAAGTTGAAGATTGTTAAGACGCGTTTCGATCAAGTTGAAGTCAAGGGTAAACAAATCACCATCATGATGACAAAGGACCAGAATCCGATCGCGACCTCACGTATTTTTGATTACATACGTCACCAAAGCAATCGTAAGAGTGCTTTGATCCTGATCAATGAGAACAGTGAGCATCATAGCTTAAGTGAAAATAATGCTTGGTATTATGATACAGATTTTGAATATTTGAAGAAAGATCACATCCTGCAAATCATCGGGGGAGGTCATCGTATTCTGGATTTGAAAGTCAAGCTTGCTTTGACGGGTATTCCACTGGAGCGATATCAATCGTCTTGGAATGAGTTGGACACGTCTAAATTGGTTGATTTGAATCGGGTGGATGCGATTTATATTTTGAATGGAACCAAGAATATCCCTGAAGCGA
This sequence comes from uncultured Erysipelotrichaceae bacterium, assembly GCA_964424595.1. Lineage (GTDB taxonomy): Bacteria > Bacillota_I > Bacilli_A > Erysipelotrichales > Erysipelotrichaceae > UBA2212. The sequence continues at coordinate 13,378 of CAYRIW010000003.1, read as the reverse complement.
AACAGATTCGCAAGCATTTGATTGAACGCATCGAAGCGGAGGTGCAAGCATGATCATTGAGATGCTTTATCCTGAAATTGCCAGTCTGTATGGTGAGAAGGGCAATTTGGATTTATTGAAACTGTGTTTTCCTGACGCCATCATTAAAATGACGATGTTGAACGATGAACCTTATTTCGTAAAACATGAAGTGGATTTGATCGTCATGGGTCCAACAACGGAAGAGTTCCAGAAAATCATCATCAAACGATTAAATCCTTATATCGATCGCATTCAAACAATGATTCGTGAGAACATCCATTTTTGGATGACGGGCAATGCAATGGATATCTTCGGTGCTTACATTGAGGATGAAGAGGGGAATCGTGTCTTAGGTTTGGGACTGTTTGACTATCATGCGCGCTTGTATCGACCTAAACGCTTTAACTCCTATGTGCTTGGTAAAATCGAAGCCATGGAAGTCGTTGGGTTCAAGAGTCAGTTCAGCCAGATATTTCCATTACAAATCCAGTCATGGTTTAAAGTGGATAGAGGTTTTGGGTTGAATGAGAAAACGATGGATGAAGGGATCAAGCTGAACAATTTTATTGGAACACAGTGTCTAGGTCCATTTTGGATCTTGAATCCGGATTTCACACTCCAGTATTTCAAGGCCTTGGGTTATGCAAAAGCAGAACTTCCGTATCATGCGGAAATGCTTGAAGCTTATCGTCAACGCATCTTGGAGTTCAAGGATGAGAAGTACATCAATTATCCTTGATTAATGAGTATTGCTAAGGCATTTCTAATATCGAAGGTTTATAATGAATAAGAAGTGAGGAACCAATATGTACAATACACATGAAATCACAGCTGGTTTGCATTGGATCGGTGGCAACGATCGTCGTTTGGAACGATTTGAAAACCTGTTTCCTTTGCGCTTTGGGGTTGCGTATAATTCTTTCTTAATCGTGGATGAAAAGACCTGTTTGATGGATACGGTTGATTTATCCATCAGCCAGTTGTTTTTAGAAAACGTCGAACATGTCTTAAATGGTCGAACTTTAGATTATCTTGTGGTCAATCACATGGAGCCCGATCATTGTGGCAACATCGAAGCGATCATTCGGCGTTATCCCGATGTTCGTTTCATTGGCAATGCGAAGACATTCCAGTTCTTTGAACAATTCTATGGCTTTGATGCACGCAAGAATTATCAGATGGTCAAAGACCAAGAAGAATTGAATTTGGGATCACGAACGTTAAGATTCTATACAGCACCGATGGTGCACTGGCCAGAAGTCATGATGACACTGGATGTGACAAATCACATTTTGTTCTCCAGTGATGCGTTTGGAACCTTTGGCGCACACAATGGAACGTATTTTGCAGATGAAATGGACTACCGTCGCGATCATTTGGATGAAGCGCGTCGTTATTACGCCAATATCGTTGGTAAATTTGGGGTTCCTGTCCAAGGCATCATGCGCAAACTCTCGAATGAAGTCATTAAAATGATTTGTCCTTTGCATGGACCGATGTATCGTGGTGAAGAGTTGGCTCTGATTTTAGATAAATATGAGAAGTGGTCACATTACATTCCGGAAACCAACAGTGCGCTTTTGATTTTTGGGACAATGTACAACAATACTGAGAATGTCGTCGATGCCTTGGCAACGCGTTTGGGTCAATTGGGTGTTCGGAACATGCGCATCTACGATGTGTCGGAACATGATCCTTCTTATTTGGTAGCGGAGGCTTGGAATTACAGTCATATCATCATCGCTTCACCAACGTACAATACCGGTCTTTTCTATAAAATCGATGGCTTGTTGCATGAACTGGTGAGCTTGAATTTGCAGAATCGAAAATTTTCCGTCGTGGTCAATTCGACCTGGGGTGGTCAGACCTTGGAACAATTACTCGATCAAATCGCTAAGATGAAGAATACGTCTGTGGTTGGTGAACCTCTCTTGATCAAATCGACTTTAAAGGACCACAACATGCTTGAGCTTGAGGCTTTGGCTAAGGATATTGCCGCATCTATTTTGAATGAATGAGGTCACAACTGTGACCTTTTTTTTATGAGCGGATATTTTTATTAAAATGCGATGTTTTTCATGGACTTCTGTTTTAACACGGAATGGCTATGTTAAAATGAAAGCAAATGTGGAGGACAAACTATGTTTGTTGGATGTGTCAAAGAGATTAAGAATCAAGAATATCGCGTTGGTCTGATTCCCGCGCATGTGAAGAGCTTTATCGATCATAATCATACGGTCTATATCGAAAAAGATGCGGGTGTTGGATCTGGATTTACCAATGAAGATTATGAGCACTATGGAGCGGTTGTTTTAGAGACAGCAGAAGAAGTGTGGTCTAAGGTGGATTTGATGATCAAAGTCAAAGAACCTTTGGAAAGTGAATATCGTTATTTCAGAGAAGACTTGATCTTATTTACGTACTTGCACTTGGCAGTGGATGAAGCCTTGACCAAGGCTTTGTTGGAAAGTAAGATGAGTGCTTTAGCTTATGAGACCTTGGATGTGAATGGAAGCCTTCCATTGCTTAAACCCATGAGTGAGATCGCAGGTCGTTTGAGTATCCAAGAAGCTGCGAAATACCTTGAGAAACCATTTGGTGGCAAAGGCTTATTGTTAAGTGGCTTACCTGGTGTGAAGAAGGCGAAAGTCATGATCATTGGAGCGGGTGTCGCGGGTAAGAATGCGGCAAAGATTGCTTTAGGCATGGGCGCCGATGTTTATCTATTAGATAAAAATATCAATCGCTTAGAACAATTGGAAAGCGAATTTGGCTTCCAAATCAAAACACGTTATTCGACGCATGCGACGATTTTGGAACTCTTGCCTGAAATGGATGTGGTTGTCGGTGCGGTCTTGGTTCCAGGAGCCAAAGCTCCGAAACTCATCATGCGTGAAGATCTCAAGAAGATGCAGCCCGGTGGCGTCATTGTGGACATTGCTGTCGATCAAGGCGGTTGTTTTGAAACCACACATCCAACTACACACTTGGATCCTACTTTCGTTGTGGAAGGCATCATTCACTATTGCGTTGCCAATATGCCGGGTAGTGTGCCGATGACATCGACATTAGGTTTGAACAATGCGACTTTGGAATACAGTTTATTGCTTGCGAATTATGGTCTGAAGGGTGCAATCATCAAAAATAAGAACCTTTTAAGCGCCATCAATACGCATGAAGGCCGCTTGACCAATGCGGCGGTAGCAGAAGCATTCAACCTCAAGTTTGAGGCTTTTATCTAATGGTTCATATTTCGGATTTGCGTAGCTTTCGTTTTTGTCCGCGGATGTATTGGTTGAGTACACGTGAACGTCGACAGGCTTATCACTCGTTCATCTCGATGGTAGCGCCTATGCATCAAATGTTGATCAAGAAACTGAGGATAGAGAACTATTTTTCGGGCCGACAGGGCATGGATGCGCAGGACAGCTTAAAAGCAATCCATGCGAACGAATGGTGCTTCAACCTTCGCTTTGAGGCAAAAGGTTTAAGAGTCAAAGTACCCGGCATTCATCAAACTGGGGATGCTTTTGATCTCTATTTCACATCGATGGGCACATGGCCTAAGATTGAGGACGCATCCTATTATGCCAACCATTTTTGGGTATTGAGTGAATTGGGAATAAAAATCCGAAAAATGTACATCATGACCTTTAATAAAGACTATGTGCGTCAAGATGAATTGGATGTCGATCGCTGCTTCAACATCTCCAGTGATTTCATTAAACAGAGCGGACATGTTCAAGGCGATGTTTATAATACCGTATCTAAGAAACACAAAGATTATACGGATATCTTGGCAAGCATGGAAGCGACACGCGTTCGTGATGATTTTCCAATCACACTTGATGAATGTCCCAATCCCATCAAATGCGATCATTTCAATACCTGTTTCCCAGACATGCATTTCCCAGATGATTCCATCTATCATTTTTCAGCGAAAGATCGTAAAGCATGGATTCAAGAAAGAAAAACAAGCATCACTGAAGTTCCAGTCGAAGAATTGATGTTAAGCAAGGCACAATATGCGCAAATCATGGCGGCTCACTTAGGTGGGCGTTTTGTCGATCAAAGAGCTTTGAATCACTGGCTTGATAAGTTCGAAGGGAAGACGCTCTCGTTTGTGGATTTTGAATGGGATACCTTTGGGATCCCTCCTTATCCACAAATGCGTCCTTTAGATGTTGTGTGTTTTCAATATTCCTTACATACAATAGAAGATGGCTTGATCCATCATCGTGAATTTCTTGGGCAAGGCGATTGCCGTGAAGAATTTATTGTGTCACTCTTGAATCATCTACCCGCAGATGGACCTTTGTTTGCTTACAATGCCTTTGGAGCCGAAGCGATTCGTTTGCGCCAACTTGCTGAACAGTTTCCTCAATATCAAACAGCTTTACAGGCTGTGATCGATCGATTCGTGGATCTAGCACTCATCTTCATCGATGGCATCGTCTATGATGCCAAAATGAAAGGAGCTTATTCATTGAAACGGATCATCGAAGCCGTCAATCCTGAATTATCTTATGAGAAACTGGCCATCAGCCATGGTTTGGATGCGGTCTATCATTATCGCAATCTGAGTGATGATGAAGAGCAGGATGAAGTACGTGAGGCCTTGTTGAGTTATTGTCGTATGGATACCTTGGCAATGGTTAAAGTCTATCAATGGTTGAAGACGTTGGGATAAGGAGGTTTTTATGCCGAATATTTTGACCCATGCCTTAATGGCAAATGATGTCTTACAAGATTTAGAAGCCATCAAACTTAAGGAAATCATCTTGAAGTACCCACAGGTCTTTTCAATGGCGACCAGTGGTCCTGATTTTCTGTTTTACTATAAGGCTTTACCGATGCAAGATGCATCTTTAGGGAAACCCATCTATGATTTGGGCAATAAGGTCCATTCGAAGAACATCAATGCGTTTTATCAAAATGCCATCAATATCATCAAGAGCAGTGAAGATAATGAAATCCTGATTGCGTATCTTGCAGGGCATTTGATGCATTGGTCATTGGATGTGAAAGCGCATCCTTTCGTTTTCAATCGCAGTGGTGAGATTGGTGGAAAGACCAAGTACTGGCATTATCGTTTTGAATCGATGATCGATACGATCATGGTTCAACAGGTCAAGGGTTATCGTCTAGATGCGACACGGACCTATGATTGTGTCCAATCGAAAGCAGAAGATCGAGAACGACTTGCGTCATTTTATCGTGAAATTGTTTCAAGAACACACCAAGAAGATGTTTCAACAGATATCTATGCAGAGTCCATGGAAAGCATGTATACCTTAGCCAAATGGTTGTTTGATCCTTATACATTGAAGTTCCCTGTGATTCAAGTCATTGAAAATAGAATGAAATTGAATTGGAAATACTCGAGTCATATGGTTATTGGCGATTTGGATACCAAACATGACATTTTGAATCTTAAACACAAGCCTTGGATGCACCCTGTCTCTGGGGATGTGTCGGATAAGAGCTTTCTTGATCTATACCATGAAGCAATTCTTTTGGGACAAGCGGTCTTGTATCGTTTGAATGATATTCTTTACGACGATAAGCAAACGACTTTGGATGATTTGATTCGTGATCGTAGCTATGATACCGGTATGAAAGATGCAGGACCGATGCGTTTTTATGCGTCGGTGTATGAATATGGAAATCTTTGATCTCCATGCGGACATCGGGATGGATGTCTTAAGTAAGAAGTTAAAGGGTGAAAAGGATATTTTAGGGACTTACCATTTGGACAAGCTTGCACAAGGACATATCATGGGTGTCGGCATGGCTTGTTTCTTTGAGGGGTATGAGAATTGGCAAACTGCGCAAGCAATGGTCAGTGCTTTGAAAGAAGAACTTGAGCAGAACCAGGATCGACTCCACTTTTATAAAGGACAAGCTTTAGTTAAAGATCGCTTGAATGCGATGATTACGATTGAAGGCATGTGTTTCATTGAAGATGAACCCGAAACCCATTTGGATTGGCTGTATGAACAAGGTGCACGGATCGGCTCGTTGTGTTGGAACGATGAGAATGCACTGGCGACGGGTGTCAAAGGGAATCCTTTGCGAGGCTTAACGGATTTGGGTAAGCGCGCCATTCAACACATGAATAAGCTGAATATGATCATTGATATCTCCCATACCAACGAGAAGAGTTTCTGGGATGTCTTGGAAACAAGCTCGAAACCTGTTATCGCGACGCATAGCAATGCACGTCAGCTCAGCAATGTGGATCGCAATTTAACAGACCAGCAAATCAAAGCATTGATTCAAAATGAAGGCTTGATTGGAATGGTTGCGGCACGATGGTTTGTCAGTAAGGATGAAACGCTACAAACGGCACATCAACTTGCTTTGCATGCGGCGCACATCAAAGCTTTGGGTGGCATTGATCATTTGGCCATTGGATTTGATTATATGGACTTTCTTGAAGGAAACTTTGGAAGAGCTTCAATGGCGTCCGATCTTCAGGATGCGTCTCAAGCTCAGAATTTCATCCTAGCATTGAAAGCTGTCGGCTTCAGTGAAGATGAGATTAAAAAAGTTGCCTGGGGCAACGTCGAGTCGTTTTTATTGAAACATTTAAAGGCGTAAGCACGGTTACCCATATTCTACCATAAAAGACGTTGAGCAAAAAGACTCTTTCTTTACTAAAAAGCTCGTATAATAAGAGTAAGGAGGAAGTGACTATGAAACTTCATATCCATGGAAAGAATGTGACGATTACCGAAGCAATGCTTCAAACCACTCAGAAGAAGCTCTCGTTTCTTGAGAAGTACTTCTTGATTGATGAGGAAACACCTGCGAATGTCTCCGTAAAGGTGTATCCAAACAGCATGAAGGTTGAGGTGACGATTCTAAGTAAAATTGCCATCTTAAGAGCAGAGGTGTCACACGAAGATTATTATGCGGCGATCGATCTTGCGATTGACAAGCTTGAAGATCAGATTCGTCGACAAAAAACACGTCTCTCGCGTAAGCATCGTGAGAAATTATCGAAGGCGTTCATCGAACAAATCGATAAGACTGAAGAAGTGAAACCGGTTGGGGTCGTGAAGACGAAAACAATCAGTGCTGAAGTGATGAGCTTAGATGATGCGATCATGCGCATGGAAATGTTGGGTCACTCGTTCTTCATCTATACGGATGAGGAAGAACACCGGATGGCGGTTGTCTATAAACGGCTGGATGGTGGTTATGGTTTACTGGAGACAAGTCCTGCAAAATAAGAACAGGGATGGGAAACCATCCTTTTTTTATGGCAGAAGTGCTATACTAAGAATGTGTTGGAGGAAATGATATGGGAATGCTTGATAAAGTAAAAAACTTTTTTAATCCTGTCGAAGAAGAACTTGAATTGGATGAACACGAAGCCGCTCGTTTGAGCGATTATGAAGAGCCTTCGAATAAACAATTTTCGAAAGTCAGTATGGATACCAAGATGGTTTTGTTTGAACCACGTACCTTTGATGAAGCTGAAGAAGTTGCGCGTCATCTCAAAGATCGTCGTGCAGCCGTCGTCAATCTACACCGCTTGAATCGTGAGTATGCACAGCGTACGATTGATTTCTTGACGGGTGTTGTCTTTGCCTTGGATGGTTCGATTCAAAAGATCGGTCATAATGTCATCTTGTGTGCGCCTAAGAGTGTGGGTGTTCATGGCAAGATTTCAATCGAAGGTGAAGAAGACAATTAGTTGCTTGATTCAAAAAGTTGAATATGACATAATAAGAACATCTTTGATAGGGGAAGGGTACAATGGAGGCTAAGAAACCAAGATTTCGGATCATGAAAAAAGGCTATGACCGATTTGCGGTGGATGATGCCCTCGAGCGTTTGACTTTTGATTTGGAGTCCAAAGAAAGTCAATTGCAAAGTTACATCAAACAGACGGAGTACGCTCAGGAACAAGTGGACCAGATCAAAGAACGTTACCATAGTTTGCTTTCCGAACTCAGCGTTCGCGAGAAAGCAGCGGATGATATCGCGCGTTTGGCTTTGAAAGAAGCGAATACGGTGATACAATCGGCACAGAAGAATGCGGATTCGATCGTTCAGGAAGCCTTGTCTACGGCACGGATGATCTTGATTGAGATCGCACGCATCAGTCGTGAGGCACAAGGTGTCAAAGCGGAGATGTTGGATAAGATCCAGCGTTTGAGTGAATCGATTGAAGCCTTTGAAGTTCCGCGTATACCTGCAGTAAAATTAAGTCAAATTAAAGACAAAGAACAAGACGAGCCTGTTTAATTACCAGTTTTAGAGAGTTTCCGTAAGGTGTAAGGAAACCTGGATTGAATGAGGACATCACTTGGAAGTTGTATTCCGATCAAAAGGAATGACGGCGCACACCGTTATTGTGTTGAGTGCATCGCAAGATGAACTAAGGTGGTACCACGTTAAGCGTCCTTAGAGGATGCTTTTTTAATGGAGGGAAAGATGGAATATAAAGATACACTACTGATGCCTAAGACAGATTTTGAAATGCGGGGCAATCTAACGCAGAAAGAACCACGTTTTCAAGCACGTTGGGCTGAGCAAAATCTATATGAAACGATGAAAGCGAAACATGCGGATAAGAAACCTTACGTCTTGCATGATGGTCCTCCGTATGCGAATGGCAATATCCATATCGGCCATGCCCTAAACAAGATTCTCAAAGATATGGTGGTTCGCAGCCATCACATGTTGGGCTATCAAAGTTCATTTATCCCAGGTTGGGATACCCACGGCTTGCCCATTGAAACGGCAATCTCAAAATTGGGACACAATCGCAAGAACATGACGACGGCTCAATTCCGTGCCCTTTGTGATGATTATGCAAAGAAGCAAATCCAAACACAAATGGCCGATATGAAGGCTTTGGGTACGATTGGGGATTATGATCATTACTATGCGACGCTTCAAAAAGAGTTTGAAGCGAATCAGATCGAAGTCTTTGCGAAGATGGCTTTGGATGGTTTGATCTACAAAGGTTTGAAACCTGTTTATTGGAGTCCTTCCAGTGAAAGTGCTTTGGCTGAAGCTGAAATTGAATACCATGATAAAAAAGATACGACCTTGTATGTGCCTTTTGCCGTCGTGGAAGGGAAAGGGCTTGTTGAGACGGGTGATCAGTTTGTTATTTGGACAACGACACCTTGGACACTACCCGCCAATCTTGCGATTTGTTTGAATCCAAGTTTGACCTATGTCAAAGTCAAAACCGAGAAAGGCAATCTGATTTTTGCGAAAGCCCTCATGACAACGCTACTCGAAAAGTTCAAACTTGTCGATTCAGAAGTATTGGCTGAATTCAAAGGTTCTGAATGTGAATACATCACTACCAAACATCCTTTCTATGATCGAACATCGCTGGTCATCTTAGGGGATCATGTTACGGATGAAGATGGGACAGGTTGCGTGCATACGGCGCCTGGCCATGGGGTTGAAGACTTTAATGTGGGACGTTTATATCATTTGGATGCGTTCTGTCCAGTGGATGATAAAGGCTGTATGACCGCCGAAGCGGGTGATTTCCTTGTCGGACAGTTTGTGGAAGATGCGAATAAAACGGTCATTACGAAGTTGAGTGAGGTCAATGCCTTATTGGCAATTGAAAGTATCGTGCATCCATACCCTCATGATTGGCGGACCAAGAAACCAGTCATCTATCGTGCGACGGACCAATGGTTCGCATCCATAGAGAAGATCCGTTCCAAGCTTTTACATGAAATCAATCAAGTCAAGTGGTTGCCAGAGTGGGGCCAATTGCGCATGCATAACATGATCAAGGATCGAGGCGATTGGTGTATCTCTCGTCAACGTGCTTGGGGTGTTCCTATTCCAATCTTCTATACCGAAGCGAACACAGCAATCATGGATAAAGAAGTCTTCCAGCATGTGGCGGATCTTTTCAGAGCCCATGGTTCGAATATCTGGTTTGAATGGGATGTGAAAGAATTGCTTCCAGAAGGCTATACGCATGTGGATAGTCCAACAGGGCATTTCCGTAAAGAAACCGACATCATGGATGTCTGGTTCGATTCAGGTTCGTCGCATACTGGAGTCATCAAGGAACGCGGTGGGGAACTACCTGTCGATCTCTATCTTGAGGGTTCCGATCAATATCGTGGTTGGTTCAACAGTTCATTGATCATTTCAACGGCTGTTCATGGCCATTCCCCATATCGCAATGTCGTCTCACATGGTTTTGTCTTGGATGGCAAGGGTGAGAAGATGAGTAAGTCTTTAGGCAATACGGTTGAACCGAATAAGGTTGTGAAACAGTCGGGTGCGGATATCTTGCGTTTATGGGCGAGTTCGATTGATTATCAATCCGATGTGCGTATTTCAGATGATCTGTTGAAACAGGTCATTGAGAACTACAAGAAGATGCGTAATACCTTCCGTTTCATTCTTGGCAATATCAGTGATTTCACTGAGCAAGATAAAGTTGATTTAAAAGATCTACCTAAAGTGGATACCTATGTTTTGGATGAATTGAATCGCATCATCAAACTTAGTTTGCATGCGTACCGCAATTTTGATTATAAAACGATGGTCAGTGCGATCAGTAATTTCATGACCAATGAAATGTCAGCTTACTACTTGGATTTCACGAAAGATATCCTATACATCGAAAAAGCCAAGGGCTTGCGTCGTCGTGAAGTTCAAACGGTACTGTATACCGTTATCGATGCCTTGCATCGCTTGTTGGCACCGGTATTGGTGCATACGATGGAAGAAGTTCATGATTACCTCGTTCCTGAATCAAGTTCTGTGCATACCTTAGAGTTCCCTGAAATCATGGATCTCAATGAAGTCGATCATGAGGCATGGGCTCAACTCTTTGCGTTAAGATCGGAAATCTTTAAAGCATTGGAAGAAGCGCGTGCTGAAAAAATCATCGGTAAGAGTTTGGAAGCCAAACTCGTCGTTTCGCTTAATCCTCAACTTAAAGCGTTGGTTGAAGCCACTGTGCCTAATTTCGCACAATGGTTGATCGTTTCGCAAGTCGAAGTGCTTGAAGCGGATAAGACGCATGTTAAGGTTGAGGTTGCGGAAGGCATCACATGTCCTCGCTGTTGGAATGTGACACACAGCCATGCGGAAGATGGTTTGTGTGAACGCTGTGCAGCGGTCATTACGGAATAAAGTGCTCAATTGAGCACTTTTTTGTTATACTTACGATATGGTCATTCAATCGAAACACAACGAGAAATATAAGGCATGGATGAAGTTGAAACAAGTAAAGGGACGTAAAGCAACGGGTCTTTTTATTGTGGAGGGTGAGCATTTGGTTGAAGAAGCCATCAAAGCACATTGGGCGAGTGTGTTGCTGGTTAAAGAAGGTTTTAGCTATCCAAGTACACATGAACAATACAGCTTGTCAGAGGACTTATTTGATGCCTTGTGCACGACGGTCTCAAAGGATACCATTCTTGCGATCTGTAAGATGCAAACGGTTGAAGTTCAAGGGGATCACATTTTAATCTGTGATGACATCCAGGATCCAGGCAATATGGGAACGATGCTTAGAACGGCCTATTCATTTGGTTTCAATCATGTGTACTGTTCAAAACATTGCGTGGATGTCTATAATGACAAAGTCGTACGGGCGAGTCAAGGTGCACTCTTTTATTTGAATATCAAAACCGATTTCAATACGGAAGATTTGAATCATTTGAAAAGCTTAGATTATACGATCTATGCGACAGGTTTCGATCATTCGATTGCCATGGGGGATTGTGATAAGCAAGAAAAACTAGCACTCATCTTGGGGAATGAAGGACAGGGTGTCCGTCAAGAATGGTTGAATCTTAGTGATGCGATTCTTCGCATTGAAACGACAGCGTTCAATAGTCTGAATGTGGGGATTGCGACAGGGATCTTATTGCATCATTTTCGGTAGCGTTTTTGACTAAAATGATGTATATATTCGTTTATTTGAAAAACTTTGATATTTTGATGTGATTTGATATAATACTTAGGTAAATCAATGCAGGGATTCAGTAACAGGACCCTTAGAGAGAACATGCTAGGCTGAAACATGCTCAAACCTGTGAATTTCACCCCTAAGAGGAGTTAACCACTCACGGTCCCCCGTTATCGGATAAAAGCTGTGTCGTAAGACAAAGCAGGATGGTACCGCGATTTTCGTTCCTGTAGGGACGTTTTTTTTATTTAAGGAGCACTATGGAAAATGTATTAAATGAAGGTTTATTGGCCATTGAAGCATGTCAGACTTTAGCTGATTTGCAGAATGTCCGAAACGAGTATCTTTCTAAGAAGGGACTTGTTACACAGTTGATGGGCAAGATGAAAGACCTGTCTGCAGATGACAAGCCTGCTTATGGCGCACAGGTCAACCAAGTCAAACAAAGCTTGGAAGCCGCATTCAAGTTGAAAGAAGAAGCGCTTCAAGAAGCTGCTTTTGATGCGCAACTTCAAAAGGGTAAAATCGATTTAAGCCTTCCTTCGGCAATGCCTTTGGTCGGGACTTTGCATCCTTTGACGATCGTTCAAACTGAAATTGAACAGTTCTTCATGGGCATGGGTTATTTGGTTAAAGAAGGACCCGAAGTGGAGTTGGATTATTACAACTTTGAGCGTGCCAATATTCCTCAAGATCATCCAGCACGCGACATGCAAGACACCTTCTACATCAATGCGGAATGGCTGCTTAGAACCCATACCACAGCGATTCAAACACGTACTCTAGAAGCCTATAAAGGGGAAATTCCGGTTAAAGTCATCTGTCCGGGTAAAGTGTTCCGCAAAGATGATGATGATGCGACACACAGTCATCAATTCGTTCAAATCGAAGGCTTGGTCGTAGGCGATAAAATCTCCTTAGCGGATCTTAAAGGTACTTTGGAACTTTTGGCACGTCATCTCTTTGGTGAAAGTCGTGTCATTCGATTCAGACCTTCCTACTTCCAATTCACGGAGCCGAGCGTTGAAGTCGATGTCTCCTGTCATATCTGTAATGGCAAGGGTTGTCCGACCTGTAAACAATCCGGTTGGATTGAAATCTTAGGAGCTGGCATGGTTCATCCGAATGTCTTAAGAATGGCTGGTTTCGATCCTGAAAAGGTCAGCGGCTTTGCGTTTGGCTTAGGCGTTGAACGTGTCGCTTTATTGAAATATGGCATTGACGATATCCGTCATTTATATACGAACGATCTGCGGTTCTTGAACAACTTCAGACGTTTCGAGTAGGAGAAATTAACTATTATAAATCAAGAGGAAAAACAGAGAAATTTTGAAAAGATGATTTAGACGCAGTAAAAACGCATCCCGTTGGACATGTTTTGAAATTTTGATTTTAAGCTTTAAATGGCTACCTCATTTTAGCGAAATCAAA
>CAYRIW010000002.1:27094-108250 GCA_964424595.1 uncultured Erysipelotrichaceae bacterium | reverse complement strand
CTCATTGTATCAAATTTTCACAAAAAATAAAGTTTGACGCGTGTATAATCTATAGAAAGAGGGATAACCATGAAAACAATTGATTTAAGAAGTGATACCGTAACTCAACCCACACAAGCCATGCGTGAAGCCATGGCCATTGCGTCTGTCGGCGATGATGTCTATCAAGATGACCCTACGATGATCGAATTGGAGACCTATGCGGCTCAACTCGTAGGTAAAGAAGCAGCTCTATTCGTTCCCAGTGGTACGATGGGCAATCAGTTGTGCTTGATGACACATACCCAACGTGGCGATGAAATCGTTACGGGCGCAAACAATCACATCGTGATTCATGAAGTGGGCGCTGTTGGTCTATTATCACAGGCTAACTTAAGAACCTTACATCATCCGGATGACTTCATTGAACCCCTATCCTTCAAACAAGCGATTCGTTCAAATGATATTCATGAACCGCGCACCCGTGTCTTAAGCATAGAAAATGCTTTATCCAATGGAAAGGTCATGCCTTTATCGATGATGAAAGAAAACTATGCGATTGCCAAAGCGCATGACATTGCCGTTCATTTGGATGGGGCGCGTTTGTTCAATGCGTCCACACACCTCAAGGTGGATGTAAAGGAAATGACGCAATATTGTGATTCTGTCATGTTTTGTCTCTCCAAAGGTTTATGTGCTCCAGTTGGATCGATGATTGCGGGTTCAAAAGAATTCATAGAAAGAGCACGTAAGAATCGCAAGCTTCTCGGTGGTGGCATGCGTCAAACAGGTATCTTAGCCGCTGCAGGTCTTATCGCTTTGAAAGAAATGACCCAACGACTCCATATCGATCATGAGAATGCTAAGTACTTAGGCTTGAAACTAAAGGAAACGGGCTTGTTCAATGTCAAATTGGATGATATCCAAATCAATATGGTCTTCTTTGATGCGATCGATCCAAACTTCGATCACGATGCGTTTGCAAATTATCTCTTAGAAAACAATGTCAAAATCAATTCCAACTATAATGGGTATCGTTTTGTAACACATTATTGGATTAACAAAGAAGACATTAATCATGTCATCGACTTGATCAAAGCCTATGGAAAAGCATAACTGTGTCAATTGTGGTTCCAAACATTGGATGAATGTCGAATACGGAACCCCAGATGAAACAATGATTGAAAAGATTGAAGCTAATTTAATCTTACATGGCGGTTGTGCGATCCAAGGCTTGATGCAGCCCTATTATTGTTTGGACTGCGATACACGATTCGATGTGCACTGTACGGATATATTCATGGATCATTTGAAACAAATACGCTATCAATCCAAAGATGAAGAAATCATCGTAGATTTCCATCCTGAGCATCTCGATGTACAAGTGAACGCTATTCGCCGTATGATTCCTTATAACAAAGATCTTAAAGACGCTTTAAGCTCATCCGCACTTGAATACTGGAAAATCGATAACGGAAATACGTGGTCGATTGAAATCAGCTGTCCTGGTTATTTTCGTGAAAGCATCCAAGTTCAAGGCAGTGATGATAAACCTTATACGTTTAAGCGCTTTAAAGCCTTTATTGATGAATTGACACAACCCCTTTAGGAGGATTCCTCATGTCAAAATGCACCGCTCTTGAACTCAAGTATCCCAATAATACCCTCTATGCCTCAGTGATCCAAGGCGATGATGAAGTCATCTTGGTGGATTGTGGTTATCCCAATTCACTGAATAAAATCGATGAAGCACTCAAAGCATTCGATCTAAGTCTTGATCAAATCACACACCTGATCATCACCCATCATGATTATGATCATATGGGGTCCGCTGCTGAATTGAAACGACGTTTCCCCAAGATCAAAGTCTGTTCATCCAGTGTCCAAAGAGATTACATCAATGGTTCCAAGAAATCCTTGCGCTTGATTCAAGCAGAATCCATCTTCCCCACCCTTCAAGACAATCAGAAGGAACAAGCCCTGATCTTTCATAAAACCTTAGAAGCCATGGAGACCGTGGACTTGGATGAGGTCCTCATCGAAGGCACCGATTACCCTTGGGCAGGTGGTACACATATCGTCGCCTCCCCTGGACACATGCCAGGTCATATTTCTGTTTATCACAAACCCACACAAAGTCTGATCACAGGCGATGCGATGGTCGTGGAGAATGGCAAGCTCTGTATCGCGAATCCGCGTTACACACTGGATAACGAACAAGCCTATGCCTCCATGAAGAAATTCAATGATTACCCACTCGAACAAATCATTTGTTATCATGGTGGTCTTGTATCTGAAAATATCAAAGATCAACTAAACGCATTATAGGAACTCAATGAGTTCCTATTTTTTTGACGATTCATCTTTAACAAGCGTAAACCGAGATCCAATTTCAAGAAATTCTTCCGCATGTTTTCCACTTTCGAAAATCAATGTTTCTCCTTCAATCTTGAAGGTATACACTTCATTTTCATTCGCAATAAGAATCAACACACCGTTTTCAATCGCATAGCTTCCACTTGGCCAATACGACGTAAACATATTACGGTTAAATACAAACTGGTTTTCTTCACTGAATACAAGCCATGCCATACCAGTGACTTTCGCATCTTCCAAGACATATTTACCAAGCGGCACTTCATTATTCTTGATGGTACAGGCTGAAACCAAGAATACAATCATCAGCCCAATCAGAACCTTCATTATTTTCATTACTTGAACCGTATCTTGCTGTGCAAGACTTCACCGATGATCTGAATATTTTTTTCCTCAATTTCTTCTGGACTGAACACCATATCCTCATAATCCGGATTCTCTGGATGCAAGATCATGGTCTTCCCCCTAAAGAACACCCGCTTCAAACTCGCCTCATCATTGACCAAGACAACCGCGATTCTTCCAGAACTCACGATACTGCAACGTCTGACATACACCAGATCACCTGGATAGATGCGTGCACCTTTCATCGAGTCTCCAATAACCTCAAGGTAGAAGAACTCTCCCCCAATGCCCTCCTCAAGTGGAACCAGTTCCTGACCCAACCACTCTTCTTGGGCAAAGCGTAAAGGTCCACCACGCACGGTCCCTAAGATCGGAATCGCAATCTGTGAACTCTCATTCAAGAGGTCTTCTGTACTGACACCAAAAAACGCCGCCAATTGTCGGATCACTTTAACCGGCGGTGTCGAACTGCCATCTTCCCATTTCTGGATGGTCGTAAAGGATTTGTAACCAAATTGTGAGGCCAAGTCTTCTTGAGACAAGCCCCGTTCTTTACGATATTTTTTGATTTTTTCTTTGAAGTCCATGTTTATACCCTTACTATACATTGCACTTGAATTATTTTCAAGTATAACTTGTAACTTGAATTATTTTCAAGTAAACTAAAATCAAAGGAGGACATGCAATGGAAAGGATCATCTTACACTGTGATTTGAATAACTTTTATGCATCGGTCGAATGTCTACACCATCCGGAATATCGCAATGTCCCTTTGGCTGTGGGCGGTGATGTGGAGAAACGTCATGGCATCATCTTGGCAAAGAATCAATTGGCCAAGAAGTATGAAATCAAGACGGGTGAAGCCTTATGGCAAGCCTTACAGAAGTGTCCGGATTTGTTGATTGTGAAACCCAATTTCTCGCTTTATCTGCGTTTCTCACGTTTGGTTAAGACGATTTATCAGGATTATACGGATCAGATTGAATCGTTTGGTATTGATGAGTGTTGGTTGGATGTGACGCATACCCTGCATCTCTTCAAGATGACGCCGAAAGAATTGGCCGATACGATTCGCCAACGCATTAAAGAAGAGATTGGCATCACCGCATCGATCGGGGTGAGTTTCAATAAGGTTTTTGCGAAGTTGGGATCGGATTATAAGAAGCCGGATGCCACAACAGTGATCACACGGGAAAACATGGAACAGATCGTGTATCCCCTACCGGTTTCAGATCTCTTGTATGTGGGTCGTGCGACAAAAGAAAAATTATATACTTTGGGCATACGAACGATTGGTGATTGTGCGCGTTTCGATGTTCAGATTCTAAAGAGACGTTTGGGTAAATGGGGTGAGTATCTTTGGCGTTTTGCCAGTGGTGAAGATACGAGTCCGGTTTTGGTTCGGGATTATGAACCTCAGGTCAAGTCGATTGGAAACAGCACGACTGCCCCAAAGGATCTCAAGAACCTAGATGATGTACGCATCATTGCCTACATCTTGGCCGAGAGTGTCGCGGCACGCTTGAAAGAAGCGCATTTGATGGCGTTTACGATTGCCATTGGTGTACGTGATGTGGAACTTAAAGGTTTCACACGTCAGATCAAGATGGATGAGGCCACGCAACTCAGTGATACGATTGCGGAAGCAGCCTTGGATCTGTTTGCGAAGCATGTGGACTTTGAACTTCCGTTGCGAAGCATTGGCATCAAGGCCACCGATTTGATCGTGGAGCGCAATCTTGAGCAGATCAATCTGTTTGAGGATCCGTTTTTAAAACAAAAGAAAATGAATTTGGAAGTGACGATTGAAAAGATTCGGGAACGCTATGGTTTTCAAGCGGTTCAACGCTGCTTGATGCTTCAGGATACCCTTCTAAGTGGTTTCAATCCAAAGCAGGACCATGTGATCTTCCCAGAATCGTATTTCAAGGGGTGATATAAGTGAAAACCTATGTAGATGTGATCATTCTCAATAGCAAGGAGGGTAAAATCAAACCTCTGGCTATTTTATGGCATAATGGAATTAAATACAGCATTGATAAGATCTCACAGATCACGCGGGCTGCCTCAACCATTTCAGGCGGTACGGGCATTCGTTATACCTGTACCATCCAAGGCCAAAGCCGTTATCTCTTTCATGAAGAAGACCGTTGGTTCATTGAGAAAAAGGAGTACTGATATGTGTGGACGTTATCTATTCAAACAAGATGAAGATGATGAATTGGAAGAATGGTTGAAGAACTTTGAACCTGAAGAAGTCAAAGATCTTTCGCTGCATGTCGTTTATCCATCCCAAAAAACGATTGTCTTAACACAGGGTTTGAAGCCTATGGTTGCTCAATGGGGTCATGTGAAATGGGACAATAAAGGACGCATCATCAACGCACGCAGTGAAACCATCGCCTCATCCCCTTTCTTTGAGAATCATCTCAAGAAAAGACGTTGTTTGATCAAAGCGGATGGTTTCTATGAATGGGATAAAGAAAAAGCGAAACACCTTGTGACAGATGCTTCGCAAAACCCCTTCTATATGGCAGGCATCTACGATGAGGAAGGATGTTTCTCCATTCTAACCAATGAGGTCAGAACGGATTTCATTCAACTCCATAATCGAGTTCCACTGATGATTCCATCCAATCTATTAAACAAATACTTAGAAAACGGTGATCAACTCTTAGAAGATTTCCGTAAGCTCAAACAAAATGAAATGAAATGGGTGGATCAATCCATCCAACAACGCTTATTCTAGAGTTTCTGAATGAGCGTTTTTTCTTCGTCTGTAAGATTGAAATCAAAGATCTCAAGATTTGCTTTTTGATTATCCACTTTATGTGACTTTGGAATGACGATCACATTACGTTCGATTTGATAACGTAAGATGACTTGAGCCCAAGTCTTGCCATACTTGGATCCAATAGAATCTAAAATAGTTTTTGATTCATCACTGACCTTCTTAACCGGTCCCCACGCTTCCACAAAGACATTGTTTTTCTGACAGAAATCAATGATTTCATCGTTCCATAAACCAGGATGTGACTCAATCTGATTGACAACAGGTCGAATGGTACAATGCTTTAATAAATAGTCTAATTGTTCCACTTCGAAGTTCGAGACACCGATTGAACGTAACTTACCTTCTTGAACCAAAGCTTCCAATACCGTCCAAACACGAACATTATCTTCGTTATTTTCCAAAGGACGATGTAAGAGATAAAGATCGATCACATCAAGATCCAAAGCCTTCAAGCTCTCATCCACAGCTCTACGAATACAAGCTTCATCCTTGGTATGCATATCATCCGCAGGAATCTTGGATGTGATGAACAACGTATCACGATCCAAGCCGGAGCGTTTGATGGCTAGACCCACAACCCCTTCATTACGATAGGAAATCGCTGTATCAATCAAGGTATACCCTAAAGCTAAAGCGGATTCCAATTCTGTTGTGTCATTGTTTATGTCACCCATGTAGTCACGATTGACCTTCCCATAGGTGTTTGTACCTGTACCCATCACAGGGATGCGTAAACCATTATTAAGTGTAAATATTTGCATGCTAATCCTCCATGTGTTCATTGTATACCATATCGAAACAGATGTCTTAAGGCGTGCATAGCTTAGCCATAAAAGTAGGCAATAGAGCACAATTATGTTAAAATGACAAAGATGAAAAACACTGCACTTAACGTTATAAAAACCATCTTTGTTTTAGCGGTCCTTAGCTTTATGATCGTGGCTGGTATTTTCATATGGAATCTAATCGTAAAGGAACCTGCTATCGATGATCCGATTGTAAATGATCCTACTGTCCAACAAACTTTCGAGTTTACTGTAAATGAATTCACCCTCTTCGAGATTGAAGAATTTGGTTTTGATTTTATTTTAGCCGATATCCATGTCAAGAGTAATAAACCTATCAATATCTCCCTCAGTCACTTCACAACCAGTGAAAACATTCAACTCAACAGTGTCGATCAGTATCTGGGTCGCATTGAAGCAGCTGGGTATACTTTTGGGGAATATGAATTGGTATTCTCGCTTTATTCGTCCAATACGGAAATGGATGGGCTTCTATTCATACCCATTGTTAATACCGAGATTACTGCACTCGATGTGAATATCAATCTCTATCCAAGTTCAATATTGTCTTTTGATTTGAATAATCCTACAAATATTGGTACAAAGTCCTACTTAGGCATCAGTGAAACTGGATTGGAACCTAACCAAATTGCTGAGATTACATTACTTAACAGTCTAATGTTAAGCTCCACTGAAGTTTATCAACTTGACTCAAATGGTAATCGCATTGAAGCCAGTTTTACATCACAGTCAAATATTATTGCTATAAAAATCAAAATAGATTCTAAGATTGATGAATCTTTTAGAATAACAAGTTCCGTGCTCAAAGATAAAAATGGTAATCAATTTGATGCCTTAAACAACACCTATTTGGTAGAAGATATAATAAACATTTATGGACTATATATAAATGATTCACTAACTGGTTATTATTTTTATGAAGTTTTAGGTTCTAATATAGAAATAGGAGATTTTGTTGAATTACAGTTTAAGTTCTCAAACAACCTCGATAATCCTTTTTCACTTAAATTGACAGGTAATTAATGAAAAAAGTAATAATATTGTTCATAACTCTAATTTTAGTATTAGTTCAAATGGAAGCTTGGACTATTGTGAATGCAACAACAGATACACTATTATCTTGTACTTTAAACCAATATAGTGTAGAGCGAATAATTGGTAAAGACCAATTCTCCAAATTGGGTTGTTTTGAAGAGAATCAGTTTCTACAAGCTTATGATTTCATGCAAAGTGAGGCGTCTAAGTTGCCTAATGTTGTTATAAGACATGCAGAATCAAAAAGCGCTTTGAAAATTGTTGCTGCAGATCGTGCAATGGCATATTCTCAAAATAAGACATACTTGGGAGCCACAACTGTCTTTGTTTACAACGAGGTTTCATTATCATCACGATTAACTTATATCAATGAGCATAATCCACTATACTATTTCGAAACTCACATCAAATCTAAGTCACCTAACGAATTTATCAAACCTTCTGATTTAGTTGTTGAAATTGAAGTCAATGGTGCCCATGGTTACATGGTACTAAATGCTGTAGACATAGTGCCTTTAATATATGTAGAGAACCGAGTTAATAAATGGTACATAAATCTGCAGACAAAGAATGTTGAAACTGATCAATTAAAGCCAAATCCTATTTTACCGAACATCACACAATATATTGTGTACGACGTAGATAATTACACGATTTCTGGTATTAAGCGGTTTAGGCAGATAAGGGTTCAAGTAGATGGCGCTATCTATCCCGCTACCAATTATGAACTTGGGATTGCTCCAGACTGGTTATCAAATGGTACTTATTATAGCCCTAACGGAATTAAATTCTACTATGATATGGATTTGAAAAACCCTGTTTTAGTGGATGGGAAAATCGGTGAATACTATAATTATTATCAATACCTAAATCTTAGATCTAAAACAAATTACACTGATGAAGACTTTAAAAATTATTTTATGTACTTTTCATGTGTTCAAAGTAAAAAGCCTAACACTGACTGCACTACAGCCAACTATTCTGATGTTTTCAATACAAATTCACCTATGTTTTCTGGAGTTGACCTTAGAACCAGTGCTTTATTCCCTTATATTTATGATTCGAATGCCAATTCATATTCTCCTCGACCTATTGGTCAATTCTTTATAAATGCTCAAGATAATTATGGGTTTAATGCATTAATGATATATGCGTTTGCTTTGCATGAAAGTGGATATGGTACTAGCGCTTATGCAAAAAATAGAAATAATCTATTTGGATACGCAGCTTATGATGCTAAATCAGATGATGCTTATGCATTTACTTCAATAGAATCAGGAATTAATGAAGTAACTGGTATTTATCTTAGGTATTACTTAGATTATAGTAATTACAACCCTGAAGAAAACTGGTCACTATTTTACGCTTCCAACATTGGAACAAAGGGTCATGGTTTAAATAACAGATATGCTTCAGATCCATGGTGGAGCGTAAAAATTGCGAACATAGCATTTCGTATTGATAGGTACAATGGTCTCAAAGATTTAAATGATACTCAAACAGCAATTCTGAGTGACACATCTAGATTATTTTATAGAAATAGAGAATTAACTTCAGTAGCTTATGAAGTTAATTCTCGGGCAAAAAATTATCCATTAATTATCAAATCTAAATATAACAGTGTTTACTATACACAATCAACAAACCCTATTGATAATGGTAGTATTATAACCAGCACAACTAAAGGTCCAGTAAAATACAACTGGGAGCAATCTATTGTTTATCTCGATTCCTCTCAAGTAAGACTTGTTAATTCTCCAAAAACTTCAATAATTGATCTTACACCACCTACTCAACTCGAGACTGATACCGCTATGAATTTAATTACTCAACTAAACTGGAACGGAGATTTACTTGAAGTTAAAGGTGCTTCAGCATTAAGAAATACTAATATGGCTTTAAATCCTACAACACATACACTTTCAGTAATATCTAATTTGGATAGTTCAATAGTATTTGATTTCCCATTAGAAATTGATGTTCCACTTTACAATATAAATCTTAATAATGGTTTTGATTATTCATCTGCTTGGTTTAAAGGTACATTTGATATAAAAGATATTCCTGAAGGCTTTTATAAGCTTGTGGTCACTACAAAGAGTGGAGTTACAACTGGTAAGTTCGATATGATCAATACACCAACTACACCGATGCCCACTACGAAAACAATTGGAGATTATGATTACAGATTTGTCTTTAATAATTTTAAGAGAATGAGTTATGAGTTGATTAAAGAAAAAGGTATTCTAATTGAACAACAATCTCCTGTACTATTCAGTCGCTTCCCTTCTTTTGGTTTGATAACGAATTTTGAGATAATTGAAAATGAGCAAGGAACAAAATTACTCAGTATTGATGGTGCAGCTTTAATGCAACACGTTAATCAAGGTCCAAATGATAATGTAACACATAAACTAATGTTAGTAGATACACTCGGAAATCAAACACTATTTGATCTTAATACACTCAGTGGTTCAAGTAGTATGATTACTGACAAAAACTTTGATTATAGTAATTCTAGCTTCACTGGATCATCAATTGACATAACAAGTTTAGCTCCAGAAAACTACAGAGTCTATGTAGTAGTAAAAAATACTAACTATACTGATGTCGTTGAGCTTAAGAATTATGCATTTATTAAAGAAATCAATTTTGATACCTCAGATAAGACGTACTCCTTAAAGATTAATAACATTTTAAGAAAACGATTTGAGCTAAATATTCTTGAGAAAGCTGAAACTACGGAAGTCACAACTCCATAAATCACTATTAACAAAAAACACCTTAACCTAAGAACATTAGATTAAGGTGTTTTCTTATGGATTACATAATTGAACGTTTATTGTTGTTGTAATTGGCTTTGTCAGCCCAGGAGAAGGATCTTGATTTGTAACTTCACCTAATAAACAGGCAACATTAGAGTAACTGAATGAAATTGAACTAAATGGTGACATACGTGCTACTATTTCATTCTGAACACGAGATAAGAATGCGCCAGGTTGTTCAGTATCTCCTCTTATCAAAGTACTTGCATAGAATGCTGCAGAAGGAACTTGTGCAGTTGCAATAGGTTCAGCACCTTTCGAAACTCTTATTCCTACGACAACTCCACTAGCATAAACACCAGGATTTTTATCTTGAGATATTACCTTACCTGAAGCAACTGTAGTACTGTAATCTCTTGAGATTACATTAATCGTAATACCACCGCCAGAGGATGGTTCATTACCACCTACATAATTAGGTACGGTTACACTTAACCCTTTTGATATGACTGCAGTAATAGTTGTACCAGGATTTACTGAAGCTCCCGCACTCGTATGTGATACTAACGAACCTGCTGGTTTATCATTCCATTCTTCAACTTTCGAAATACTTATATTCGCTCCACTACCATTTACACTATTCTTCCAAGCTTCTAAGTCTCCAAGTGAACTATATGAACCTACTTGTACTTTACCTAAGGATACAACCAAACTAATCGATGTATTTGTGTCTACTTTAGATCCAGAAGAGATACTTTGACTGATGACTTGACCATTTGGAACACTCGCATGATAGGTTTGACTTGTGCTGACTTTCAAGCCTTCTTGAGAAGTACTTGTGCCACCTACAAAGTTCTTAACCACGACCCCTTCACCCTTCGATACCGAAGCTTTAATGGTCGTACCTGGATTAATATCCCCACTTGAAGGTGACTGACTGATAAGTTGACCACTTGCAGTGGTTGCACTGTAATCTTGTGTCGAAGTAACCTTTAAATTGGCTCCCAATTTATTCTGCTCACTCACCCAAGCATTAAGCTGACTGAGTGTTTTACCTGTGAAATCCGATACACTAATCTTTCCTAAGGATAAGGTCACATTGACTGTAGAGCCATTAGGAACACGTACAGAGGCATTTGGACTCATGCTAACTCCGACATCCTTATTCTGAGTAGCGTTGTAGGAGAAGCTGTAATTGACCTTCAAGCCATTATCTGAAATAAACTTATCAATTGCGCCTTTTGTCTTACCTACAAAGTTTTCTAACACAACTCCAACACCCAAAGACATCTTGAATGTGATACTACTACCATCATAAACTTGCGTATTCGCGGCTTGGGATTGACTGATCACTTTACCCGCCGCAACTGTATCGTGAAACTCTTCGACGAAGTTCGCCTTGATATTATTCGTAGATGACCAAGTTGAGATTTGTTGGCGTGTGTACTCTGTAAAATCTGGAACACTTACTGTCGTCAACTCATCTTTCGAACCAGTTGAGATATAGAATTTGATGGGTGTTTTACGTTGAATCGATTCCGCATCGACATTTTTCTTAATGTAATAAGCAGACTGTATGGCATCACTCTTCTCAAAGAGAATCTCGGCTGCCATCAACTTATTCTCTTCAATGAAGAGCTGAATCTCACCGATATCTTTACCTGTGAAATCAATTAGATTGACGATAACTTCAGGATCCGGTCCTTTCGATAGAACCACATTGATCGTCGAACCCGCATACAAGCGTTCGCCAACGATCGAGCTCTGCGATATTACCATACCCGCTTGAACATCTTCACTGTATTCTTCCGTTGTTTTTATTTGAATATCATTCTCTTGGCCCCAAGCCAAAAGCGCATCCGATTCCATACTCCTGAAATCAATAATGCGTATCGGTGTCTCAATACTTAGATTGCGTTGCATGGAGAATCCAAACAACACGGATAAGCTGAGCACCAAACTAATTAAGAGTAGATTTACTTTACTTTGATAGAATTTCATATGTTTCATTTTAGCATAAAACTTACATCAATCTAAAGATATCTTGCATCGTCACAAAAGCCATCAGGAGTAATAAGAGTCCGACACTGATCATCATCAGTGCTTGTTCGACTTTCTTACTCATCGGTTTCTTAAAGATCCATTCATAAAGCGTTAAGACAACTCGGCCACCATCTAAGATAGGGAGTGGTAATAAGTTGAAGATTGCCACATTGATTGACAATAAAGCCATGAGATAAAGAATATTGAGGAAACCGTAGGATGCTTGTTGAGCTGTGACCTGATAGATGCCAATCGGACCACTCACCGCATTCAAGCCAATACCACGAACCAAACGTGATAAGGTGAAGACCATGTCATCCACCGTATTCTTAACTTCTTTGAACCCATATCCAATCGCTTGGAACGCATTGATTTCAATGGCCGTTGCAGGTGGAATCTCTAAACCTAAGAAATAACGATTTTCTTCTTCAATGAAGGCAGGTTGAACCGTAATATCGATTAACTTACCATCACGATTAACAGTAAATGTTGTTTCTCCAGTATACATCTGAATATACGTGATGATTTCATAGAAATCTTCAGGAACGATCGTTGTGCCATCAATAAAAGTGATCTTAACAATCTCATCCCCTTTAACAAAACCAGCTTGTTTAGAAGGCGAATCCGCAATGATACCACTGATGATCGGCTTCGGTGCTTCCACCGCATAGCCTTGAACCATATAGATGCCGATAAAGATCACTGAAGCCAAGACGAAGTTCATAAAGATCCCCGCCAACATCACGATCATCCGCTTCCAAGGTTTGATACCTAAAATACTGCGTTCAAAGCTGATATCCGTATCCACACCCTCTTCCCCTGCCATGGACACAAAGCCACCCAAAGGAAAAGCACGAATGCTGTATTCGGTCTCACCAAACTTCTTACTAACGATCTTAGGTCCCATACCAACCGCAAACTCTTTACAATACACATTGAAGAGTTTAGCTGTTATGAGGTGTCCAATCTCATGGATTAAAACGATGACCCCTAAGACAAAGACGAAATAGAGAATATTTGTCATGAAAGCTCCTTACGTTGATGCAATACATAGTCTTTAACTTTCGCATCCAATTCAACCATCTGTTCAATGCTTAAATTCGATGCATAAGGGAAATGATTCAAACAATCTTCAATAATTGTTTCAATGCTAAGATACTTGATCTCATTGTTTAAGAAGAGCTGTATGGCCGCTTCATTTGCCGCATTCACCACACACATCCGATTTCCACCCTGCTTTGCAGCGGATATGATAAGCGGAAACAAAGGATAGAATTCCTCATCCAAAGCTTTGAAATCCAATTGAGCCAAGGTATTGAAATCCAAACCTTTTGCATCTAGCGTTAATCGTTCTGGACCACAAAGTGCATATTGTATAGGTACACGCATATCAGGCGTTCCCAATTGTGCCATGATGGAACCATCGATGTATTCAACCATCGAATGGATGATGCTTTGTTTATGCACGATCACATCGATCTGTTCATAAGGAAGATTGAATAAGTGATGGGCTTCAATCACTTCGAATGCTTTATTTACAAGGGTTGCGGAATCGATGGTGATCTTCTTCCCCATCGACCAATTGGGATGCCGCAAGGCATCTTCAACCGTTACTTCTTTAAGTTCTTCACGCGTCTTATCTCTGAACGAACCTCCAGAAGCCGTAACGATCAATCGTTTGATGGCTTTAGGATCATTGCCCTGAAGTGCTTGTAAGATGGCTGAATGTTCGGAATCGATGGGTCTGAGATTGACTTGATGTTCATGAACTTTCGCCATGACCATATCTCCTGCCACAACCAAGGTTTCCTTATTGGCTAAAGCAATATCTTTCTTTGCTTCAATCGCTTTAAGTGTTGGGACTAAACCTGCAAAACCCACCAAGGCATTGACCACAACTTCTGCTTCATTTAAACATGCCAACTCAACAAGACCCTCACTCCCAAAGGAAAAAGCTTGATTCGGGTAGAACAGAGCCAACGACTTCGCATCAAACTCATCTTGAACCACAACCAAGTCATACTGATGATTCTTTAAATGTTCAAACAACCACGGTACGTTTTGACCAACACTGATGCCTAAGCATTGTAAGGCAGATGGATGTTGCTTTACGACATCCAAAGTCTGTGTGCCAATCGAACCACTGGCGCCTAAAATTACGATTTTTCTCATTTTACATCCACAACATCAAGAGCACATAGAAAGCCATCAAAGTAAACAGCAAGCTATCAATCCGATCCAAGACACCCCCATGGGCTGGGAAGATGGTCCCAAAGTCTTTGATCTTATAATGACGTTTGATTGAACTAAAAGCCAAATCCCCAATCTGTGAAATAATCGGAAGCATCAAACTGCTCACAATCATCATTGTAAACGGTAGACGATCCACCAAGAAATAAGCGAATATTAAACCCGAAACCGCCCCAACGAACCAGCCACCAATTGAACCTTCAATGGTCTTCTTAGGTGAGATGCGTTCATTCAACTTGTTCTTACCAAAGTAATAACCTGCGAAATAAGCCCCTGTATCCGTTAAGAACGTCACCACCAAGAGATAAACAAGTTCAATGCGGCCATAACTCACGGTCAAGAATACCGAACGTAGTGCTGTTGTTAAAAGGATAAGCATGGTGAAGATATACGTTAAATCAAGGGGTGTGAACCACTCGAAACTAATGGTCAAGATGAATAAAGCAATCATCAATAAGATGAACGCTAAATAGAGTTTTTCTAAATCCAAAACCGCAAACAAGATGATCAATCCAATCATGATGAAATAAAGCCAAATTGGCCAAACATCCTTCTTAACGGCATACATCTCATAAAGTGATGTCAATATGAAAAAGAAAACAACGATGCGAAATGGCCAGCCACCATATAAAAACGTAGGCAACACAACCGCAATGATCGCTAAAGCCGTCAAAAAGCGTTGTTTCATCAAAGACCTCCGAAGCGTCGATCACGCTGAGTCGCATCCAAGACCAGTTCTTTGAAATGTTCCCCTGTTAACTCCGGCCAAGGCAAGGCTTCGAAAATCAACTCCGCATAAGCCAACTGCCATAAGAGGAAATTGGATAAGCGTTGTTCACCCGAGGTCCGGATACACAAATCAACAGCGGGATAATCCTTGGTCATCAAGAATTGTTCAAAGATTTCTGGACTTAAATCTTTATCTATTATACCATTTACGACCGCTTCATGATACTTCTGCGCAGCTAAGATAATCTCACGTTGGCCCCCATAATTCATCGCAAAACACAGGATCATGCCTGTATTCTTAGAAGTTGTTTGAATCGCACGCTCCAAGACTTGTCGCGTCGCATCGGGAAAAGCTTCCAACTCACCAATCGTTTGAATACGAATGTTCTTTGCCATCAATTCCTTTAAAAACTTATTGAAGAAGACATCCGGTAACTTCATCAAATAATCCACTTCTTCTTTAGGACGTTTCCAATTCTCCGTCGAAAAAGCATACAAGGTCAAAACCTCGATGCCTAAATCATTCGCCGCAATCGCAATCTCACGTACCTTTTCACTGCCTTGAAGATGGCCGAACGTACGTTGTTGGTGCTGGGCTTTTGCCCAACGTCCATTGCCATCCATGATGATGGCCACATGTTTGAATCCCATGGTCTTCCCCTTTACAAAAGAAGCTCACTTCGTGAGCTTAAACTGTCATGATATCCTTATCTTTTGCTTTGATCATCTCATCAACGATCTTGATATGTTCATCCGTCAACTTTTGAACTTTGTCCAAAGCTTCCTTTTCCATATCTTCACTCAATGCATCATCTTTTTTGATGTGATCATTCGCATCACGACGGATATTACGAAGATCGACCTTCGCTTCTTCTCCATGTTTTGCGACTTCCTTCGTCAATTCCTTACGCGTTTGTTCAGTAAGTGCAGGAACGAGGATACGAATCACAGAACCATCGTTGGTTGGATTGAAACCCAAATTCGCAGCTTGAATCGCATGTTCAATGGCACGTAGACTGGAACTGTCATAAGCCTTGATGACCATCTGACGACCTTCTACGACATTGATGCTCGCGATCTGACTGATCGGAGTCGGTGTTCCGTAATAATCGATATGGACATCGGCTAATTGGGTAGGATTCGCACGACCCGTACGAATGGTACTGAAGTGGTGTTCCAACTTTTCAATGCGTTTCGCCATTTTTTCTTTGGCAGCGTCTAAATGTGCTTTCATTTTAATTCTCCTCTTTTGATATTATTGTACCAATATTTCGGTCAATTACAGCTTTTTTTATATTACCATTTTGATTCATGTTAAAGACGATCAAATCGATGTTGTTATCTGCACACATCGTAATGGCCGTATGATCCATGATTTGTAGATTGCGCGTGATGACTTCACGATAGGTCAAGTGATCATAACGCTTCGCATTGGGATTCACTTTAGGGTCCGCATCATAGACACCATCCACACCATTCTTTGCCATCAAGATGACATCGGCACCGATTTCAGATGCACGTAGAGCAGCAGTTGTATCCGTTGAAAAATAAGGACTGCCCGTACCGGCCGCAAAGATGACAACACGACCTTTTTCAAGATGGCGGATCGCACGACGAACAATGAACGGTTCGGCAATCTTGCTCATCTCAATCGCAGTTTGGACACGGGTGATGACACCATGTTTCTCAAAGACACCTTGGATGGCGATTGAATTGATCACCGTTCCCAGCATGCCCATGTAGTCGGCTTGCACACGATCGATTCCCATTTGTTCCGCAAACTTGCCCCGGATGAAGTTACCACCCCCGACAACAATCGCAACTTGAATGCCCATCTCGGTGATTTCTTTGACTTCATTGGCGATACGAGCCAAAACTTCCGCATCAAATCCATTACTGGTTCCAGCAAGCGCTTCACCACTGAGTTTTAGTAAGATTCTGTTGTACATGCTGCCTCCCTTTTAAGAAAAGGACACAAACGTGTCCTTTAATGAATTACTGACCAAAAGTTTGATTTAAAACTTCTTCAGCAAAATTATCCGCTTTCTTCTCGATGCCTTCACCGACAGCGTAACGTACAAATGCCAATACTTCAGTCTTAGCTGCCTTCAAGACATCCGCAACTTTCTTATCTTGATCTTTAAAGAACAATTGATCGACTAAACTGCTATCTTGCAATGACTTGCTTAAACGTCCTTCCAAGATACCCTTCAAGACGCCTTCTGGCTTGCTAGCCAAAGCTTCATCGTTCTTGATGATTTCAGTTTGAATCTTACGTTCATGCTCAATGAAATCAGCCGGCATATGATTGCGTGAAATAAAGCTTGGATTCATCGAAGCAACTTGCATCGCCATATCCTTTGCCACATCCGCATCAACCGTAGCACTCAACTTTACGATGACAGAGATCTTGCCACCCATGTGTACATAGGAACCAAAGACTTCCGCATCCGTTTTTTCCAATGCTTCTACACGACGCAAAGTGATCTTTTCACCAATCGTCGCAGTCGCATCCACGACCAAGGCTTCAACAGTTTTACCATTGACGTCTAAAGCCAACGCTTCTTCAAGATTCTTGACATTGTTGTTGACCAAGACATCACTCAAAACGTTTAACAATTCCAAGAATTGTTCATTCTTCGCAACGAAATCGGTTTCTGAATTCACTTCAAATACGACGGCACGATTGCCACTCACGACCGCTCTCGTCAAGCCTTCAGCCGCAACACGGTCAGCTTTCTTCGCTGCTTTCGAAATACCTTTTTCGCGCAACCAGTCGATCGCTTTCGCTAAATCGCCATCGGTTTCGGTCAAGGCTTTCTTGCAGTCCATCATGCCTGCGCCCGTCTTGTCTCTTAATTCTTTAACTTGTGCTGCTGTGATCATTATTCACTTACCTCTTTTGTTTCAACTTTTACTTCTGCAGGCGCTGCAGTCGCTTCAGTTTTTTCGGCTGGACGTGGTGTGTATTGTTTGAAATCACGTTTTGGACGATCGCCACCTTCACGATTACGATCGTAAGGACGACGGCCACTGCGTTCATCACGTTGGCGACGTTCTTCCATACGTTGACGACGACGACGTTCATTTTCTTCATTCTGTTGGTTGACATTGATGATGACATCACTCATGGTGATATCCTTTTCAAGATCTTGTTCTTGGTGCGCATAAGTCAAGATGCCACCCTTTGCTTCTACAATCGCATCAGCCATCAAGCTGACCATGATTTTGATGGAGCGAATCGCATCATCATTTGCAGGGATACCATAATCGATCATATCTGGATCGGCATTGGTATCGGTGATTGCGAAGACAGGGATGCCCAATTTCTTAGCTTCCAAAACCGCATTGTAATCTTCTGTTGGATCTACAACGAAGACCGCATCCGGTACTTTCTTCATATCTTTGATTCCACCCAAGAAATTTTCTAAACGGGCTTCTTCTTTTTTGATTTGTGCGATTTCCTTCTTAGGATAAACAGCTAAAGTTCCAGCTGCTTCCATTTCTTGGATATCCAATAAACGTTTGATACGTTTTTGAATGGTTCTGAAGTTTGTCAAGGTTCCACCCAACCAACGTTGGTTGATGTAGAAAGCACCACTACGCAATGCTTCATCCAAAACGATTTGTTGAGCTTGCTTCTTGGTTCCTACGAACAATACTTTTCCATTCTTTTCAGCGATTGCACGCATTGCTGCATACGCATCATCCAACTTTTCCAAAGTCTTTTCCAAGTTGATGATGTAGACCTTATTCCGAGCTGTGTAGATATAAGGCTTCATTTTTGGATTCCATTTCTTAGTCTGATGACCGTAATGGGTTCCGTGTTCTAATAACTTCTTCATCGATACGACTGACATAATTATTCCTCGCTTTCCGTTAGTCCTCCACTCGTTCTAACACGATTAACTCTAAATTGAGCACGGAATCGTGAATCCCGGGTGTGTGAAGTGCATCCCTAAGATGCCATTCAATAATATACCATAGCCAGACCTAGATGACAAGCACTAAGTCACTTCTTCGCCCGCTCAAATGCCTTTTGATAACTCGCTTTTAAACGATCCAAGGTCACATGCGTGTAAATCTGGGTGGTGGATAGATTCGCATGCCCCAAGAGTTCTTGGACCATCCGTAGATCTGCCCCATTGTCCAATAAATGTGTCGCAAATGAATGACGCAACATATGCGGATGGACCGTTCGATTGATGCCAGCCATATGTGCCGCTTTATCCAAGAGGAATTGAACACCACGTGGACTCAAACGATCCCCTTTGCTGTTCACAAAGACATAGGGATGTAAAACAGCGTGTTCATATTGAGATCGGGTTTCTTTTAAGTAATGCTTAAGCTTCTTCTGCATCGCTGGGTAGAACGGAACCATACGTTCCACTTTTCCCTTACCCACAAAGCGTAGAAACATGTCCTCCATATCGATTTCATTGATTTTCAGTGCAGTGACTTCAGAAACACGCAGACCACAAGCATACATCAACTCAAAGAGCACACGATTGCGATACCCTTCTTTATCTTCCAATTCAAAACTATCGAGTAGACGCATCATCTCATCAAAGAGTAGAAAATCCGGAAGGTGTTTCGCTTGTCGAATCGGGCTCAGATCCTTAAATGGGTTGTTCGTCACCAGATGCCGTTCATACAAATAGTCATAAAAAGAGCGTAAACTGGAACATTTACGCGCTAAAGTACTGGCTTTCAAGCCGGTATTCGATGCTTGATTCAAATGACTGAGATATTGATGAACTTGATTCAGATCGACGTCTTTAAAATCCTCGATTCCCTGATCAAGGCAAAACGCATGAAACTGACGGATATCGCGTGCATACGCCGCTTCGGTATGGATCGATCCCGTATTCTTCAAGCGAATGTTTTTTAAGAACGCATCAATATGTTCATACATCATAGGTTTTGATTTGATTCCCAAAGGCTTCAAGACAACTGTTCGCCATCCGTTCCTTACGATCGTGTTTCTTGCCCTTGTCTTCATAATTCAATAAGCCAAAGGTCGCATTCATCGGTTGGAAAGTTTCCGCATCGGTATGCGTGATGTAATAAGCCATCGCACCCATGACGGTCTTTGGTGAAAAGTAAAAGCGTTCCAAACCCAATAATCTTCGTGCCATATCGATGCCTGCGACACAACCACTCGCACAGGACTCGACATAACCTTCAACGCCACTCATCTGACCTGCGAAATACCAATGCTCATTGTCTAAGGCCTGATAGCTTTGATTCAATAAGTTCGGTGATTTGATGTAGGTGTTGCGATGCATGACGCCATAACGTGCAAATTCCGCATTCTCTAGACCCGGAATCATACGAATGATCCGACGTTGTTCCGGCCAAGTCAAATGGGTTTGAAAACCCACGATGTTATAGAGGGATGCTGCCGCATTGTCCTGTCTGAGTTGGACAACCGCATGAGGACGTGGTTTTTCAAGATCCGGAGATAAACCAACGGGTTTCATCGGTCCAAACGTAAGGGTCTTGGGTCCACGTTTGGCCATGACTTCAAAAGGCATGCATCCTTCAAAAAAGATTTCTTTTTCAAAGTCTTTGGGTTGAACCACTTCCGCATTGATCAACTCATTATAGAAATGCTCGAACTCTTCTTTTGTCATCGGACAATTGATATAATCCTGCGCATCCCCTTTATCATAGCGTGATTTATAGTAAGCAATGTCAAAATTGATGGAGTCTTTCTCAATGATTGGCGCTGCCGCATCATAAAAATAGAGGGAGCTCTGATTGAAACGTTTACGAATGAATTCTGCTAAAGGATCCGATGTTAAAGGACCGGTCGCAATGATCGTATCTTCATCTTCCTCAAGTTCCGTGACTTCATCATTGAAGATGGTTACCAAAGGATGATTACGCAAGAAATCGGTGATGGCTTTTGAGAAACCTTCACGATCCACCGCCAAAGCACTGCCCGCAGGCACACGATGTTCATCCGCAAAACGAATGATCAAACTGTCCACCATACGCAGTTCTTGTTTCAAGACACCGACTGCATTTAAGAGCGTATCACTTCTAAGTGAATTTGAACACACCAATTCCGCAAATGCAGATGTGTTGTGTGCTGGTGTCATCTTCTTAGGACGCATTTCATATAGATGTACGGGAATGCCACGTTTGACAAGTTGCCATGTTGCTTCACAACCTGCCAAGCCTGCGCCAATCACTTTAACCGCTTTATGCTTCGTCATCTTGTTTAGCTTTCTTCTGGATGTATTTACACTTTGGATAGCTTGAACAGCCCACAAAGGTCTTGCCAAAGCGATTGAAACGTTCTACTAAAGGACTGCCGCAATCCGGACACATCTCGCCGGTTGGCTTGAGTTCCGCTTTTGGTTTAGCGGTCTTGATAATGGTTTTACATGATGGATAATCGCTACATGCCACAAACTTGCCGAAACGACCCATCTTTTCGACAAGCGGTTTGCCACAGTTCGGACACATTTCACCCGTTAAGACGGGTTCAACGACTTCACGCTCGACATGTTTGCACGTCGGATAATTGCTACATGCCACAAACTTCCCGTAGCGGCCATTACGTTCAACCATTGGGCTTCCGCAATCCGGACACTCACGACCCACTTCCGTCGGTTTGATCTTTTCCATCTGCTCATAAGCCGCTGTCAATAGCGGTAAGAAACGTTCATAGAAGCGATTCAGCGCTTCCACATGATCTTGGTTACCCTCTGCAATATGATCCAATTCACTTTCCATCTGTGCGGTATAATCCACATTGATGATGGATTCAAAGTGATCCTGCAACTTCGCATCCGTCAAGAACCCTTGATCGGTTGGAATAAAGACTTTGGTACGACTGTTCTCGCCTTTATCCAAGGTTACATACAAACGTTCCACGATCGTATCGATGATCATCGCATAAGTGCTTGGACGACCAATACCCTTGCTTTCCAAAGCTTCAATCAAACGCGCTTCAGAATAACGTAGCGGTGGATTGGTGAAACTTTGAATCGCTTCATTCTTCAAGCTTTCAAGTTTCTCACCTTCATCCAAATGAGGCAACCATTTATCTTTACTGGTTTCATACTTACCATAAACTTTTAAGTACCCATCAAACTCCAACTTACTGCCCTTTGCCACAAAACGGTAACCATTTTGTTCCAAATTGACGGTAATGGTCTTTGTCTTTGGTGAGCTCATCAGTGAAGCTAGACTTCGTGCATAAATCAAACTGTAGAGTTTCAACTCATCCGCACTCAAGACATCTTTCAATACTTCAGGTGTATATTCGATATGCGTCATACGGATGGCTT
This sequence comes from uncultured Erysipelotrichaceae bacterium, assembly GCA_964424595.1. Taxonomy (GTDB): domain Bacteria; phylum Bacillota_I; class Bacilli_A; order Erysipelotrichales; family Erysipelotrichaceae; genus UBA2212. The sequence continues at coordinate 85,824 of CAYRIW010000002.1, read as the reverse complement.
CATGCGCATCCTGAGCATTCTCACTCTTTTTGACTTGGTAATGACCAACATACTCAGAACCATAGGTCGCCTTGATATAAGCTTGTGCGTCTTGGACGAATTGATCCGAGAAACGGGTTGAATCGGTACGCATATAGGTGATCAAACCTTCTTGACCCTCACTCATTTGTACCCCTTCATACAACTTCTGCGCGATACGCATTGTTTTCTTTGCTGGAAAATTCAACTTATTCGCGGCTTCCTGTTGGAGGGTTGACGTGATGAAAGCAAATTTGTTCGCCTTAGCGGCTTGTTTCTCGGTGATGGATTCAACCGTAAAGGTCGAACTCAAAGCAGCCATGACTTCATCACTTTCCGCTTTATTCTTTAATTTCAGTTTCTTATTTTGAAAACTATCAATATCCGCATCAAATTCAATCTTATCTTTTTCAAAACTTGCCTTGATGTTCCATTTTTCTTCAGGAACGAAGGCTTGGATTTCTTTTTCCTTCTCAACGATCAATCGCAAAGCAACCGACTGTACACGTCCCGCTGATTTGCTTGCGATCTTGTTCTGTAAAAGTTTGGAAAGTTTAAAACCAATGATACGGTCCAAGATACGACGTGTTTCTTGCGAACGTACCAAATTCATATCAATATGACGTGGATGTTCAAAAGCAGCCAAAATGGCTGGTTTGGTGATTTCATTAAAAACGACACGTTGCGTCTTGTCTTCACTCAACTCAAGTTCATCCGCCAAGTGCCACGAAATGGCTTCACCTTCGCGGTCAGGGTCCGTTGCCAGATAAACCATCTGAGCCTTCTTCGCCTTTGTTTTAAGTTGTTTGACGGTATCGCCTTTGTCTTTGTTTATTTTATAACTGGGTTTGAAGTCATTATCCACATCCACACCCAAACCACCTTTACCAGTGGTTGCTAAATCGCGGATATGTCCCTTGGAGGAAACAACTTCATAATCGTCCCCAAGATATTTCTGAATGGTTTTGGATTTGGAGGGTGACTCCACGATAACTAAATTTCGCATCTTAACTCCTAACGCAACGCTCTCGTTTGAGGACGTCTGTATTTCATAGTTTGGTTAATTCTAAAGGGTTTGTCAAGATATTTGCGCCTTGCTGGATCAAAAGATTGTTTCCTTGTCCCTCAGGCATATCCAAACTAAAGGGTAAACAATACACATCCTTGCCACAATCCAAGGCATCATTGACCGTGATCATCGAACCACTTTTCAAGTGGGATTCCATAACCAATAGAGCACTTCCAAGGCCTGCAATGATTCGATTGCGGGCCACGAATTGATGTTTCTGGATGGGGGTTCCTTCTGGGTATTCCGAAATGATACACCCCATCTTTATGATCAAATGGTAGAGCTCCGTATTCTGTTTCGGATAGATCAGATCAATCCCACAGCCCAAGACCGCAATCGTTCCTTGCTTAAGCGCATATGTATGCGCAAGACCATCTATCCCCTTGGCCATCCCACTTACGATGACATAGTCACTGAAGTGTTCAACACATTTCTGGGTCCAATTTGCACTGTAGGATCCATGATTACGACTCCCGATGATGCTTAACATGGGCAAATTTAAAAGGTCGATACGACCTCGCAAATATAAGACATAGGGTGGATCATGAAGTTGTTTCAAACTTTGTGGATAATTGGCATCCGCTAAAGTCAAAACCGTTCCTTTATAGTCAATCACATCGTAGTGTTCATTGCGCAAAAGCGCAGCCTTGATCTTACGATGATCCCCTTTGTATTTTAAACTATAGGCTAATAATTGTTCGCGCTTCATACTTCTATATATGCACGAACGATTTGGTCTCCTGATTACAATTCAAATAAATTGGCTTGAAGCCGTTGACGTACCGGTTCATAGGATTTTCGATGGATCGGTAAGACACCATACTTTAATAAAGCTTCTTTATGTTCCTTGGTTTGGTAGCCCTTATGCCGTTTGAACCCATACTCCGGATAAGCCTCATCATAGATATCCATCATGCGATCGCGAGTGACCTTGGCAATGATGCTTGCGGCCGCAATCGAAATACTCAATGAATCTCCTTTGATATAATCCAAGACACGTTTGTCTTTGACACTAAATGGCATCGCATCACTCAAGACCAAGCTCGCATCCGAGAACTTCGCAATCATGCGCATGGAGTCCTTGGTTGACTGGTAGATGTTCTTTTGATCGATCGTCTCCGGACTCACCGTCACAATCATGACCCATAAGGCATCGCGCAGGATATCATCAAAACAGATCTGACGTTGTTTTGCGGATAATTGTTTGGAATCGTTGATCAAAGGATGTGTATACCCTTTTGGCAATACGACGCCAGCTACGACACAAGGTCCAGCCATCGGTCCACGACCCGCTTCATCCAAACCTAAAATACATGTATCTTCAAATTCATTTTCAATCCACGTTTTCGACATACTCAAAACTCATCGCTCCTAACGTTCCTTGGCGTACTTCGCGTAAAAATGTCTGATACGCTTGCTCCAACAAGAGTTCGTCTTTACGAACATAGAGTCGAAGTTTTGCGAGATGTTCAAAGAAAGCTTGAACATCATCCCCCGAATACTGATAACGTTCTTCCAGAGCTTCTGGATAATGTTTTAATACAAATTTAAAGGCATAATAAGCCAACTCATCGATGGGCAAGACCTTCTCACTGACCGAACCGGCTAAGGCTAAACGAATTCCCACTTTCGCATCATCAAATTTTGGCCATAATACACCAGGTGTATCCAAGAGATCGAGTTTAGGATGCACATTCGCCCATTTCAATGCCATCGTGACACCTGGACGATTGGCGGTCGTCATGATCTTCTTTTGAGCGAGTTGATTGATCAAGGTTGATTTACCCACATTGGGAATTCCCACGACCATGGCTTTGATCTTACGCGCCCCAATGCCACGCGCTTTCCAGCGATCGAACTTTGGCTTCATGACCTCGAGTGCCGCATCGATCACCTTCGACCGACTGCTTTTCTCAAGCAGATCCACCGTGATGACCTTGGTGTTCTCACTGGTTAAATAATTCATCCAAGCTTTCGTTGCGATGGGATCAGCCATGTCTTGCTTACTTAAAACAATCAAGCGCGGCTTATCTTTAGCCAAGTCTAAAAGAAGTGGATTCTCAGAAGACACCGGAATGCGTGCATCCCGACACTCGATGATCATATCCACCATCTTTAGTTTTTCTTGCATTTCGCGTTTTGCCCGGGTCATGTGTCCGGGAAACCATTGTACGTTCATTTATTGTCCTTTAAACCAATTGATCTCATTGAATGGATAAAAGATATAGGTATCCTTCGCAATCACATCTTCAAGCTTAAAAGCCCCAAAAACACGTGAATCACTGGAATACGGACGATTATCACCCAATAAGAAAACTTCATTTTCACCGACTTTTAGGGGCCCGAAGCTGGTGGTGAATTGATTAAATTCCTTTAAGTAATCCTGATTCAAGAAACTCTGATCAATCAGCACACCATCCACATACAGCTTATCCTCTTTCATCTCTATAACTTCATTCGGCAAAGCGATGACACGCTTAACCAAGTATTCATCCAAAGCCTCCACATAAACAATGACCACATCAAAGCGATCGACTCCAAAGAGTTGATAACTTAAGATGTTGGCGAATCCCAAGGATTGGTCCTTAAGCGTTGGATACATACTCGAACCATTGACCTTGATGGGTTTGACCACAAAGTTGGTCAAAACCAAAACAAAGACAAGACTCGTGATGACGCTTTTGAAGAATTCTTTGATCAGTGAAGCTTGTTTCTTTTCCATAATTTAGAAGAAAAGCCGGAAGACCGGCTTTTACTAACGAATTTCGACCAAACGAGATGCTTTGCCTGAACGTCCACGCATATAGAACAATTTAGCTCTACGTACTTTACCACGACGCAATACAGTGATGCTCTCAATGATGGGTGAATGAACCGGGAAAGTTCTTTCTACACCGATTTGTGAAGACATTTTACGAACGATGAACGATTCACCAATGCCTTTGCCCTGACGGGCGATTACGAGGCCTTCAAACGCCTGAATTCTGGATTTGTTACCTTCTTGAATACGGACATCCACACGGACTTGGTATCCAGGTTTAAAATCAGGAAGATCAGTGCGCAATTGAGACTTTGTAATTTGTTCTACTAGATTCAAATTCATTTTCTCACGCTCCTTTATGTTTATTGGTCCGTTCATATCTTTAAGGCGACAGCGGAACAGCCAAGCCAATTAGCTAAGCCATAGGCTCAATTAATTTACCACAGATAAAATAATAAATCAATCCTTTTTAAGCTCTTCTTGCAAGACCTCAATCAAGACCTTGGTCTCTTCTTTACTCAATTTCTGATTCAAGAACAAATCCGGTCGACGCAACCAGGTTTCACGTAAAGATTCCTTCAAACGATAGGCTTCAATGTTCTTATGATGGCCCGATAAGAGCACATCTGGTACACGCATTCCTTCAATCTCTTCTGGACGTGTGTACTGAGGGTATTCCAATCGTGCTTGTTCGAAGCTTTCATCTTGATGTGAGCTTTCACGAATGACGCCATCCAATAGACGAACGACCGCATCTGTAACAACCATGCTGGCAAGTTCACCACCGGTAAGGATGAAATCACCAATGGAGATCTCTTCATCCACATAATGGGTAATCCGCTCATCCAAGCCTTCATAATGACCACAGATGAAGACGATATGATCTTTCTGACTCAAACTTCGTGCTTTGGCTTGATTGAAGACCTGTCCACGTGGACTGCTCAACAACACAAAGGAATCATCGGTTTTAACGCTCTTTAAGGCATCCACAACCGGTTGAACCGCCATGACCAAACCTTGACCACCACCAAAGGGATAATCATCCACACGCTTGTGTTTGTTGGTTGAGAAGGATCGAATATCGATGCATTCGATCTCTACCAATTCTTTCAAACGTGCTTTCTTGATAATCGATGTGTTCAAGAAACCATCAAACATTTCTGGAAACAAGGTCAAGATACTGATTTTCATAGACCCTCCATCCAACGTATGACCAAAATATTTTTAGTTTGATCAAAACGCACAATGAACCGATCCACATACGGAATCAAGACATCCTTAGCGTCCGTCTTAATTCTCAGCACGATATGCGCGCCGGTATCCAAGATATCCGATACGACACCGACCAAATTTCCATCCTCTTTATAAACCGATACATTCATCAATTCAAAAGCATAGACACTGTCCTTACTCTTGATATCTTTACGATCGATGAACAATTCACAACCATGATAGCCTTCAACACTGGTCAGATCTGGATGATCCGCAAAACTCAACAACACATTGCTTTGGTGATAACGAACCGAAGTGATCGTCACAGGTGAAAAGGTTTCATCTTGTTTAAGATAAAGCACCTTTTTGACTTTGAAACGCTTCTCAGGTTCATCGGTAATGATCTGAACCTTTACCTCACCCTTGATGCCAAAGCCTCTTAATATTTTACCAACGCGTATTTTTTCACTCATGTTTTAAAAAAAGGATGCGTCGCATCCTAATAAGCCTCGAATTTGATCGAAATGCGTTTGTTTTCAACCCGCGTAGCAATCGCCATAACATTCCTTAAAGCCGTTGCCATGCTTCCTTGACGGCCAATCAAACGAGCCACATCTTCGCTTTTTGCATACACATAAAGCAAGATTTCATTCTCATTCAAACTGGTCATTTCCTTAACACTCACGCTTTGTTTATCACTGACGATCGGTAGAACCAATTCCAATAAAGCTTTCTCAAGGTTCATGATTACTTACTGTTTTTTGAATCGTGGAATGCTTTTAAGACACCAGCTTCAGACAACAAGTTACGAACGGTATCGGATGGTTGTGCACCATTGGATAACCATTTCAAAGCTGCTTCTGAGTCGATTTTTACTTCAGCTGGTTTTGTGTTTGGGTTGTAGTAACCGATGTTTTCAATGAAACGGCCATCACGTGGGTAACGTGAATCTGCAACGACGATACGGTAAAATGGATTTTGTTTAGCACCCATTCTCTTTAAACGAATTTTTACTGCCATAGGATCCTCCTCATGTTTTACTTCATTAGTATACTCGAAATAAAATAACTGTCAAGGTTTTTAGCTTGACAGTCAATAATTATTTTAATCCAGGAAATTGCTTGGACATCCGCTTCAACATCCGCATTTGTTCCTTCGCTTTTTCAAACTGATTGATCAAACGATTGACCTCTGTAACCGATGTCCCACTGCCCTTCGCAATCCGATTCTTACGGGATGCTCGAAGTAGACTTGGATCATTGCGTTCTTCCTTGGTCATACTATAGATGATGGCTTTGTTCTTCTTGATCATCGCATTGGAGTCTTGATCGTTGACCTGACCCGCTAATTGACTGGCACCAGGAATCATCTTAAGCATGTTTTGTAATGAACCCATCTTACTGAGTTGATTGAATTGTTCAAGCATATCATCAAAAGTGAAGATTCCATCCATCATCCGCTGCATGCTTCGTTCACTGGCTTCCACATCAAGTTTCGATTGAGCTTGTTCAACCAAACTCATCAAATCCCCCATGCCAATCAAACGATTCGCCATACGATCGGGATAGAAGATATCGGTATCATCCAGCTTTTCACCTGTCCCAACCAATTTAACCGGTACACCGGTTAAGGCTTTGACAGAAAGAACAGCCCCACCCTTGGCATCCGCATCAAACTTGGTGACAATCAAACCACTTAATTTTAAGGTTTTATTAAAACCATCGGCCGTATGGATGACATCTTGACCACTTAAGGCATCGACCGTCAATAAGACTTCATCGGGACGCAAGAAATCAAAGATGGACTTCAATTCTTGCATCAAGGCTTCATCAATCGCCAAACGACCGGCCGTATCCACCAAGATGGTATCGTAATCTTTACCATTGATGTGCTTCATCGCAGCTTTGACTAAACTCAAAGCATTCTTTTCATTCTTATTGGCATAGACATCCACATGTGCCTGTTGACCTAAGATTTCCAATTGATCGATGGCTGCAGGTCGCGCTAAGTCCGCCGCTACTAGAATCGGCTTACGATCTTTTTTCTCTTTGAGATACTTCGCCAACTTAGCCGCACTGGTTGTTTTACCCGTACCTTGTAGACCGACGAAAAGAATGATCTTGCGTTGACCCTTTGGCCAATCAAAATCCGGTGTCTCAGGACCCAACAATAAAACCAATTCATCATAAACCAACTTCATCAAGGCTTCATTGGGCTTCAAGGAACTTAGAATCTTTTGATTCAAAGCCTGATCATGAATCTTACTTAAGAACTCATTGACGACCTTGGTGTTGACGTCCGCATCCAATAGAGCTAATCGAACATCGCTTAAAAGCGTATCCAGATGTTTATCAGAAATACGATCTTGTTTGGTAATCTTTTTAAAGGTAGCGCTAAGCGCTTCAGTTAATTTATCAAATGCCATAAATCCTCCTATAAATAGTTTTCTTCCCTGCTTGGAAAGATGAATGTTTCAATATTCGCTAATGCAATTTCTTCTTTATCCAACAAATCACACTTCGCTTCTTCTAATCGTACGATCTTAAGCTTTGGTTTGGTCACAGGATTCACTACCTTGAAAATTGTGCAACAATCCTCATACGGTAGAATCGAAGTCTCATACGTCCCAATCTTTTTAGCTTGATCAATGATTTCATTCTTCTCAAGACTCAACAAGGGTCTTAACATCAAGGCATCCACATCCGCTTCAATCGCATGCATGCTCTGAAGTGTCTGACTTGCGACTTGACCAAGGTTCTCACCGGTAACCAAGGCAAGACACTTGTTGTTTTCAGCAATGACTTCCGCAATGCGCATCATGGAACGACGCATCAAGATGACGCCATAATCAGGTCCCGCCTGTTTATAGATTTCCATTTGGATATCCGTAAAGGGCACGATATGCAGTTTAAGCTTTGCTTGATACGCTGTCAAGATTTCAGCCAATTGTTTGACCTTATCCAAGGCTTGAATGGTTGTATAAGGCGGTGCCGCAAAATGAATGCATTCCACTTCAACGCCTCTACGCATGATGTGATAAGCCGCAACCGGTGAATCAATGCCACCCGATAACAAGAGCAGTGCTTTGCCACCCACACCAATTGGAAAGCCGCCTGCACCTTCCACAACACGTGTGGAGATCGCAGCTTTCTCCATGTCCACATCAATTTTGATTTTTAATTCTGGTTTATGCACATCGACTTTATGTTCAGTGTTTAATAAGATCGCCGTCGCCACAGAGCGATTTAGGGCATCCGAACTGTAAGGAAGATGCTTATCTTTACGATTCGTCATGACCTTGAACGTACACGCTTCTTCTTTTTGCATCAAATGCAAACATACTTGTGTGATCGTATCCATATCCCCATCACATAAGACCACAGGACTGATTGAACGAATGCCAAAGACATGACGCATCAAATCAATCACCTTATCCTCTGGAGCCCCATTCAATTCGACCATGATACGATCAAAATGATTCTTATACTTAACTTCAGGATAAGCAGAAAGTTGCGCCTTTAGATTCGCAATCAATTGTTTAACAAACAATTTGCGATTCTTACCTTTATTAGAAAGCTCCCCAAAACGAATCAGGACGCGTTCTGCTTTAAATTCGACCATATTTTTTAATTCCTTCTTCCATGACTTCAATTAGACGTTTGGCATCTTCCAAACTATTCACATAGCCAATACTGATGCGAATGACCCCATTCAAACGATCTCCAGTAATACCCATGGCTTCCAAGACATGCGAGGGTCGCACATCACGATTTAAGCATGTCGACATTGCGGAGACATAGATATGATGCGAACTCAACCAATTTAACATGATTTGTGAGGGCACTTTCAAACACGAGATGTTTAATATGTAATCCGAACAAGCATCCAATGGACTGTTTATGACGATACTATCCATCGATTTGAACGCATCCAATAAGTAACGTTTAATTTCTAAGACTTTCGCATGTTTCGCAGCGGCTTGCTCAAACGCCAAACGTATCGTTTTGGCCATCAAGATATGATGAACCGCATTCGGTGTTCCTGGACGTATGCCCTTTTCCTGTTGACCACCGGTGATCAATGGATGATAAAGAACACGTTCTTTTTTATAAAGTAAACCACTTCCTTTGACGCCATTGATCTTGTGGGCTGAGAAACTTGCACAATCCACCAAATCAGTGTTGAAATTAATCTTCGTCAACGCTTGAACACAATCCACATGAAAAACAGCTTGACTCTTTGTATGAATGATTTGAGCGCAGGCTTCAATCGGCATGATGGTTCCCACTTCATTGTTCACAGCCATGATGCTTACCAAAGTGGTATCCGGACGCAATGCAGCTTCAAGCTCATCTAATCGAACTCGACCTTCTTGATCCACATTCAAATACGTGACTTCAAAGCCAAAAAAAGATTCAAGATCTTGGAAACTATCCAAGACGCTTGAATGTTCAACGCGCGAAGTGATCAAGTGCTTACCTTTGTTTTGGTACGCAAAAGCGATGCCTTTAATTAATAGATTATTGCTTTCAGTCGCACCTGAAGTGAAATAAAGATCATCACTTTTCACCTTTAACATCACCGCAATCACCTCACGACTCTTACGCATCATGGTTTGAATATCCAAACCGGCTTGATGTAAAGACTCACTATTCGCATAGTGAGCTGTTGTTAATTCAGTTAATCCTTTGATGACATCCGGATGCACAGGTGTCGAACTGGCGTGATCAAAATAAATTGGGTTATTAGTATGCACTTTTTGCATTCTCCTTAATCAATCCTTCAAAGTGCTTTGGTTGAACCGCTTCGACAGCTGCTATTGCAACTTTGATGGCTTGCGTGTAATCTCCATTCCTAAACAATAGTTCAGCACGCGTCAATTGGGTATCCAACTCCGCATCCTGACTACGATACTTATTTCCATAAACAATCGTATTCTCAATCATTTCAACCGTCCCAACTAAATTATTCACATTGTTATAAAGTTTATAGATGTGATCGATCGCATCATTGACCGTCGCATTTAAAAGTTGAATATCCAAAGGTGACTCTTCCAGAAGCTTAGCGATGCTGTTGACATATTGATAGGATTTACGCAAATCCCCTTCATAGGTCTCTGATATCACCGGTAATTTAAACTTACGTATCTTGACTTGAATCTCATTCATGATGAGATGCAACTTCAACAATTGCTTCTTAGCACGATCTTCATCATTTCGTGCGCTCGATAAACGTTCAAAGGCATGACTTAAATCATTCTTCGCATTATGAACATCCTGTAAGGATTCTTTCAATTTAAGCATCAAACTGCTCGAAGGCATGCTGTTTTCTTCAACAACCTTTGTACTTTGAAGCAATGACGCCTCCAATAAACCAATAGACTTCTGTTTCTCAATAAGAAGATCATTCAGATTCTCCCATCCAAAACGACCTGCATCTTTCTTAAGATGTTCCGTAAGTTGTCCATGCATGTTCTTGATTTCAGTCAAACCGCTTCCAAGAAGCTCGATATGCTTGGATACATCTTCTTTAGCCGTCTCTTCCTTCTGTAACGAAGTCAAAAGTTGAGCCAAACGTTTTTGATTCTCACGCAAATGCTCTTGAACTGCCGTAACCTGACAACGACTCAAACTGATCTGATCTTGTTGGGTCGTTTCTTGAATCAAAGCAAGATTATTCTCAACTTCCAAATGACGGGTATAAACCTGCTTAGCATTCAAACGCTTCGTAAGTTCCGCAATCTCATCAATTTGTTTCGGAATGACACCATTCGCCAAACCAATCAACTCTGGCAATTCATCAATCCAATGACGCAATTCATCCAGAGTGATCTGAATCTCTTCCATCTTTTCTTTAGCCTTACCAAACTCAGAGGCATACATCCATTCCTCAAAACTCGTAAACGCCTTCTCAATCTCAGCTAAACGCGACTCCAAAGCCGGCAGACTCGGCGACAACTGAACACTTCTAGCCGTAAGATCTGTCTTGGCTTGTCTAAACATTTCCTTCAACTCCGTGATTTGACCACGTTGTTGGTTCTCTTCTTCAAGGATGCTATCCAAACGACTGTTTAATTGATCAACTTGTTTTTCGATCTGATTCAACATCTGATTCAAATCTTGCAAATTCAGTTTCGCATGCTTGCTTTTACCAATCACCAATACATCCTCGGTCTCAGCCAACACATGTACGATGGATTTGAAATTCTCTTGGATTTCTTCAAAATTATTCTTAAAATCGTTCACATTCTCCAAGATTTCAGGATTCACCCGAGCCAAGGCAACCGCTTTATTCAACTTGAACGGTAAAGGTACACTTTTTACATTGTTATAGCGCTTCTCAACAGCTTGCATCTTCTGTTTCAATTGATGTAGATTCATGCGCTTGATAATCAAGATCACGAGAAACAATACAATCAAGACTACAAGTGCAATCTGTACTTCCAAGCGTTTAAATAGATTTAAAATCATCTCAAAATTCATCCCGTTCACCTCGTTCCTATTGTATCATAATCATTGCTAAGTTTAGCAGCTCGAAACATTAAATGGTCACTGTGTTTTAATCTGAAAACCTTCGTCCCAAAAGACATTCATCAAATACGTTGCATCAGACGCGATTTAAGCTATGATGACATCAGTATTTCATCAAAATTGATCGATTAAATGCATCACAGCATTCAAAATGTTGATTGAATTGACAAGTCTAGATAGAAGTGATAAACTCTAAAAGCGTCAATGAGCGGCAGACAAAGTCATTTAACCTGCGTTAATCACATCCTGGCGAGAAGTACCCATGCTGCAATGGTGAACCTCTAAGATTAACACCCTAGATGAAGATTTGTCCCTAGTGATTTGAAGCCTAAACACATAGGAGGTATTACAATGGCACGCATTAATGGTCCGGTATGGAAAGTATCGCGACGCTTACAATTCTCAATTCTTGAAACCGGCGAAGAATTCGCAGGTAAGAGACCACGCACAACGGCTCCTGGTAAAGCACCAGATGCACGTCCTGCTAAACTAACCAACTACGGACAACAACTCCGTGAAAAACAACGTATTCGTTTCACTTATGGTGTCAACGAACGTCAATTCTACAACTTGTTCCTAAAGGCGCAACATGCGCCTGGTAACACCGGTCATAACTTCTTGTTCTTACTCGAAAGCCGTTTGGACAATGTCGTATACCGTATGAACTTAGCAAGAACACGTCGTGCAGCACGTCAACTTGTCAACCACGGTCACATTTTGGTCGATGGTCAAAAAGTAGACATTCCTTCATTCTTGGTCAAACCTGGTGCTGTCATCAGCGTCAAAGAAGCTTCACGCAACATTCCTGCAATTAAAGAAGCTTTGGAAGCAACTGTTTCCACTAAGAACTACGTTACATTTGATAAAGAAGCCTTAAAAGGCACCTTCGTACGTTTGCCAGAACGTGCAGAGTTGAATGATCAAGTCAACGAAGCTTTGGTTGTTGAATACTATAACCGATAAGAATAAATGAACACCGCAAGGTGTTCTTTCTTTTGGCATAAAGAAAGAAACCTAAGCATGGTTTCTCAATAATTCGATTTCTTCTTCCGTCAACTTACGATATTGACCTGGTTCCAATTCAGGATCCAGCATAATCGGACCAAACTGAATGCGAATCAAATTCGTGACTTCATTCTCACACGCAATCATCATGCGTTTCACTTGATGATATTTCCCCTCAATCAAAGTCAATAAGATACGTTTATCGGATATGATTTCAACCGTAGCCGGAGCACAAATCTCTTCTTTATCAATCTTAATGCCCTTTTCAATCAAAGGAATAAACCTCGGATCAAACGAATTGAGTAAATCAACCTGATACACTTTCTTAACATGATGTTTCGGCGATAACAAACGATGTCCCATCACCCCATCACTGCTAAGAATCAAAACACCTTGGGTATCTTGGTCCAATCGGCCAAAGGCCTGTGTCTTTGGTAATAGTGCTTCATCAAACAAATCATAAACTGAAGGAAACACCTTATTATCATGCGAGCAAATCGTACCCGCTGGCTTGTTCATCAAGAAATACTGCTCCGTCAACATCTCAACATTCTCATCGTAAACCACAACCGAATCCGCTTCACTGACATGGAAATCATCATCACGTACAAGTTCATCATTCACCAGAACCCAACCTGCACGAATGATTTTTTTAACTTCTTTACGACTTCCATAGCCCAAATGAGCCAACATTTTATCCAATCTCATCGTTTCAATCTCCTTACGAGTCGTTTAAAGTCTAAGTTGAGGATGTTTTGCGGCAATTGCAAGAAACCTGTGATCCCTACATAAACCAAAATGCCCACAAGTCCATAAATACCCAATTCAACCAAGGCGACCAAACGACTTTGGTCTAATACCTGTAAACCAATCAAATCCAGGAACATGAAACTCATTTGCATGCCCAATAAACCAATGATCATCAAACTAATGCGTCTTAGACTGCGTCCAAATTTGACATGATAGGTCTTCTTGATCAAAGCCATATTGATCATAAAAAGTAATAACTGATTCAAAGCATTCGAGAAGATGCTTCCACGATAGCCGAACCAGAGAATAAGTGGAATGAATACAATGAACTTGAAAATGACCGCAACAAACGATACGATGATGTTCTGCTTTCTTAAGCGTAGAGCCATCATCAAGGCATTGGACACCGCCGCAAGATTGAAAAGAATCCCCGTCATACTGTTGTAAGCTAAGACTTCTCCACCAATGATCGCATTGGTTCCACCATACATGACGTAATAGATCTTTGTGCTGATGCCAAAGAGGAAATACGCTAATGGTAAAGTGATATAGAAGACGGTCTCCAAGGAATCTTGTACATAATCCTGCATCTGTTTGAGATCTTTCTTCTCAAAGGCAGTTGTCACATACGGTATGATCGCAGTCACAAACCCAGGTGCCACCACTTGTGGAATCGACGTCAATTTATTGGTTGTGAACATGACCATGGAATAATAAAGATTCGCCTGTTGGATGGTTTCACCGTGCATACGCATCGCACGGTTGAAGAACATCAGATTGATCATATTGCTGCTGTTATTCAGTGCCACATTCAATAAAAAAGGAACTGCGAAATAGAACATCTCTTTGATGATCGCTTTTTGATCCGGAACCACTTCATCCGATGCCAAAGCTTTTGCCTTGATCGCATTAAGGTACTTTTGGTCCTTCTGGATGAAGTAAACGATCGAGCCTAATGCAGACACGGAAGTTGATAGAATCGCGCCATACACCGCCCAAATCGCGTCATACTTGAGAATATACACCAAGATGAAGCCAATTCCCAAAAGGAAAGCGACACGCGTGATTTGTTCCAAGACTTGCGAAAACGAATAGATGCTCAATTCCTTCAAACCTTGATAAAAACCACGATAACTATTCAACAAAGGAACCGTGAACACCGCCAAGGCCATGATCAACATGACATTACGTGTCCGCAGAACTTCCAAGGAATCTGCTGCTCCACTCACTGAGAACTGTGCAATTGGATGCGCCAGTAGAATCATCACCATCATCGCCACAAAACCCAACAAAGCCAAAATCGCCGTCGACAACCGACGCACCAACAACAAAGTCTTATACTGCTCTTTTAAATTGTATTTCGCAACCATCGTCGCAATCGCAAACGGTAAGCCCGCAATCGAGACATTCAGCACAATCTCATAGATATTATACGCACGTGCATAATAAACCAGATTCGCATCCGTCGCCAACGTCGTAAACGGTGAGACATACAGAATACCAATCGCCTTTGAAATAAAAATACCAGCACTGCTGGTCAATCCACCGAGGATTAAAGAATGTTTTTGACGCTCATTCATCCATCTATTCCTTTACACTCAAATCAAAACTGAAATACTCACGTTCCGTCTTGATTTCAAAATAATCTTTCCACATCACAACGACTTTTAGATTGATGTTATCCGTATCCACAATTCCATTGAGATTGAAGCCTTTATGATAGCCCAAATCCACATCTACTTGAAACGGAATCAAACGATAACTTTCATCTTCAAAAAGACCCACACTGGGCATCATCTTATCCGAAACCAACAACAAGCCATTATCCACGATCGCTAAAATCTCCACATCATGCATTGCAATCTTAGGCTCATCCACAAACACATCATAACGATATTGACCATCCGACAACTTCACAAGGCTGGCTTCTATCGAAAAATGTTCAGACGAGGTTTTGAATTGCGTCGTATTTAAAATACTCTGATAATGGAGTTTGTATCGTTCATATTTTTCTTGTAAGATCTGTGCTTCATTCTGACAAGCACTCAGAAATAAAGCAATCATCAATGCAACGATTATTTTACGCATGCACAACCTCGTCTCTATTATACAAAACTATTTCTTTGAATTCTTGATTTCTTTCGCTTTATTCTGAATCTTTTCCGCAATCGGATTGGGTACAACCAATTCCTCATTCTTCAACGTCACAATGATGGTGTTGCGCTTACCCTTGGCTTTATAGGTCTTGATCGAACGATAGCGATCATTCGCCAAACCAAAGAGAAACTCCTTATCACTGCTGTATAAGGTCGCATTCATCCAAGCACTGAAACTTTCCGCCAAAACCAAAATCGTAAAAATGACAGCCATCGACAAACGCTCATAAATATCCCCATCCACAAACATGGAAACCGTGAATACCACGACCCCCATCGCCATGAATAGATAGATATTACGTTTGTTGTGATACAAAATCTCAAAATTCTTATTTTTTTCTTTAAATGCCGCAAGTGACAATTGATAGCGACGAACTTCACCAATTCTTAAAACAATGATGAAAATCGTCAATGCAGCGGTGATCCCAATCAAAATCCAGTTCGTCCAATTCATTTTCATTCACCAAAATTGACCACAAAATAGGTCTTCTTTCCCTTTTTAATAACGGTATAGTGATTAAAGAGTGCTTGATCACTGGATAGAACAAACTCTAGATCCACAACCTTCTCACCATTGATACTGATCGAGCCATTTTGCATCAGCTCACGTGCTTCACGCTTGCTCACACACACTTTACCCGCAACCAAGACATCAATCAACAAACTTGGTTCACTTAAGTTTAAACGTGGGGCATCACTCAGTGCAAGTCCCAATTCACTTTCATTGAGTTCATCCCATTGATTGTTGAAGAAAACCGAAGTGATCTTCATTGCAGATGCCAAGCCTTCTTCACCATGAACCAAGACCGTCAACTCTTCTGCCAATGCCTTTTGAGCTTCACGTAAATGCCCGGAGGTTTGAACCTTTTCGATATACAGCGTGATTTCTTCTGGTGTCTTAAACGACAGACGCTTCATGAAATCAATCACATCCGCATCACTGACATTCATCCAGTATTGGTAGAAATGGTAAGGACTGGTCTTCTCTGGATCCATCCAGACATTCTTCCCTTCCGATTTACCAAACTTGGAACCATCGGAATTTGTGATCAAAGGTGAGGTTACCCCAAACACCTTACTGTTCTCAACCAACTTACGAATCAATTCCGTACCACTGGTCAAATTACCCCATTGGTCACTGCCACCAATCTGCAACTCACAGTTGTAGTTCGTGTACAAATAATGGAAATCAATCGCTTGTAGAATCGTATACGTAAACTCCGTAAATGAAATCCCACTGTCCAAGCGACTGGCAATCGTTTCCTTACTCAACATGTAGTTGATATTAAAGTATTTCCCATAATCACGTAAAAACGATAACAAATCCAATTTGCTCAACCAATCATAGTTGTTCAATGACAATAACGCATTCGGTCCTGTATTATCTAAAAACTTATCCAATTGAACACGAATCTTCAACCCATTGTCCTGGATTTCTTCCAAAGTCAAAAGCTTACGCTCCGTCGTCGGACGCGGATCCCCGATCATACCCGTCGCACCACCCAATAAAGCAATCGGTGTATGACCTTGTAATTGGTAACGTTTAAGCAATAACAACTGTTGGATATGCCCAATATGCAGACTGTCTGCTGTTGGATCAAAACCACAGTATAAGGTCAACGGTGACTTCAAACGTTCAATAAACGCAGCCTCATCCGTCACATCCTTAATCAAACCACGCCACTTTAATTCATCAAAAAATTCCATAGTTCCTCCTGAAATAGAAAAGCACCCTTCCAAGGGTGCTTTAGCACGGTACCACCTTAGTCGACTTTCGTCACTTTAAGCCTTAACGCGGCAGACGGCTTTACTTTGCATAAAGCAGCTCAAAGGTGTATTCAATCTTAGTTCGTAGTGATTCACAGCCCCATCACCTCTCTGAAACGAACACCAATCTACTCTGCCTTTTCAACGCACAATCATTATAACAAAAACCATTCAATAATCAATTACTTGGTCGTCTGACGTGGTGTGAAGAGATAACTCAACTCGATCTCACGATCATCGAAATTATCCTGCTTCAACATCTTGGTCATGACACGCATCGAGACCGCACCCAAATCATAGGATGGGAAGGTAAACGATGAAAGTTGTGGACGAACCATCGAGTTGTATTTCGAATCAATGATACAAACGATCTCAAGTTCTTCTGGAACTTTGATATCATTCTCAGTAGCCGCATTCGCAACAGCCAAAGCCTGTGAATCACGATACGCGATGACCAAATCATGGCGACGTGTCTTGAAGTATTCTTTGAGATATTGGTATGAACTGCGATACTCCTGTGGAATCTCAATGTATTGTTCAAAGACCAAGCCACGACGCTCATAGGCAGTCGTCGCACCCTTGATCAACTGTTCGATCATGTATTTGTTCTTACGGTCTTGGACAATGGCGATATCGCCTTTGCCCTTATCCAAATACTCGGATACCAATTCATACACGGCCTTTTCAAGATCCACATAAACACTGCAGATATTGTTGGTGGACATCTTATTGCCAATCAAGACGATTGGGAATTGATAATTTGTCAAAGCCTTCAGTTCATCATAAATAAGTTTGTCGTTATAAATGACAACTCCATCCACTCTGGACTTGATGATGGTATCGATGATCTCACCGATTTCCACGATTCCTTCCGAAACCGTGTGCAACATGATGTTGTACTTATAAATCTTAGCCACATCCAACAAACCATTGATGATCTGACCCGTATACGAGAAACTCGCTTCTGGTACGACCAAGGCAATCGTCGTGGTCTTCTGTAAAGCCAAACCCTGTGCGATCGCATTCGGTTTATAGCCTAATTTTTCAATCGCTTCATTGACACGCAGACGCGTATCTTCACGGACGATCTCAAGGCCATTAATGACACGTGAGACCGTTGCTAATGAAACCTTCGCTTCCTTAGCCACATCATAGATCGTTACTCTTTTCATTCGCCTTGATCATCCTTGCCTTTCGGCTTTAACCATTCTTTTAACTTCGACATGCCTTTTTCAGCAATCGATAAAGTTTTTTCTTTTGCTACTTCAATCTTTTCTTGAACTTCTGGTTTTTCAAAGAATTCAACGGTCTTCTCACTTACGGTGCGAGCCCCATCCTTAACCGATTCCACAACCTTCTGAACGGTTTCGTTTTCTTTGATGTCTTCGATGACTTTCTTACTGCCCTCAACGATATCATCCGTCGTATCTTTGAACTTCGCTTTCAATTCTTCATCATTGCGCAATTCATCAAATTTCTTAGCCACTTTTTGACCTGCTTCAAGCGTCACTTCCTTAGCTTTTTCGAATTTTTCTTGCGCATCGATCTTATCCAGGAACTCCGATGTCTTTTCACCAACAACCTTAGCTCCATCTTTTATGGATTCAACGACTTTTTGAACTTTTTCATTTTCTAAGACATCTTCGACCTTTTCTTTGACATCTTCTTTCACATGTTCAAATTTGGTTTCAACTTTCTCAAATTTCTCTTGTGCATCTTCCTTCAAGTCTTCAAACTTCGCTTCCGCATCCGCTTTGACTTCATCGAGACCTTCAGGATTCTCCAAGACTTCTTTTACATTTTCAACTTTTGCTTCGACCACTTCTATTTTTTCTTCTACGAAATCTTCAAGTTTCTTATTTGTGTCTTCCATATCGGGTCCTTTCTATGCGGCTTTCTCTTCGTCCGCCTCTGTTTGTACATCGGGTTCTGTCTTCTTATCAAAGATATCTTGGAACCATTTTTTGATAAAATCAAAATGCTCCGCCAAATAGACGGTAGCCGTCATGAGGGAATGCTTCGTAAAGCTTTGAACATACATGACCCCTTTCGCCACCCCAGATAAGACCTCGATGGAGGTCTTCAGTTCGTTCAATTCTTGATCCACGACATTCATCGTTCGATCCACGTGATCCAAGAGCAAATCCACCTTCTTCATCATGAAATATAGGCGGTAAAATAGAAACAATAAAAAGATCAGTACCATCGCACCTAAAATAGGTAGGAAGATGACTGATATTTCACTAAGACTATTAAAGAAAGCATCCATAGGCTCACCTCTTTGAACCTATTATAACAATTATGAAAATATTTTCAATCCTTTTGATAGCGCTTCAAAAGATTTGCAAGACCATAGATATCCTTTGAACTCATGAATAAATAGACCGCTGGACCCTGCTTCTGCAATAATCGAGCACCCACCTCATCTTCTGTAATGACCTGTGCTTTTTGAGAACGATCCTTCAAATAATCGATTGTTATATCATAGCCCGCCTCTTGATCGTCAATCGCTGTGAACCCACACAAATAAACCTCATCCGCCTTATCTAATGCATGCGCAAAGGCATCCGCAAAGTGATACAAACGAGATACACGATGGGGCTTGAAGATGGCAATCAATTTATGATTCGGATAACGCAAGCGAGCCGCATCAATGGTGACGCTGACTTCAGTGGGATGATGGGCATAGTCATCGATGTAGATGTTGGGTCCATTGACTTCAACTTTGAAACGGCGTGCCGCATTCTCAAAGGATCCGAGTCCTTCTTCAATCACCGATAAGGGTATGTTTTCCAAGAGGCCGATGCCGATACAACCTAAAGCATTCCAAATCAGATGTCTGCCAGAAAAAGGCACCCGAACAGACCCCAAATCATTCCCTTTGAAATTCAAACGGAAGCGCGTTTCATGTGCATCTTCATAGTCAATGGTCGCGACCAAATCATTGTTCGGTTCCAAACCATAGGTATAAACGGTCCCACTCAAGTTAAGCTTACGAACTTCTGGATCATCTCCATAGACAAAGAGTGCGCCCGTCACATTATGAGCGAACTGCTCATACGCGGATGCATAATCCAAGGCATCTTTATAATAATCCACGTGATCATAATCCACATTGGTGATCACGGCATATTTGGGATGATACGCTAAAAAGAAACGACGATATTCATCGGCTTCAATGGCCATATAATAAGAATCTGTTGCAAGATGACCATGACCATCCCCAATCAAATAAGCCGTCGGCTTATGGGCTTGAAGCATGCTGGTGACCATCTTCGTGGTCGTCGTCTTGCCATGTGAACCGGTGATTGCAACACCGACATAGTCATTCAATAAAGTACCTAAATATTCATGGTAGCGATAAAAGGTATACGTTCCTCGTCGCTTAAGTTCTACAATATCCTCAAAATCATCTTTAAAGGCATTGCCCATGATGATGGTCGCGCCATCCGGTGGGAACGTTCCAAAAGGATGGACAGGAATTCCAAGCTCATGAAGCCGAGCTTCCGTAAAAAAGTGTTTCTCTAAATCCGAACCTTCGACATGCTCACCCAATTCATGTAGCATGCATGCCAAAGCAGCCATGCCCGCTCCTTTGATACCTAACATAAAAATCATAACGTACCTCTATTTCACATCATCAAACAAGGATATTTGATGTAGACCTTCTTCAATCTCCGTTGTCGTTTCCGCGACAAAAAGTGTTTCTTCTTCAGCTTTGATTGGGTTTAAAAGATCATCCAAACTGTAGTTCTCAGCTTTGATCTTAGGTAGATCCATGGTATCAATCGGATCATGTGGAACAAAACGTTTCGGTTTCGCTTTCGGTTCTTCCTTCGTCTTCTCCAAATCCCCATAAATCGGACTGATCACCGTATTGATACGACTCCGTTTTACATGCTTGTTGACTTCAACAATGGGCTTTTGAATCGGCGTACGACGACTTTCTTCCACACCAAAAATAGGACTGATCACAGGGCGGAATTCATAGATTGCCTTTTCAGCTTTCTTTGGCTTCGTTTCAACGATGGGTCTTACGGGTTGGGATGCCTCGATACCGAAATCTGGTTTCTTGGTTTGAAGCAATTGTTCCACCTTGGTATCTTCAATCACTTCTTCAACACGTGGTAATTCTACCTTTTTGATTTCTTCCTTGATAGGATTCATCGTCGCAATCACAGAGGGTTCAACTTCTTTTACTTTTTCTTTGACTAAGGGTTTAGCCACTTTCTTAGGAACCGGTTTTTGATCCAACTCCTCTTCAATGACTTCTTCTTCCTCTTCAAACAACAAAGACGCTAGTTTTTTCAACATGATACTACTCCTTATTCCTCGATGATCACTTCATCAACAAGTGCATCGGGATCATTTTCATCCTCTTCTAGACCACCATCACTAAAATCCATTTCATCCAACTCTTTGATCATATCCATGACCGTACCCGATTCCGGTGCAACCTGGGCGAACATATTCAAATTCTGAACCTTGAAATCAATGACTTCACGTTTGGAATAGGTACTCAAAACCACATCTTTGGCGATGCGAGCACTGCGCGCCACTCTTAACATATCATACAAGATTTCCGGTGAAATCGCTTGGGGGTGAATTGATGTGAAGACGAAATGTTCCGTTTGTAAGATCAATAACACCAAGTGATCCGCAATCTTCGCCGCACTCACCCGAAAATCGATGGGAATGCTCTGATTGCTTAGAAACGTATCGCTATGGGTATAAAATGCCACGCCCTCTTTAAGCAGACTCCGAAGCGAATCTTCATCATCTTTATAGTAAGCTTGATTCAAGATGTTCACAATATCCAAACTCATCAAAATGGATTGATTGTGACTATTCAAAGTCACTGAATTGGGTGTGGCCAACTTACGACCGATGGAAACCGGAAGATAATAGCTGAACAAATCTCGATTCATCGTGAGATAGGTGCTTGTTTCTTGCGCAAGCGCTTCTTGAATGGCTTGATCATAATCGCGCAGCTCAAAAGTGCTTTGACAAGCACTCATAAGAAACACCAATAAAACAAGCCAGAATTTACGCATTTTAACGATTCGCCTTTACGATCTGATCGATCGTCTTCTCATTCAATTGCTCGATGACTTTGACCATCGCAATTTGAGCATTCTGATAATCATCTTGATCGATGATTGAACTGTTCGTATGAATATTGCGTGCACAGATACACATCGTCAAGGTCGGAATTCCACTGAACTGTTTATGAACGGCTCCCGCATCGGTTCCACCGAGGGATTGATAGTATTGAAACGGTAGTTTATGTTTTTCCATGGTATCCACATACAAGTCTAAGAATCCACGATTTGGTAGATAATTCGCATCGATGAAACGCACCAAAGGACCTTTGCCCAATTGACCAAAGGCTTCATTGTCACCACTCGCATCATTGGCTGGTGAGCAGTCGAAAATGATCGCCACATCCGGCTTAACCGTATAGCTTAAGGTTTGCGCACCACGTAAACCCACTTCTTCTTGAACACTGGCCCCAACCACAAGGTTGACATCCAAGTCCACATCCTTAAAGGCTTCCAACGCTTCCAAGCCCATGGCACATCCATAGCGATTATCAAAAGCCTTCGCCAATAGACGCTTCTCATTCAAGACTTCAAAACTGCCATCCAAAATAACTGCAGAGCCTGTATTGATGCCCAAGGCAAGAACTTCTTCTTTACTGGTACAACCAATATCCACCAACATGTTCTTGATTTCCATTGGTTTAGCACGATCTGCTTCCGTTAAAAGATGCGGAGGAATGCTTCCAATCGTACCCTTATATTTCTGACCATCCTTGGCTTTGACCACGACACGTTGACCCAACAAGGTCTGTGACCACCAACCACCAATGCTTGCCAAAGAGAGATTGCCTTTGTCATTGATCGATTTCACGACAAAACCGACTTCATCCATATGACCTAAAAGAAGTACTGTTTTTGCATTTGGATGCTTGCTCTTCTTCACTAGCGCGATCGATCCAAGGTTATCCGCAATCAGTTCACCACCATACGTCTTATAGCTTTCTTCCAAATAGCGACGAACTTCCACTTCATCGCCGCTGATTGCCATTTTCTCTGTCAAATCTTTCAATCGTTTCAAACTCAATTCACTTAACATCAAACTTTCCTCCATACCGCACGATAGATCACTTGTCCTAGATCCATAAAGTGCTGTTCATATTCCGTAATCGCATCCTCGGGATGTTCATCGCGTCTAAAATCGACACTGAATTCTTCCATCTTCAAAGCGATGCTGTCCCATTGCAAGATCGTATACTCAAACAAGAGTTTGTTGTCGGTCTTGAACTTGATCTGACCACCTTGTTTCAACAACGTTAACAAAGTTGTCGTATAAGTTTCCGATGTCAATCTGCGCTTCGCATGCCCTTTCTTAGGCCATGGATCACTGAAGTTCAAATGTATGGTATCCAACTCACCTGCTTCAAACCAATCCGTTAGATTTGCCGCATCGTTGACGATCCAAACACCATTGGTCAAAGCTTCCGTCTTCTTTAAAGCGACCGCAGAAACGTTCTTATCCTTCTCTAATGCAATCCATAACACATT
The DNA here is from genome assembly GCA_964424595.1 of uncultured Erysipelotrichaceae bacterium. Lineage (GTDB taxonomy): Bacteria > Bacillota_I > Bacilli_A > Erysipelotrichales > Erysipelotrichaceae > UBA2212. The sequence goes on along the minus strand of CAYRIW010000002.1, from coordinate 61,969 downwards.
CGGATTCATCCGAGCCATGGATCGCCAATAATCCCCTTTACCACTGCCAATTTCCAAAACCACATGTTCATAACCAAAATGCTCTTTCCATTTTCCCTTATAAGCACTGGGATCTTGAACACATTTTGGATGAGCAAGCAAAAAATCACTTGCCCAAGGTTTATTCCGCATCCGCATCTTATTTACTCAAATCGTAAATGGCTTGTGCATAAATCGCGGTCGCCAAATAGAATTGTTCCAATTCATAACCTTCATCGGCTTGATGGACTTGTCCAACCCAAGCAGGACGCTCACGGGTTGGGAACTCTGCCCCAAAAGCGACGAAATTCTTAAACGAACGTGCATAGGTCCCGCCACCCATCGTTAATAAAGGTGTCGTCATATCCTTTGAATAATCGCGATAGACCTTTTCCAACGTCGTAACCAAAGTACTCTTAGGATCCACAAACAAAGGTTCCTTCGCTTGAATCAACTCGACTTCAAGACCCAAGTCCGCATCCTTGAAACGCTTGCTGATTTCATTGAAGATATGTTCATGATTCGTTTCTTGTGGATAACGGATATCCAAAATCACCGATACATGTTTATGTTCGATATTCACAACCCCGATGTTCATCGTCAAATAGCCCATATGGGATCCAAAGACTTTGACGCCCAAGGGTTCCGCACGCCAATCACGCAATAGATTCGCCAATTTTAAAGCGAAATGGTCCTGATACGCACCACCAACAAAGTTCAACGCATGCCAAGCCGCATTGATGCCATCATCGGGTTTTGCCCCATGAGAGAACTTACCATAGAACTTGTATTCACTTTCGCCATCACGCTCAATGAGTTCGCCCTTGAGATGATGCGTTTCCAAGTAGAAACTAAAGAGTTCCTTAAGTGGATAGCCTTCCATTACGATACTGGCTTCACCAATACAGATATTCGGACGCTCACCTGCCTTGATACGCAAGATCTTGGTTTGAACATCACCCTTCACATTCAAATTCATAATACCCTTTTCACCATAAACAACAGGGAAATCCGCATCGGGCACAAAACCAAAATCAGGAATCTCACCGTGTTCATTGTAGTATTTCATACAGGACATGCCTGTTTCTTCATCACAGCCCACAATCAAAAAGACACGTTTCTTCGGTTGAAAACCCATTTCTTTAAGAATCTTCATGGCATAATAACCCGCCATCGTCGGACCCTTGTCATCTTGAGCACCACGACCCATGATGAAACCTTCTTTGATTTCACCACCAAAAGGATCAACCGTCCAACCCGTTCCAATCGGAACGATATCCAAATGTCCTAAGACACCGAGGATTTCATCCCCTTCACCAAATTCTACGACACCCGCATAACCTTCTAAGTCGCGTGTCTTGAAGCCATCGGCTTTCGCTAAATCCAAAACATAATCCAACGCATGGCGTAAATCTTTCCCAAACGGGGCATTCTCTGCTTTAGAGTCTAAATCACGTAAAGATGGAATCTGAATCAAGCCCTGTAGGTCTTGAACCATCTTTTCCTTACGATTTTGTGTTTCTTGATAAAAGTCCATTGTCGTACCTCTTTTATCTATTTTAGCATATTTGCTTTCATCTCTTACACCGCATTTACATCCACAAAAAAAAGAAATTCGATTAGAATTTCTTTGTACGATTAAACGGTGGACGAGGTTTGCGTTCAGCTTGTGGCTTTTCGACATAACCTTCAGGCTTCGGCAACAAATCCTTATGGGATACATTGACACGACCCTTTTCATCGACTTCACTAACGATAACCTTGATGATTTCACCCATCTTAAGGACATCACTTGGTTTTTCAACACGATCATAAGAGATCTTCGATACATGCAACAAGCCATCGGTGCCTGGGAAGAGTTCAACGAACGCTCCGAAGCTTTCAATGCGCACGACCTTCGCATCGTAGATTTCACCGACCTTGGCACTGCGTACCAAACTTTCGATCTTCGCTTTCGCTTTATCGATTGCTTTTTGGTCTTGGTGATAGATCAAGATACGTCCATCATCTTCGATATCAATCTTGACTTGATCGCAATCCGCAATGATTTGGTTGATGATCTTGCCACCGGCTCCAATGACATCACGAATCTTGTCTGGTGCGATTTGCATCTTAGCAATCTTCGGTGCGTATTCACCCACATTCGGGCGAACTTCTCCAATCGTAGCCATCATGTTTTCAAGAATCTGCAAACGACCTACTTTAGCTTGCGCCAAAGCTTCTTCCAAGATTTGACGGTTCAAACCATCGATCTTGATATCCATTTGCAAAGCCGTGATACCGTTTGCGGTACCCGCAACTTTGAAGTCCATATCGCCGAAATGATCTTCCATCCCTTGGATGTCCGTCAATACGGTATAGTGTTCACCAAAAGTAACCAAGCCCATTGCGATACCCGCAACCGGTGCCTTGATTGGAACACCTGCTGCCATCAATGCCATGGTTCCAGCACAGATGGATGCTTGTGAAGAGGATCCATTGGATTCCAATGTTTCCGCAACCAAACGAACTGCATATGGGAATGCATCTTCACTTGGCAAGACTTGCAACAACGCACGTTCACCCAAAGCTCCGTGACCGATTTCACGACGACCTGGAGAGCCCATGCGACCGGTTTCACCTACTGAGTATGGAGGGAAGTTGTAATGATGCATGAAGCGTTTGAATTCGACTTCCGTCAAATCATCAATGATTTGATTATCGCCCAATGCGCCTAATGTACAAACAGAAAGAACTTGTGTTTCGCCACGGGTGAACAAAGCACTGCCATGGACACGTGGCAACAAATCCACTTGTGAATTCAAAGCACGCAATTCATTGATCGAACGACCATCTGGACGAACTTTATCAATAGAGATCAAACGACGTACTTCTGTCGCAACGATGTCATGTGTGATTTCTTTGACTTGTTTCAAAGTCTTGGCTTTAATCGCATCGCTTGCGTATTCTTTAGTTTCAAAATAAGCATACGTTTCCGCTTCGATCTCATCGATCTTACCATAACGTTCCAATTTTTCTTTGATACGAACCGCTTTAACCAAACGTGCTTCCGCATAGCCCTTGACTTCATTTACCAACTCTTCGCTGTGTGCATAAAGTTTGACTTCCATCTTCGGCGTACCGATGGCTTGTGTGATTTCATCTTGGAAAGCACAGAGTTGCTTGATGAACTCATGTCCAAAAAGCATTGCCTCCAACATTGAAGCTTCATCGACTTCCTTAGCACCTGCTTCAACCATATTGATGGCATCTTTGGTTCCCGCTACCGTTAGATCGATATCGGATTTTTCCATTTCAGCTTGTGTTGGATTGACGATGTATTCCCCATTGACACGACCCACTTGGACACCTGCGATTGGACCATTGAACGGAATGTTCGATACGCCCAAAGCTAAAGATGCTCCAAACATCGCCGTCATTTCTGGCGTACGATCGTAATCAACGGATAATACGGTATTCACGACTTGCACTTCGTTACGGAATCCATCCGCAAACAAAGGACGCAAGGTACGGTCGATCACACGTGACGACAATGTCGCATGCTCACTAGGACGACCTTCTCTTCTTAAGAATCCACCCGGAATCTTACCAACCGAATACAATTTTTCTTCAAACAAAACCGTTAAAGGAAAGAAATCGATATCCTTAGCTTGCTTACTTGCAGTCGCTACGGACAACACGACGGTGTCTTCATAACGAACCAACACCGATCCTCCAGCTTGTTTGGCAATTTCTCCGGTTTCCACTGTTAGATTTCTTCCACAGAAATCTAGACTAAATACTTGTTTTGCCATTTATTTACCTCTTTTTTGACTTGATTATCATACCATAAAAACATACTTAAACTAAAGCCAAAAAAATTAGATAAATTATGTCAAGGAATATTGAATATTTCTTCATCACAAATGAAGTTCTAGATTTTTCCACGATGAAAAGAGTCTTTAATCATTCTTGATTTTGTGCTATCTTCTAATTAGATAGAGTAGAGTTCGTCGGAGTGATATAAACTGTAAATCGTACGGAGTAGTTTTGCACAACCGGCGATCTTAGCAGACTTATTGGGATGAGTCTGCTTTTTCTTTTGGACATATGCTTTTATAGGGTGATCGGTGGATACTTGAGTACTGATGCCAATGACTTGATAGAGGATTGTCCTGAGATAACGATTACCCTTCTTACTGATGCTTAGATGTTTTCCATCCTTCTGACCTGATTGATAAACAAGCGGATCCAGACCCGCGTAAGCAATGATCTGACGGATATTTCTAAACCGCGAGAGGTCTCCAAGCTCCGCAATCAAACGCACCGCCAAGAGTGGACCGATTCCAGGAATGCTCTTAAGCTGTTTGAAAAGCGGAAACGTCTCAACCATGCTCGTCATCTGTTCTATGATACGCGTTCGCTCTTCTGTATAGAATTTGATCTGCTGAATGAACCATTTCAAGATTTGTGTGTCCACGCTCTCAGAGGACGTTCCAGGCACACAGTTCTGACAGTAGGCTCTCAATTTTTGAACGATGTGCTGAGCTCTGACCGATTGGAGCCCATCCTTGATAAGACGACGCTCGATGGCATCAGAACGCCTGTGGAGAATGAGCTCTGGATGCGGATAGGCTTCGAGTAGATTGAGGGTATACGTCGTATAAACATTGTCAAAACAGTCTTCAAACCGTGGAAACAGAATGTCCAACTTCTCCTTGAAATGTACCTTGCACGTGACCATCAGCTTCGTCAAGGCTTGATAGCTACGATCCAATTGAAGCAGTTCATAATACACTTCATCAGAGCTAGGGCTGAGAGGCATTTCTCCATCGTAAAAGAGTCTTGCCAAGGACTTGGGGTCCGCCTTATCACTCTTGGGAATACGTATACCACTGTTCTTTCGATGCTTGGCCGCCAAGAGTGGACTGACTTCACTCTGGGGATAATGCTTATCCTTGAGGTAGCGCTTCAAGGGACGATGGTAGATGCCTGTGGTCTCAAAGATGAAGATGGGTGGACTTCCTTCCCCGGTGTTCAATCGTTTGTACAAATCATCCAAGACTTTGAATCCCTCCCGATCATGAAGGATCTCAATCGGTTTTTGAACCATAACGTCTTTAGTGGCGTACGCGCAGACATGACTTTTGCCTTTGGATACGTCGATTGCGATACACGCTTGTGTGCTGTTCATCGCACAACTCCTTTCCGACATGCTTGACGACAGGTTGAATCCTCTCTCCATCCTTCTTTCTATTTTCGTGTGTGATGTAGGGTCATCTGGGATGCCCGAATTAGATCTAAGTAGATTCGAAAGGATGGAAGAGGATGGAATCATTTTTTTTGATGCGATCTTTGTACGTTAAAGTCGCTAAAAAAGCTCTTATTTCTCATCCTCAACCCCATCTTCATGCCTAAAACAAAAGGTCAGAAGAATCACCTGTTCTTCCGACCACATCGAGATGTCGTTCCATTTATGAAGCAAATGGAGAAACAAAGAGTCAAAGCCCTACGGTGACGTCCATCTCACCCTCATTCTATGACTTTCAAGTCAGAAGATTCAAAATTTCCTTCTAACTTTAATATACGAAAAACAAGCTTTTCAGCTTGTCTTACTTTCTCAATCCTAAACGACTAACAAGTGTGCGGTAACGATTAACGTCTTCCGTCTTCAAATAATTCATCAAGCTACGACGTGTACCAACCATCTTCATCAAACCACGAAGCGAATGGAAGTCTTTCTTGTGTTCCTTCAAGTGTTCCGTCAAACGATTGATCTGTGCAGTCAAGACTGCGACTTGAACTTCAACCGAACCGGTATCCCCTTCAAAACGAGCGTAATCCTTAATGATTTGTGTCTTTTCGACTTTTGACAACATGTTTGTGTCCTCCTATGTATAGACCTTTTCTACCGCGTAAATCGTTGAGGAATCGATGAACCCAGTACAAAAGCTTTAACAATATATCATGTTTATCGGATGAATGCAATCATTCTAAGGTATAAAGCACATCCGGATTGATCGATTGATTCTTAACCATCGCTTGGAAGTGCAAATGACAACCCGTTGAATACCCAGTCGTTCCCACATGCCCAATCAATTGACCCTTTTCAACCAAATCACCTGCTTTGATCACGATATCCTCCATATGCTCATAATAGGTCTTCAAACCCAAACCATGATCGATGACGATGGTGTTGCCAATCATGATCAAGAAATCCGCAAACTCCACAACACCCGCATTCGACGCAACCACTTCCGTTCCACAGGCGATCGCATAATCGATGCCGGAATGGCGCGTCGGATTGGTCGCATTGTTCACAAAACGCTTCTCACCGAACGTCGATGAAATCCGTGCGCCTTCAACCGGTAGCACAAAGGGACCTTCCCAATACACTTCTTCCACATAGGACACATAGGTTGGATAAATGGCATCACGATACTGTTTCACCGCATCTTGATTCCCCACCGTACCACTGGATACACTTACCGGAACGGTGAAGTGCGATTCTTTAAAGGCATAGGTCTGCACATCCAAGGCATAATCAAAGACATCTTCACCGATCACAATCTGTAAGTCATAGTTCTTCGCCTCAGATTGATAGGCCATTGGAAGATAGAGTTGCGCACTGTGCTCAGTTCGATAAATTGCGGAGGGTTTGAAATTGCTTATGACTTCAATTTCTGTACTTTTAGAGACATTCTCGATATCGATGAGAACCAGACCACCCTGCGATGGTTTTAAATTACTCAAAGAGATGATGGGTTGCGGATCCACATCCACATGAAATAGATAATCATATTGAGCAATACCATCGATGATCTTCACATTCATTGAATATCGTCCTGGTTCAAGAACCAAGGCTTCTTGGTATGGTATATTCACTCCAACATCATTTGTAATGCTTACGATCGCTCTTGGATCGACTATGAAGGTGTTGAGCATTTGATCACTATCCAAATCATTGAAGCCATCTTGATGGACATCGTAATTCAAAGTCATCAATGAACCCAAGATTGGCTTATGCATTTGAAGATCCAAAAATTCAATCGATGTTCCATTGAAACTCACTTCAAAAGATTGGATTTCACTGTTCTCCAATTGCTTTTGTTCATAATAGATGTATCCGCTGAGTCCCAAACCTAGTGCTAGAACCAGCAAGATCAATTTAACCCAAAGTTTCATGACTACCCCCATTCTACAGGATAAAAGCTAGTTGGACTAGCTTTAAGTTACTTTCGACCGTGACTGGACAACGACTTAATAATGTAATGCGCGTGGTAATTCTTTGGCTTTTTCAACCCAGCCTGTGACTTGTTTGACACTTGGTAGCTTACGAACAAGCTTCTTCTCTTCGTTGACTTCTACCATTTTCTGATAGAGATTCACTGGATTGCGATTACCCAATTCAGGAACCGTATCCACTCCTGCTGCTTCCAATAAGTCTGCATATTCACTTCCCACACCTTTGACGCGTGCCAAATCCGCACGATTCGCCCATTCCAGAATCAGTTTGCTGGAAATACCGGTCTTTTCAGCGACGTCTTCACGACCTTTTTTGGTTCCACAGAGTTCGAGATATTTATCTGTACTGCGGATGCCGACTTCATTGAGTTTAGCTTCGTAAACTGCTCCAATACCTTCAATAAAACTTAACTTTGCCATCTTTCCTCCTTGATGAATACGCTGCTATTTCTTTAAGAAACCACCAAACAACTTACTTACATCATCCATGATATCGCCATCCCCGTCACTGTCCAATAAGCCGGATACCATACACATGACATCGTTGGAGCCTTTGTTGGAACCACCCAACATACCCATCAAGTCATCGATACCAAAATCATTCTGTTGTTTCTTATGCTTGCCGAGTTGACCCAATAAAAGTGGTGCCAACATCATAAGCAAGCTCGATACCTGACTCATATCCATACCTGTCTTCGCAGCCAAACCTTGTTCAACACGCGATTCTTTGTTGCCAAGCAGATGACCTAAGATCTTAGCGCCATCTTGTTTGTCAACTTTGTTAAAAAATTGATTCAAATCAGAGACATCATCGTCTTGGTGTTGATCCAAGGCTTTAAGCAAGGATTTAGCCCCATCTTGGGTCTGTGTATTCTTATTCATGGCTTGTAATAAGGTCGGTAATGCCAATTCCGTCAATTGTTTGACTTGATCGGGTTTAGCGCCTACCTGTTTACTGATCTTCTTAACCACATCTTGGTCTTGTAACTGACTATTTAATAATGAAAGTAAATCCATAGCCCTCCCTTTATGTGCAAAAAATGTCCATAAGAACACAATTTCACATGTATGATCCATGTCTTGGGTCGTTACTTAAATTCTAGCACAAAAACCTTAAAGCTAAAGGATTCTAACACTAATTCTTAAGCTCAAAAAAAAAAAAAAAACAGTGCGTACACTGTTCTTGAATAAGTCCTATAGAACACAATCGGGTGGATATGTGGTTAATCTGTCTGTAAATGTAAAAAACATATAGAAAATGAATCTAAAAATTTTAAAAGCTAACAAACAGAACTTAATAATCCAGCGTTGGATTATTAAGTTGTAGTCTAGCAAAAATTCAGATGGTAACAAAACAAGGGCAATGCGGATTGATACAGAGAATTAGTTGTAGTCTAGCAAAAATTCAGATGGTAACAAAACGCAATCTTCACACAATGCTTTTTCAACGTAGTTGTAGTCTAGCAAAAATTCAGATGGTAACAAAACGATTAGATTGTTGATGAAATTATAAATGTTGTTGTAGTCTAGCAAAAATTCAGATGGTAACAAAACCTTGGTAGGTATGTCCAGTCGCTGTTCTGAGTTGTAGTCTAGCAAAAATTCAGATGGTAACAAAACACTACCACACAAGGATAGAGTAAGGCTAAAGTTGTAGTCTAGCAAAAATTCAGATGGTAACAAAACCCATCTTAAAAGCATCCCCTCATTATCTAAGTTGTAGTCTAGCAAAAATTCAGATGGTAACAAAACACGATTTTACAAATCGATTTAGTTGATAATGTTGTAGTCTAGCAAAAATTCAGATGGTAACAAAACTGTTTCTTTGGCCATCCTAACCCCTCTCCCGTTGTAGTCTAGCAAAAATTCAGATGGTAACAAAACCGTAGGTCTGTAGTTTCCAAACTCAACCGAGTTGTAGTCTAGCAAAAATTCAGATGGTAACAAAACCATTGACGCTGGCGAACCGAATCGCGAACAGTTGTAGTCTAGCAAAAATTCAGATGGTAACAAAACCTTCATCGGCATAATATCTCCCGTCACCAAGTTGTAGTCTAGCAAAAATTCAGATGGTAACAAAACGATACCCCGCATCATCGGCTATCCAATCCAGTTGTAGTCTAGCAAAAATTCAGATGGTAACAAAACCGTGTGCGACGGTTCTATTCAGAGTTCCAGGTTGTAGTCTAGCAAAAATTCAGATGGTAACAAAACGGTGCATGATTATGCCAGGCTTATATCTTCGTTGTAGTCTAGCAAAAATTCAGATGGTAACAAAACAGCGGAACAGGTGGTTATTTTTAGTATGAAGTTGTAGTCTAGCAAAAATTCAGATGGTAACAAAACACGGGTATGTGGGTAAGATCACAGGCAAGAGTTGTAGTCTAGCAAAAATTCAGATGGTAACAAAACTCCGATGTTGAGCGAACTCACCGGCTTATTGTTGTAGTCTAGCAAAAATTCAGATGGTAACAAAACAATGGGGGAGCTAGGTACAATTAGAGTACAGTTGTAGTCTAGCAAAAATTCAGATGGTAACAAAACGCGGACAGTTGATATTGTCAATCTTTAAACGTTGTAGTCTAGCAAAAATTCAGATGGTAACAAAACTGTCCGCATACAACGTTGTATGTATTACGTGTTGTAGTCTAGCAAAAATTCAGATGGTAACAAAACCTCATAACCAAGGGTTAGAAATTATGAACTGTTGTAGTCTAGCAAAAATTCAGATGGTAACAAAACAGGCTATGAAGTTAGGATATTCAATAATAGGTTGTAGTCTAGCAAAAATTCAGATGGTAACAAAACATATAATGGGTGTATTATTAAGTAAATAAAGTTGTAGTCTAGCAAAAATTCAGATGGTAACAAAACAAGCTTTTATTTGGATAATATAGGGCATTTGTTGTAGTCTAGCAAAAATTCAGATGGTAACAAAACCGATAGCGAACGGGCGCAAAGATCATTAAGGTTGTAGTCTAGCAAAAATTCAGATGGTAACAAAACGCCGGCAGCAGGCCCGAAAATGTGACACGAGTTGTAGTCTAGCAAAAATTCAGATGGTAACAAAACACATCTTCCCTTACAGTTGTTGTGAACAAAGTTGTAGTCTAGCAAAAATTCAGATGGTAACAAAACTAGAATTCGAAGCATAGAACGTAGGCGTTGGTTGTAGTCTAGCAAAAATTCAGATGGTAACAAAACGACATTAGCGTACGTTCTCGAACGGCTACTGTTGTAGTCTAGCAAAAATTCAGATGGTAACAAAACCAATGCCTACTTCAAAGCGAGAAACCAGCAGTTGTAGTCTAGCAAAAATTCAGATGGTAACAAAACACAAAGCTAAAGCTCGACGCAATAATAACGGTTGTAGTCTAGCAAAAATTCAGATGGTAACAAAACCATACAAACACCTCTTTTCTGTTAAAAATTGTTGTAGTCTAGCAAAAATTCAGATGGTAACAAAACCCCCTCATACTCATAAAAAGTTCTTTCTATGTTGTAGTCTAGCAAAAATTCAGATGGTAACAAAACGACAATGACCAAGTTCACCAAAGCCAGTAGTTGTAGTCTAGCAAAAATTCAGATGGTAACAAAACTTCTCATTTCATTATCAGTCATAACACTTCGTTGTAGTCTAGCAAAAATTCAGATGGTAACAAAACGGACGCGGATATAACTATGACGCGCCATCTGTTGTAGTCTAGCAAAAATTCAGATGGTAACAAAACGCACATCTTCGATCATCCAGAGGACATTTTGTTGTAGTCTAGCAAAAATTCAGATGGTAACAAAACTCACGCATGCAGCGAGTACTCGACATACCAGTTGTAGTCTAGCAAAAATTCAGATGGTAACAAAACCGAAAGAGAATGCAGTCAATGTGTTACGGAGTTGTAGTCTAGCAAAAATTCAGATGGTAACAAAACAAGGACAGTGACCACCTATCAATATGGGTAGTTGTAGTCTAGCAAAAATTCAGATGGTAACAAAACCTGCTAATAAATCGTAGTCGATTCCATTGTGTTGTAGTCTAGCAAAAATTCAGATGGTAACAAAACGCTTGTCTTTCGTGAGGTGCAAGATGTAGGGTTGTAGTCTAGCAAAAATTCAGATGGTAACAAAACACACACACGTGACTTTCATCGACACAGCGCGTTGTAGTCTAGCAAAAATTCAGATGGTAACAAAACACAAGGTTCAAAGTTATCACTGTACCGATTGTTGTAGTCTAGCAAAAATTCAGATGGTAACAAAACGCTTCATTACATCGTCATCATTCACTCCACGTTGTAGTCTAGCAAAAATTCAGATGGTAACAAAACGTGTTTTAGGTAGCACGTTGTGCCATACCCGTTGTAGTCTAGCAAAAATTCAGATGGTAACAAAACATCTGCATTAATCTCTTTCACTGCGACATCGTTGTAGTCTAGCAAAAATTCAGATGGTAACAAAACACTACACCTGAAGCTGGAATGAGTTCAAACGTTGTAGTCTAGCAAAAATTCAGATGGTAACAAAACACCATTACACGAATAGTATGAATAAACGCTGTTGTAGTCTAGCAAAAATTCAGATGGTAACAAAACTGCGTCGCAGACCGAAAGCCACTAGAGGTAGTTGTAGTCTAGCAAAAATTCAGATGGTAACAAAACTGATTCAAGCGATTGCCAAAGATGACTCAAGTTGTAGTCTAGCAAAAATTCAGATGGTAACAAAACTCACTCGGTCTATATGTCGGATGCTAGCTTGTTGTAGTCTAGCAAAAATTCAGATGGTAACAAAACCTCAAATGTATTATAACATTGATTATTCAGCTAAAAAACTGTTGAATTTGGTTGTTTTTCTAGGGTAAACACAAAAATCTGATAAGATCTTTCTAGAATCTTCCAAGTCTTGTGCAAACCCTTTTTCAATTACTAAGTTTTCGAAAACTGATTCATCATCACAAAAATCAATCTTCATTTTCCCTATCATGTACATATCTTGATAATCTATAGTGCAACGCAAACGATTAGCAAATAAAATGAATTGCAGATTTGTGATTTCTAGACTCTTTATCTTGTCATACACAGTAGGGTTCAATTCATCAAGCACTACAAGGACAATGTAGTTTCTCGATGGGTTCTTTTCTGCAATACTATTCCAAACATCAAAATATAAATTAAACTTCTCATCTATATTAAAGTCATAATCATTGGAATGCAGCTCATTTTTGTAAATCTCAGAAACTGTATTTTTTATTAAAGTCTTCAAAGTAAGTGTGGGTATTCTGAAACACAACTTCGAATCATTAGATTCAATATTCAATTCATCAAGTAGTTCTTGATTAAGGATCTCAATGCTTTGGTTCAACATGATGAACTCATCTCGATAATCTACATCTTTCAATTGAGAATCCAAATAATCAACTAATAATGATTTTGCAGATAATTTGACTTCTTCGTCAAGATTCGAAAACATGCCAAATTGATAAATCTTGTTTGTCTTCAAATCATACTTCTGCCCATTAATTCTTACTTCAAGCTGTAAATTGCTTTCGGATTCAAATTCGCTTATTTCTTCCTTCATAAGTTGATGAAGGAGCGATCGATACAAACGATATTTCTTTTCACCTTGAATGATTTTCAATCGATCAATTGAGAATGTCCAAGAATCATCATAATCCGTGATTTCTATTTTTCTCATTACAATCTTAATAAAGGTTCTACCTTTGTGATTTCCTCCTGTTTTGATATGCCCCCGACAATAACTTGAATCTTTGCATATTGATTCTCTGTAACGACCATTATTCTAATTTGTCCTTGTGATGGTAAAAAACGCTTGAGTTGTTTTATGTGGTTGTCTGCTGATTCTCGATTATTGAAAATCTTAGAATAAATTGAGAACTGCATCATAATATAACCATTCTGAATCAAAGATTTTCTAAAACGTGTATAAATTCTTTTCTCTTTCTTCGTTACCATTGGTAAATCAAACATCAATATCAGTCGCATAAATTCATAGCTCATTTAAATCTCCAAACACAGGAAACTCGATGCAACTTCGATCATTCTCAAAAAAATTAACGATTGAGTTCACATAGAGCGTCATACAATTGAAGATCGTTTGCGATTGATTCTGAAAATACATTTTTTTAGTCGTTAAATCTATAAGTGATACTCGATGTTCTTTCGTGAAAGATTCTGCTAGTCTTAGATTTTTATAAACCCACAGATCAACGATCGGCCTAAATATTTCAATAATGTCATCGCTCAGATTAAACATGTTAGCAGGCCCCTTGTGTATGATTCCAAGTGAAGCATTCAATCCTTTTGCGACAATTGTTTTATTAATCTGTGTTCTAATAATCGTGTAACCATAATTCAAACCAGCATTGATGACATCATCATCAAATCTCTGAAACTTATCTCCAAAGATGATTCTAAAATAAACCTTCGCTGCTAATCCTTCACGATTTGTAATATCTCCTGGTTCGACTTCCTCTATGTATTGTTTTAATAAATATGCTTTTGTGTCTGATACCAAGTTCAAATACTCAAGAATTCTGAGCTGATTGCTTATTTTTTCTTTAACGATTAACTGATGCGCAATCATTCTAGTATTCTGACTCCACTCGATTTGTCTCTTTAATACATCAGCCATTATATGATGCCCAGAGTATGGTACAAGCACACCTACTGGGTTATGATCCACACCACACAAAACAACGTTGATATTATTCTCAGCACATTTGTTTAGTAATTGAATTGAAACAACCAGTTTGTAATTATCTAAAACCAAAGAATGAATATCCTTCAAAGGTACCAAGAGCTCATGTTCGCTCTTTTGGCGTACCTTTAAATTATCCAACATCGTACTTAGATAATCACTTTCTTCAATGTATAAGACTTTCCAGCCCATTGACTCGAACAAAAGAAAAGAGTCCGTAAGGACTCGAATCCGGGATAAACCCTTGTTTTGTTAGGTCATCTGAGTTTTTGCTAGACTACAATAACCTAACTAAATTCTACGTTCATCGATTTCTAAAGTCAAGTCCTCATTTTGCACTTGATAGCGATTGCCCAATACATCCACATTGTATTTGATTATCTTTTTGACACTCTTACCAATCGTAATGAATTTTTGAACTTCTTCTTTTTGTTTCTCTTGGTTAAAGAATTTATGACGTTCTAGTGGCTTAACTTCAACTGAGTTTGTTTTATCATTGTTTGTTGCAATCATCCTCCAAGTTTCTCTTTTTACTTCACCTTTTTTATCAGCGCTTTCAATCACGAAAACATCATTTCGGTAAAGTGAGAATTGGAAAATATCATCTTTCAAAATACCTTTTGATTCTAACTTATTTTTGTATAGAGTCTTATCGATTCTATATGTTTTGGTCGATGAAAAGTAAGTCACATCATTATATCTTAGAGTAATGAACTTATATTGACCGTTTTCTGACTTATAAAAATCTGTTCTAAATGGACTGATTTGCAACAATACTATCTTTTTCTGTTTCTCAATATTCTCAGTCTGCTTATAGTTTTTTGAAACATCTATATGATTCCCTAATACAGAATCAATATACTTTATCGCAATGATTGGAGCTCCATTGTCTTTCTTTGCAAATTTAGTAATGTATCCTTGTTGCTGGACTTCCTTCCACCAGTAGAAAGGATTTTCTTTATCAATTGGTCCAACCACCTTCTTATACTCCTCAACAATCTGAACCAATTTCTCATAACTTTTTATATCATGACGATAAATCAAAAGTTTCTCTTTTGTTACTGATTTGGATTTGCCTTCAATTATCTCAGCGAGTTGCATAAACTTAGGATCATAGATATTCTTGTATTTCTTTATAACCACTTCTGTGTCATCCAACAGGCGTGTACCATAAATGGTCTCATCTGAAATTTGACGATTAGGTTTTCGATCAACTTTATGCGAAAGTTTTGGTTCTAGGCGATATGTAGCATGAAGATCTCCATTGTCTTCCTTTTTTCCAATATTCTGTACTTTAGACATAAGTCTCATGAGGTTAACGTCAAAGAACTCATAATCACTTTCCAATGTTAAGTCAAAATTGCTGAACGCATACAGCTCATTCTCAAGTCTAGTATTTGAAAACACCTTATAAATATTGCTTTTTTTCGACAACATTGCCACAATCGTCGCATCTACTGCATGGTGATAATAATCCTGTTCTCGATCTTTACTGATATCTAATCGTTTTCTAAAAGCACTTGTAACCGATCCGCGGACACTCGCTACTTTGGTTGAAATTTGGTTTACTTTAAAATAATCTTGTAAAAGGTTAAGTACTGCCCTACTTGAATATCGAGTATCCACAAGATTGCGATTAATGAACTCTTTCATGACATCGAATTTTGAAATATCCTTATCAAATACTAAATAGTAGAATTTTTTTGAGAACTCTCTAGGATTACGTTTTAAGATCGTGAGTGCGAAAGAATAATATGTCCCAAAATCCCAACCACCAAAGCCCTCATTTTGGAAAACAGCATAAGGTGTACGATTCCCTTTTATTTGATCCTCTTTGCGAGTAACCAAAACTTTATTACTGAGTGAGTCATCAAAAGAAATCGATATTGGTACAATATGATCAATTTCATAAGCTGTTGGGTCACTAAGAAGAAGATCAAGATCAATAGGCTTGCCAGAGTAGAAACTCTTACCATCTTGTTGTAAATACAATCGATACTTTAACATAGACTTCCCATTAACTTTCCGTCCTTGTAGGAAATCTTTTACTTTCTTGTTTTCGATTTCAAAACGTTTCTGCTCCGTATTGATCCTTGTTTTTTGTTCACTTGAATTCTTATCGCGTGCCATTTCCACAACAATCGTATCCAGCTCACCATATTTACTTCTTACTGCATTTACGACTTTAATTGTTTCTCTTTGTGCTTTTTTTGCTACTGGGCTAAGAATCAACTCATCATCAAATGGGATTCTCTTTAATCCTTTTAGATGATCTGCTCTATTTTTTGCTAATCCCTTTCTTGCGAGAACTTGCATTTGATTATCGTTGGTCATGAAGAGCTCATTAAGCATTTCCTTAATAGCTTTGAAAGAAAGCGCATGATACTGGGTCATACCACCTATATTCGCTAATGCTCTAATAACATCAATGCTCTGATCATTCAAAATAGCTGAGATGCCTTCAATTCGTTCATCGATACCTTTTGTTTTTGTAAGAATATCAACTATTGAATCCAGTGTATTAAAATCTTTAGTCCAAGATAAATGATTAAACTCTTCGCCTATTGCTTTAATTAGTTTGTTATATCCCTCAAACTTTGTAAGGATTGGGAGTTCTTTCTTGTCAATTCTAAATCCTTTCAATGATTCCAAATCTGTCCCAAGAAATTTGGCAAGTTGATTAGGCGTTATTGAATGTTTTCCATTAATGATAAAATCATTTAAAATTGTTTTCTTTTGCTCTTCAGTAATCTTCTCTTCGCCATCAAAATGAATAATTGTAAGATTATTCAAATCATTTAAGAAGTTGAACAACTCAACTGAAGGTGCAAGTTTAGGCGCTCTTAGTTCATTTGGATAAACAGAGCACTTTCCTCTCATCTTCTCAATCAAGTCAACGACTTCAATCCTTCCTTCTTCATTCAAGACAAAACGGCCATAAGGCGAAGGAGATTTTAAACTTCCCGGTCCTTCGTAATATTGTCTCCTTCGTGTTAAGATCTTTCGAATCTCAACTTTAAACGCTTCATTTACTTCTTGATTTTCAAGAATCTTATCTAACTCCAGCAAGTAATGGCTCGTCTTAAAATTATTGTGTTCACCGCGTATTTTGGTATGTTCTGCTTCATTCTTTAGTTGAATCTGACATGGGAATAAGCCTTGTCGAATAAGTCGCTCATTCGCACTTAAAACCGATTTAGCTTTCTCAGCTTCTTTTTGCTTACTTTCGTCATCTTCAACTGTTTCCAGTCCAGAACCTCTTCGTTTGACTAGATGGAATATTGCAGTTGCTAGCTCTTCATTAGAAAGTTTTTGCGTTAGACCTTTCTCTCTAATCATATACGGATTATCGAGTTGTTCGAAATTGTCATCTATTAGAATATTCTTAATCAACAACTTCTTTGCATCATCCAGTCGATTCCTTAATCTTCTTTTCAATCTTCTTGATGATCGTTTTGTTCTTCTTTTAAGATTTTCCTCAGCGGTTCCTTCTTCAAACAAACGAACACCACAATCCACAATCGAACCATCATCTTGATTGATTATCGACCAACCCACCGATGTGATTCCAATATCTAGACCTAAAACAAGTTTCATTATGGTACTTCCCCTTAAATATGTAATTACATTCTAGCATACTGAAGAAAATAAAAAGACACTTGTCAAGCAAGTATCTTTAATTTGTACACGTTTTAGGACTCCATAAACGCCAACAATACATCATGCAACAAGCCATATCCGCGCTCAGTACAGCGCACAGTGTCATCCACGACTTCAATCAAACCCTTGTTTGTTTCTGACTCCATGGCCGAGGCATACACATCGAGAAGTGATTGTTTGAATCGCTTTTCAAAGCGTTTCAACTCAATCCCCTCACGAACGCGCAAACCCATCATGATGAACTCAAACATTAAGTCTTCTTTAGAGAGTTCAATGATCTCACCATGAAATTTGAACTGACTGTAATACAGAAGATTCTTGGTATTCTCAATGCGTTTCCCTTTATACAGAGACACCGCACCGGGACCCAAACCGATGTAATCATCGTAGTGCCAATAATGAAGATTGTGCTGCGAAGGCTTCGACTTGGTGAAGTTGCTGATCTCATAGCGATTGAAACCAGCTTTAGCTAGGGTCTCGATCGCAAGCTCATACATATCCTCTTCAATTTCAGACGCAATCGGTTTGATCTTCATCCGACCAAATTCCGCATTGTCCTCAATCGTCAAAGCATAGAGTGAGATGTGATCGATATCCAACAAGAGTGCTTGCCCAAGATTATAGGACCACTTATCAAGTGTTTGATTGGGCAAAGCATAGATCAGATCGATGCTGATGTTTGTGATGCCCACATGTCGTAGCCAATCAATCCCTTGTTTGATCATGTTTGTGGTATGACCGCGATGCATGAGATCCAATTCATCTTGATTGAAGCTTTGAACCCCGAAACTGATGCGATTGATGCCATAATCCACAAACAATTGTGCTTTTTCTATGGTTAAACTCTCAGGATTGACTTCAATCGTATATTCCTTTACGACATTGGAATGGGGCTTGATGATTTCAAACAAGGTTTGTAGTTGATCCATATCCAATGCGGAAGGTGTTCCGCCTCCTAAATAAATCGTTTCATATTGAACATCCGGATACAGTTTGATTTCTTCATGGAGTGCATACAGATAATCTTCAATCAACTTGGGATGTGTCACAACACGGGTGAAATCACAATACGCACAAATCACATCACAAAAAGGCACATGTACGTACAGTGCCTTAGGATCATTTATCCGCATATTTACGATCCACCTCAAGCAACTTGGTTTCAATCAGTTGCTTGACGTCTAAGTTCAAATCCATGGCTAAAGTCAAAGCCACCATCAACACATCCGCCAACTCACCTTTGACATCCTCAAGTTTATAATCATCCTCGAGAAAACATTCCAAAAGTTCCGCAGCTTCAACGCTGATTGATTTCGCCAAGACATTCGGGTCATCACTCTGATCCCAGCCTTTTTTCAAACGAAAAGCCTGGATCATATCATAGATCGCCTGCATTATTCATCCATTGAAAGAACCGCCATGAACGCTTCTTGAGGAACTTCGACATTCCCCACTTGCTTCATCCGCTTCTTCCCTTCTTTTTGCTTCTCTAGGAGTTTCTTCTTCCGACTGATATCCCCGCCATAACACTTCGCCAATACGTTCTTACGTAAAGCTTTGATGTCACTGCGTGCGATGATTTTATGATTGATGGCAGCCTGTATTGGAATCTCAAACTGCATTCTCGGAATCAAGGTTCTGAGTTTTTCGGTGATGATCTTACCACGACCATATGCAAAGTCACGATGGACGATCAAGGATAAGGCATCCACATGTTCACCCGCAATCATGATGTCCATCTTGACCAAATTACTGGTTTGATAGCCAATGAACTCATAGTCGAATGAGGCATAACCTTTCGTAGCGGACTTCAATTTATCAAAGAAATCATAAACGATTTCGCCGAGTGGCAATTCATAA
This sequence comes from uncultured Erysipelotrichaceae bacterium, assembly GCA_964424595.1. Classification (GTDB taxonomy): domain Bacteria; phylum Bacillota_I; class Bacilli_A; order Erysipelotrichales; family Erysipelotrichaceae; genus UBA2212. The sequence goes on along the minus strand of CAYRIW010000002.1, from coordinate 42,496 downwards.
ATAAGATTGTTTCGTGTGTTATCAATGTATTCCAAATTGATATAGGTTCCACGTTTCTTCTGACAAATCTCCATGACCGATCCAATGTATTCCTTTGGAACCATGATGGTTGCTTTGACATAGGGTTCTTCCATGTGTTCAATCCGTTGGACTTCAGGCAACAAAGCCGGATTATCCACCTTAACCATCGATCCATCGGTCAGATATGCATGATAAACAACAGATGGTGCGGTCGCAATCAAACTTAGATTGTATTCACGTTCCAAACGTTCTTGAACCACATCCATATGCAACAAGCCTAAGAAGCCACAACGAAAACCAAAGCCTAAGGCTTGTGAGGTTTCAGCTTCATATTTAAGCGACGCATCATTCAACTGTAGTTTTTCAAGGGCATCCCGAAGGTCATTATAACGATTGGAATCAATCGGATACAGACCACAGAAAACCATGGAATTCAATTGGCGATAACCCGGTAAAGGTGTTTCAGCAGGACGATCATGAATGGTGATGGTATCCCCAACATGTACATCCTTAACCGATTTGACACTGGCTGCGATCCAACCAACTTCACCACAAGAGAGTTCTTGTTTCTTGATTTCACGCGGTGTACGAATGCCAACTTCCGTCACATCATAGACGGCATTGGTTGCCATGAATCGAATCTTATCGCCCACTTTTACGGAACCTTCTTTGATACGAACATAAGAAATGACCCCACGATAACTATCGTAGATGGAGTCAAATACCAAGGCTTTTAAGGGCGCATTCGGATCCCCTTGGGGTGCAGGCACATGTTTAATGACCTGTTCCAAGACATCGCGAATGTTCAAACCATTCTTCGCACTGATCAAGGGTGCTTCAGACGCATCCAAACCAATGATGTCTTCAATCTCATGACGGATTTCCTCAGGACGTGCCGCAGGAAGATCGACTTTATTGATGACCGGTAGAATTTCCAAATTGTTATCGAGCGCTAAGTAGACATTGGCCAAGGTCTGAGCTTCAATGCCTTGTGCCGCATCCACGACCAAGACAGCACCTTCACACGCTGCTAAAGAACGCGATACCTCATAGGTGAAATCCACATGCCCCGGGGTATCAATTAAGTGTAATGTATACGTTTTACCATCCAATGCTTTATACAACAATTGGACTGCATTCAATTTGATCGTGATGCCACGTTCACGCTCCAAATCAAGGGTATCAAGCATTTGGGTCATCATCTCACGCATCATGAATGTTTCAGTCAATTCAAGAATACGATCGGCCAAAGTTGATTTACCATGGTCGATATGTGCGATGATGGAGAAATTACGGATAAGCGATTGATCCATATCAATTCCTTTCTAAACGGAATAGAGTTTCTTTAAACGAATAAGCAGGCCTTGAATGGAGAATGCAAGCAGACCACACACCAAACCTTGTAAAATATTATAGCCAAACGAAACAACAAAGACACGCCATTCCCCAGCCAATAAAACATCCGTCAATCCATAGCCAGCAGCCATCCAAGTCCCTGCAAAGAGATAGCCCCAAAGTTGAACTTTTCCAGAGCGCAAAGCCAATAAAGCGATGATGCTTGCTTCAATGCCCTTGATGACCAAGGTAAAGAAAGCATACTGTCCATAACCCAACAAGACATCGGCTAACGCTGCCCCAATGCCACCCAAGAGTGCGAAGGGCCAACCTACGACCAAACCCATGCCCATGACAAGGGTATCGCCAAAGTTGATATAGCCTTGAAAGATTGTGATGGTAAAGCCCATCGTCATCAAGGTAATGCCCGCAATGAATACGGATATAAGTGCGAGTTGTTTAATCTTCATATCAGTCAAATTTTCGCTTGAGCCACTGTTTCCCTACACCCTGATAAAAGGCTTGTGCACTCATGCGTTTCTTTCCTTCCAATTGTAGTTCATCAATCAACAAAATCCCATCTTGTGTACTTACAGCCAGACCCTCATCAATCAAACCAAGGATCGTACCAGGTAAGTCACTATGGCTTTGTCTTAACATCCGTGTTTTGTAGAGTTTGACTTTCTTCCCATCAAATTGCGCATGGGCGACGGGCCAAGGATGAAGTCCCCGAATCTGGTTATAGACATCCAAGAGTGGTCGATTGAAATCAACGAATTCTTCTTCAGCTGTGATATTGTATGCAAACGTAACCTGATCTTCATCTTGAGGATGAGTCAAAAGTTCGTTATCAAATAGTTTAGGAAGATGTTCCTTGATCATTTTGGCACCCAAGCCCATCAAACGATCATGTAAAGTTTGCACATCATCCTCAAGGTGAATCGGACAGCTTTCTTGAAACAAGACATCCCCTGCATCCATCTTCTTCACCATCCGCATCAAACTGATGCCACTTTGGGTTTCTCCACAGATGATGGCCTTATGAATCGGTGCGCCACCTCGATACTTTGGTAATAAAGACGCATGGACATTGATTGCCCCATAACGTGGTGTATTCAATATTTTTTCCGGAATGAACTGACCATACGCACAGGTCACGATCAAATCTAAATCCAAAGCTTTGATTTCATCCCCTAAAGATCCAATCTTTTCGGGTTGAAAGACAGGAATCTGATGTTTAAGTGCTTCAATTTTAACGGGTGTCGATTGAACTTCTTGTTTACGTCCAACCTTTTTATCAGGCTGTGTCACAACTGCCACAAGTTCGATTTCACACGTCAATAAAGCATCCAAAATACCGACGGCAAATTGGGGTGTTCCCATGAAACAAACACGTTTTTTCATCATTTTCCTCCTTGCTTGCATATTATAGCATAGAATATTGTTAATGGTAGAACTCGATCATGACAAATCGCTTGTGTTGATGCAGACATTTCGCGCAACTATCTTGCATTGGAACTTGTTCTTTGTTATAATGCGTAAGGACTATTAAAAAGGAGGTGCACGCATGCCACAAATTAAATCGCAAAAGAAACGCGCTCTAACGAATCTGAAACGTAGCACCGCAGTAACATCTGAAAAATCCTATCTAAAAACCGCCATCAAAAATGTCTTGAAAGCTGTAGCTGTCAAAGACGTAGATGCAGCTAAAGCCGCATATGATTTGGCTAATTCTCGTTTGGATAAATCAGTTACTAGCGGTATTCATCATAAAAACTACGCAGCTCGTCAAAAAGCTCGCTTGTCCAAAGCAGTTAATTCGATTCAATAAACAATCTTCGGATTGTTTTTTAATACTTAAAACCCCAGAGTTCAAGATGTTATCATCGTTGAAGTCTGGGGTTCTTTTATTATTCTTGAATCGGATTTATATTGATCTCTGTTGCCAAGCCACCCAAGGATGTCTCACGCAACTCCAAAGCAATCTTCTTACCGGTGTAATTCATGGTTCTAACCACCATATCAAAGGACACACGATTAGGTTTGGCTTTTCCTACGGTCTCTGCCATCATCACCGCATCGATGGATCTTAATACCGCTGCTCCATTGCGTTCAATGCACGGTATGATCACGTAACCACCCACTGGATCGCAAGTGAGACCCAGATGATGTTCCATGGCGATCTCAGCTGCGTATTCGATCAACTCCAAGGGTAGACCATTGACATACGCCAAGGCTGCAGCCGCCATTGAACAGGCGCTGCCGATTTCTGCTTGACATCCACCAATCGCACCACTGATGGTCGCATTTTCTTTGATCACATTCCCAAAGACACCACCGACCATCAAAGCCTGTACTAATTTATGTTTCGATATTCCAATATCCGTATAGAGATGATACATCAGTGACGCCATGACCCCACTTGCGCCAAGTGTTGGGGCCGTCACGACCATCCCACTCGCCGCATTCTCTTCGTTGTTCGCATACGCATAGGCCACCAACTTCAAACGATTCTGAGCAGACACATCATCTTTGCTCATTGCTTGTAAATAGAGCGACTTCGCAACCCGTGGTATCTCCAATAAACCAGGTAGAATCCCCGTTGTTTCCAAACCACGACGCACCGCTTTAAACATGCCTTCCAAAACATCCATCAAATGTGCTTCCACATCCTTCTCATAATGCAAGACATAGGCAGGAATGCTGTGATGTTTCTCAAGGACTTCACGATAGATTTCACTTAAGGATTGCTGAGGATAGATGTGACGTTGGAAATCAAAGTCTTCATCCAATACTTTGATGCTTCCACCCCCAAGGGAAAAGACGGTCCATTGTCCAATTGGATTGCTACGAACATCATAAGCCTTGATGATCAAACCATTTTCAAATGAATGTTCCCAATTCAAGCGGAAGTAGATCTTACATGGCTTTGGCGCAAAAGTACGAATCAAAATCTGATCTGTGAAATGACCTTTGCCAGTTAAAGACAAGGAGCCATACAACTCCACATCAAAAGCCACCGCATCCGGAAAACGTTCCTTAAACATTTGAGCAGCACGCCACGGTGCTACCGTATGACTGCTGCTGGGTCCTGGACCCAATTTATAGAGTTCTTTTAGTGATTCCATACTTGGCTTGCCTCGATTAGAAATAATTCAAATCCAAACTTCTTATCCACCAATCCACTCTTAGCCCTTTGATCAAACTCCGCCAAGGCATTCAAGACCTTGAGCACGCGATCCGGTCGTGTCAGATTCGCTAAATCCAATAATTTATTCAGACGATAGACGTTGATATTGTTCGCTCCAGAGAGCTTATTGATCATTTCTTGACGATGATACCCTGCTTCTTGAAGACACGCGACTTGATAAAGCAATCTTACTTGACTTGCAATCAAACCACTGAAAGACAAAGGCTCCATATTCAAGGTCATCATATCACGATAGATGCTAAGAGCTTGTTTAAGATCTTGACCCATCAAGGCATTGACTAAATGGAAGGTCTCATTATCCAAGGGTCGACTGACCAAAGCTTCCACATCACTCAATTCCAAACGACTTCCATATAAGACCAGTTTCTCAATTTCATGATGACTCACCGACAGATTGGAATCCATGCGTTTATGGAACTCCTCAAAGGCCGCATCACTCATTTCAATCTTATTATCTTTCAAAAGTCTTAACAGCTCTTTACGAAATGCATTGGGTTCCAACTTCTTGACATATTCCACTTCACAAACTTCCATGATCTTCTTGGTGATGTTCTTATGTGTATCCAAATTATCATTATCATGCAAGAAGAAAATCGAACACGTCTCCACCGCTTGCTTAAGATGATTCATCAAATCCTTTTGATCATTTTCTTTTAAAGCCGTACCCCGCGTTAAAAAGGCACAGTTCTGTAAAACCAAAACCTTATGTTCCGAAAAGAACGGAAGTGTCTGAGCTTCTTCCAAGAGCGCTTGCATCGAGAAGCTCGGACTGGAGGCATCATAAAAAACGGTGTTCATGCCATCTATTTCACCAATTAAGGCTTTGATGCGTTCAGTTAATTTTTGATTTAATAAATACGACTCATTGCCATAGATCAAGGTGTTCATACATGGGTATTATAACAAAGAATCCCCCTTTTTTTAAAACAAGGTGAAGAGATTGAAGCGATTGAACATAAACCGAAACCAAGCTGTGATCACGATTTGGACCGTTCCTGCGTTCTGTGATACAACGCTACGTATCGCAAGTCGCTTCAAGCGCTCCATGACCTCCCAACTTGGATGACCATAGGTATTCTTACCCGCACTGATCAGAGCGATGCGTGCTTGCACATGGTTAAGAAACGCGAGACTGCTTGAAGTTTTGGAGCCATGATGTCCCAACTTGATCACATCGCTCTTGAGATCAGGATTGGCTTTGATGAGTTGGAGCTCACCGGCTGTCCCAAGATCCCCCATGAATAGGAAACTTAACGATTCAAGTTGAACTTGATAGACCAAAGACAAATCATTATCTTCTTTTGCCTCTTGGATGGGAAGATGTTTCAAGTAAAACCATTCATCTTGGATATCGCTGCCAAGCTTTACAAGCTTCTTGATTACAAAATCTTGATGCAATGCTTCAACATTTCCATTATGATCCGCATCATCATGTGTGATGATCAAATGATCAAGGGTATGAATACCACGTTGATCCAAACTCGCCTTCAGATTTGCATATTGAGATGGTGGACCTGTATCGATCAAGAGTACACTCTGATTGAAAGGAGCTTGCAACAAAATCGCATCCCCCTGTCCAACATAAAGCATCGACACCGTATAGAACCAGGGATACGATACCAGTACCATTAGAATATTGGTTATGCATAAAGCCATGATGCTTAAACCAAAATGTTTATTTCTAAGTCGATGTAAAACATAGATCACAAACATGATCAGTAGAATTGAACCTCGACCACGTACCACAAAAACGTTTTGCGTAGAGACGAACCACCGATCCAAGCCTTGATAGAGATAACTAAAGATCTTATGGATGAAAGGAATGAAGGTACTTAAGAAACCCATGAACATCAAGACAAGATTCAACACTCGATTAATCGGAAATAAGATAAGCCCAAGTAAAGAGACACGCTTCATGCTTATAAGCAAACACCAAAAGGCAACACACAAGCGACTCCATTTCACAGTTTGTTTATCCACAAACAAAGGGACAGCCTGCAAGCTAAAAGGAAAGATATACGCCAATTGGGTGCTTCCATAGGGAACGAGCCATAAACAAATTACGATGCTTAAGGCCCATTTAAGCATGCGATCCTCCACAAACATTCCCACTGCATAAGTGACCAAGATCCGAATCAATACCAAGGGCATACCGAGTGAAACACCCAAGCTTAAAAGAATGAACAGGCTGATGCAGCGCTCCACCCAAATCGATTTGAAGTGGATGCACAATCGCCGGATCACATCCAAAATTGCCAGATAAACCAAGCCCATTGAAACCCAAAGTTGATGAATATCATCCGGATCACTTTGAAACAAAAGTGCTCTCATTTCCTGAATGAATTGCTTATCTTGATTAAATCCACCTGTGCTTAAATGATGCATCCAGCCTTTGCCTTCAGTGCGATAGCTGTCTGCTTCTGAGCTGCGATAACAGATACCATTGGCTCTTGACCAATCGATTGGATCGAAGCCATCTTGATTCATATTGATCTCAAGAGGACGCAAAGCATAAAGTTTGATGTGATCATGCATCGCATACATCGCGACATCCTGTACTTGAACCACGACCTTGGTAAAACCCTGTTGGACCATAACGGAACCTTTATTCAGACGTACGACACGTCCGTGATCGATGGGTTGACAGAGCTGACTGTTAGTACGCAATAGAAACAAAACAAACAAGATCCCAAACAGTGTTTTTTGAGGAATAGACTTCGTGATGACGAAATAAACACACAAAAGCATCGCCAGCCAAGGTGCTTTGACACTTACCCACATCAAAATACTAAGATACACAAAGAATGACTTCATAAGCTGATGTGATCTTTGAGCTTCGTAAACAAGCGTTCTTTGATGCCTTTGATGAGCATCAGTTCTTCAAGCGATTGAAATAGTCCGACTTGTTCACGATGCGCAATGATTTTAGCCGCAAGCGAAGGGCCAATGCCAGGGAGTTCACACAGCTCTTCCAAGCTTGCTTGATTGATTGAGATGCGTTGTTCCTGTTTAAGATAGAGGACGATTAAATCTTGATCATGCAAGATCTGTTGGGGATTCATACGCGACAAATCACAGCTGTCACAATCAATTTGATCAAGAATCAATTCAAGCGGTGCATAAAGTGGCACTTCAAAAACCTCGATGCTTTGATCGAGATGACGAACTTGCACTTGAATCTTGATGTCTTCCTGTTTGGGAAGAACTTCCACGGAAGCACATGAACTCAAAATCAACACTAAAAAAAGGATTTTCATCCTTCTTTATACGTTTATTTTGATCGTTATCCTAATTATTTGACATCGATGATGCGAATGTATTCACGTGGTTCAACTTCAACTTCGATCTCTTCATCACTGACCATGCGATCCATCAAAGCCACTGCCAAAGGAGTGACGTTGGAGAGCTTGCCATTGAGTGGGTCTGCTTCTACGGAAGAAACGATGGTGTAGGTTTCTTCGAAACCATCATGACTGCGAATGGTGACTTGTGCACCGAGTTTAACGACACGTGTTCCACCTTGAACATCAATGATTTCAATGTTGTTGAAGATGTTTTCCAATTCACGAATACGTGCTTCTACACGCGCTTGGCGATCACGAGCCGCATCATAATCCGCATTTTCAGACAAGTCCCCTTGAGCACGTGCTGCTTGCAAATCTTCAATGACTTCTTTACGAACGGTATGAATCAAATGCTCTTGTTCGCGCTTTAGTTCATCAAAACCTTCTCTTGTTACTCTTACTTTTTCTTGTGCCATGTGTGATCTCCTTAACTTTTGGATTATAGCATATTCATCTTGATAATACTACCAATTTTCGTCGTGAGCAAATCGACGGCAACTTCATTCTTACCGCCCTCAGGAACGATCACATCCGCATAGCGTTTCGATGGTTCAATGAACTGATCATGCATCAAACGAACGGTATTCATATATTGGGTGATGACGTTATCCAAGCTTCGACCACGATCGTGAACATCACGATTCAAACGTCGAATGAAACGAACATCGGCCGGTGTATCCACAAAGATCTTAATGTCCAAGTGTTTTCGAATCGCTTCATCCTCCAATACAAACAAGCCTTCCACGACAATGACATCATGGGGTTCTAATTTCTCGACAACAGCCGAACGTGTGTATTCAATGAAATCATAGGTCGGCATGTCTACGGTCTGACCATTGCGTAATTCACCCAAATGCTTAGCCAATAAATCATTGTCAAAAGCAAAGGGATGATCATAATTGACCTTTAAACGCTCTTCCATCGTCATCTCTGCTTGATCTTTATAGTAATCATCTTGACGGATGATCACCACAGAATTCGTTTCTTCAAATTCACGTTTCAAACGTTTGGCTAAAGACGTCTTTCCCGAGGCACTGCCCCCCGCTACTCCAATGATGATGCGTTTACTCATGTTATTCTCCTATCGTTTAAGGTACTTATCTTCATTCTGCAAATGCTCAGTGTAGGTCTTTGCATAATACACTTTGCCATCGCCATAGATGTCCGCTAAAAAGAAATAATAATCATTGGCAGTCGGTTGAATCGTCGCCAATAAAGCTTGTTTCGATGGATTTGTGATCGGTCCAATCGGTAAGCCGCGATACAAGTAGGTATTGTAAGGCGAATCCAGTTTCTGATTGTCGTAATTCTCACAATCCTTCCAACTGTCATACTCATACAAGGCATAACACACTGTGACACTGGACTGCAATGGCATATTGATGGCCATCCGATTCAAGAAGACCTGTGAGATCATCTTCATGTCCTCAACCAAACCTGCTTCAAACTGAACCACGGAGGCTAAAGTGATCGCATCGTGGATGGACATACCAAAGGCATCGAATAAGGTTTTGTTTTCATCATAGACCTTCTGCGTTTGATTCAAGACACGTCGCGTCAATGAATCTGCGGATGCATTGGGATTCATGAAATAGGTTTCCGGCATCAAATAGCCTTCCAATAAAACACGAACACCTTTGTTCTCAAAGATTTCTTCGGTCAAGACACTGTATTCATCCATCAAGGATCGGATGTAGGCTTCATCATTCCATAAAGCCATCAAATCCTCAGCGGTCGTTTTATTCATTTGTGCTGTCATCTTCACAGCGATCTGTTTTGCCCAATCCCCAGGAATGATCGTAACCACCACATCGCTTGGTACGATCTTACTCGCATCCACCAAAGTACTGAGAATGGTCTTCACATCATAACCATAGTCCAAACGGAACGCCCCCACTTTGAAATCAGTGAGTTTCACATACTTGGCATAGACTTCAAAAACCAACTTATCTTCAATCAGATTCAATTCATAGAGTTTGCTTGTGACTTGGTCCAGGGTATCCCCTTTTTCTACCGCAAAAAGGACCTGTTCACCTTCAGGACCTACCGCATCCAATTTGCTTTGTACCGTACCATAACCAATACCAAGCGCAACGATAAAAAACAAGATTAGGATGAAGCCTAAGCTTGTCTTTTTAATTTTTCGTGTTTTCGTTTTCTTCATGGGTCAAGACATAATCTTCAAAGATGACTTCAAGCTTCTTCCACTCTTCAGGATCTTCGACAGGTGATAAATTCCCTTCAGGATCATAACAGGACACAAAGACTTCCCCATCTTCTTGACTTGGATCAAAGTAAAAAACATAATTCTTACCCGATTCCTCATCCTCATAGGTGAAGACGATCTCCATATTGATTTCTTTTCCGCTTTCGTCAATAACGACGATACTATTTTCTTCCATTCTGTGACTCCTTCTGTCTCTTTTGATCCAAGTATTCCTGCAACATCGTAACGGCTGCGACTTGGTCCACAACCTTCTTACGCTTTTCATTGCGCATCTGATTACTCATCAAACTTTGGTGCGCCATGACCGTCGTCAAACGTTCATCCCAGAGAATGACCGCTGCTTTCGTAAACTTCTCAATCTCATCCTTAAAGAACTCCGAACGCAAAGCCCCATCGCCGATACTCCCATTCATATGTTTGGGATAACCCAGGATGATCACATCCACAGGATATTCTTTAAGCAAGGCTTCAATCTGATCAAGCGCATCGTCATAGTCCTCACTCGCAAAGCGCAGTGTGACCAATGGACTCGCTAAAAAACCGCTGAGGTCGCTGATCGCAACCCCAACCGTTTTAGAACCGACATCCAATGCGATACTTCTCATTCCGCATCATCCAGGTAGGTACGAACCAATTCTTCAATGATCTCATAACGTTCAACCGTTTGAATCAAGGAACGTGCATTCTGATGACTTGAGATATAAGCAGGATCATTGGAAATGAGATAGCCTGACAATTGATTCACTGCATTGTATCCGCGGTCTTCGAGCGCTGCCTGCACTTGTTTTAAGATCTGCTTGATGTTATCGCGCCGTATTTGATCTGATTTGAAGGCAACCGTCTCCGTGTGGTTTTGACTCATACCATAATCCTCCTTTTTCTTTATTCTAAACTAGTCCCTAAGCTTTTGAAAGCATTTAGATGAGTTTTTGTGCAATCATCTGGAGCGCATCCCCTAATTTGGACACATCTTTGCCCCCAGCTTGGGCGAAATCCGGTCGACCGCCCCCATTTCCTGCACAAAGCACCGCAGCTTCCTTCACAAGATCACCCGCCTTGATGCCTTGTTTGTTCAACTCCGGACTGACATAAGCCACAAACAATGCCTTATCTTGATCACTTGAAGCCAAGAAGATGATGCGTTTTGAATTTTCTTTCTTGAGATTCTCGATGAGCAATTTGAGATGATCACTGTTTTGATCAATGCGTTTGACCAAAACCTGATAACCCTCCTTATCCACAAATTCATGATTCAAGACCTTTGCTTCAAGCACGGCCAGTTTCTGTTTCGCTTGACCTAAGGCTTGTTTGGTCTCACTCAACTCAATCAGACCATGTTCCACTCGATCCTCGATATTGTGGATGGAGTTTGCTTTATAGTACGACGCGATCGTTTCCAACTGCGTTTGATAGGATACGAAATCTTGATACGCATGGGCACCGGTACGAGCGGTGATACGACGAATCCCCGATCCAATCGATTCTTCGGATACAATCTTGAAGAGACCGAGTTCTTGCGTATTATTCACATGACAACCGCCACAAAGTTCCTTACTGACATCCCCCATCGTCACAACACGAACAATCGCATCGTATTTCTCACTGAAGAGTGCCATTGCACCTTGTGCTTTTGCTTCTTCGATTGGAAGTAAGGCAAAGCTTACAGGATGGGCATTGAAGATGGCTTCATTAACCATCACTTCAATCGCCTTCAACTTCGAATCCTCCACTTTTTCAAAGTGTGTGAAGTCAAAACGCATGTATTCATCCGATACGAAACTACCGGCTTGTTGGATGTGTTCACCCACGATCAATTTCAATGCGGCTTGTAAGAGATGCGCTGAGGAGTGATTACGAGTAATGCTTTGACGTTTCTTCACATCGATTTGAGCATGGACGACATCCCCTTCTTTGAGTTCTCCCACAAGAACTTTGATCTTATGAAGATTCTGTTTATTTGGAGCTTTCTGGACATCACTGACCAAGGCTTCACCTTCATTGAAGGTCAAACTTCCGGTATCGGCTATCTGACCACCACTTTCCGCATAGAATGGGGTCACATCCAAGATGATCTCCCCTTCATCATCCAAGCTCTCCACACGCACACCATTTTTGAATAATGCCATGACTTTTGAATCTGTTTTGAAGGTCGTGTAACCAACAAATTCAGAAGCGGTCGTAAAATTCATCAAATCAATGGACTGACCCTTCATGGATTCCGTCTTATCAATCGCTGCACGTGCACGTTCACGTTGTGCCTGCATTTCGTGTTTGAAGCCTTCCATATCAATGGAATAATCCATTTCCTCGGCGATCTCTTGTGTCAATTCAACGGGGAAACCGAAGGTATCGTAAAGTTTGAAGACGGTTGAACCCGCAAGCAGATTGGATTCTGAACGCTCGATTTCAAGCATCAGAAGTTGTTCCCCCGCAAGCAAGGTCTTGTGGAAACGCAATTCTTCCGCCTTGACCAAACGTTCGATCAATTCGACCTTATCATTCACATAGGCATAGAATGGCGTCACATAGGAGAAATTAGAGCCCATCATCTCTGCGACGACTTTCACTAAGGTATGCATGAACGCGCCTTCAATGCCCAATTTGATGCCGAAGCGAACCGCACGACGTAAAATTCTTCTTAAGACATAGCCTCTGCCTTCATTCGCAAACAACGCCCCATCCGCTAAGGCAAAGGTTACGGTACGGATATGATCCGCAATGACGCGATACGCCATTTTATGTTCATTCGCATAAGGGTGTTTAGCGAGTTTTTCAACTGCATGGATGACCGGTAGGAATAAATCAGTGTCAAAGTTGGTTTCACCCCCTTGAACGATGCATACCAAACGTTCCAAGCCCATTCCGGTATCAATATTCTTTTGAGGAAGTTCTTTATAGTCTTTACGATCGACACCTTCTTTGGCATCGTATTGACTGAAGACGATGTTCCAGACTTCGATGTAGCGATCGTTTTCACGCTCTTCAAAAAACAAAGGTTCGCCAATGTTTTCTGGATCGAATGCAGGTCCACGATCGTAGTAGATCTCACTGTTGGGACCACAAGGACCTTCCCCGATCTGCCAGTAGTTCTCTTCAGACTTTAAAATATGTTTCGGATCTAAACCAATGATGTCCGTCCAAATGCGATACGCCTCATCATCGGTTGGATGTACCGTCACATACATCTTTTCCACTTCCATGCCAATGTACTCCGGACTGGTTAAGAATTCCCAAGCAAACTTGAGCGCTTCTTCCTTAAAATAATCGCCAATTGAAAAGTTGCCCAACATTTCAAAGAAGGTATGATGACGTGCCGTCTTACCCACATTCTCGATGTCATTGGTTCGAATCGATTTCTGCGCATTCGTGATGCGTTTGTTTGCAGGTTTGACACTGCCATCAAAGTATTTCTTAAGGGCCGCCACGCCGGAGTTGATCCACAACAATGTAGGATCGTTCACAGGAACCAAGGAAGCTCCCGGTTCGATCATGTGATTCTGTTTTTTAAAGTAATCTAGAAACAACTGTCTGACTTCATTTCCACTGCGATGTTGCATATCTTTTCCTCCAATAAAAAAACGTTCCTACAGGAACGTTTAACACGCGGTACCATCCTGCTTTGTCCTTCGACACAGCTTTTCTCCTTAACGCGGACAAGACGGAAGTTTGACTTCTCTCTAAAGTGGCTTCAGATATTAAGCTTGGAAACTTTCACCACACGTTTCCTCTCTATAAAAGCGGCTTATCTTACTCTTCTTTAGTACGATTTCGTCATTAGTATAGCACAGAACCCTTAAATTTCAATGCCCACTTTTGTCTGCACCTCCACAAGCGTCACATGAGCGATGCCTTGTGCCGAGGCTTTGCCCTGAGCCAGAACCTCTGTGAGGATGTTTTGATCCAGGAGTTCTTTGTACGATGTTTGAAGCTGAGTCAGTAGTTTCTCAACTTCATCGGCAACAGCTTTCTTCAGTGTTCCATAGCCTTGGCCTTTGAATTGATCAACCAACACATCAATCGATATTCCAGATAGTGCGGAGTGAATGGTCAAGAGATTGGCGACCCCTGCTTGATTCTTAGGGTCATAATTGATTTCATTAATCGAATCCGTAACAGCCGACATGACCTTCTTACGTGCGGCTTTGGGATCGTCCAAAAGGTAGATGCAGCCTTTATCACTGGCATCGGATTTACTCATCTTCTTGCTTGGATCGCTTAAAGACATGATGCGGGCGCCTTGCTTGGGAATCAAAGGTTCTGGAACCTTGAAAGTTTCACCATAACGATTGTTGAAGCGAACCGCCACATCACGTGTCAGTTCGACATGTTGTTTCTGATCATCTCCGACGGGGACATAATCGGGTTGATACGCTAAGATATCCGCTGCCATCAAGGTTGGGTAGACATAGAAACCAGAACTCAAGCCTTCTTCGCCTTTGCTCAGTTTATCTTTATACTGGGTCATGCGATTCAATTCGCCCAGATAGATGTTGCAGCTCAAGATGAAGCCTAATTGAGCTTGTTCCATGATATCGGATTGCATGAAAATCTTGGTCTTCTTTGGATCAAGTCCACAAGCCAAATATAAAAGGACAGTATCCCGAAGATTCTTCCTTAAAATCTCTGGATCTTGATAGACCGTTAAGGTATGAAGATTGGCGATGAAAACGTACATATCGTACTCATCTTGATACTTCACAAATTCTTTGAGGGCTCCAATGTAGTTACCCAAGGTCAATTGACCACTTGGCTTGATGCCACTTAACATGCGTTTCATGTTTGTTTCCTCCAATAAAAAAATGTTCAACAGGGACGCTTCACCGTGGTACCACCCTCTTTATCGAACATCGATCACTTCACCATAACGCTGGTTCGCGTAAGCCTTGCTTAAACTCCTGAAGTCCACTTCATCTTTGTCTCTTGTATCCTTTGCACCAATCAGGATATCGCTTGTGTCCTAGATAAAGACTACTTTTCTTCATTCACGGTCTTTTTCATAGTTTAGCATAAAAAAAGTGTGCGAACACACTAATTTTTAGGACGAACCAACAAGCCGGATAAGATGGCCACGATGGAGATGATGAGATAGATGGCTACCGATGGGTTCAAGAAGCCACCATAGATGGCAGTGAGGGCCCCAAAGATGGCAAGGAGTGGGAAGACCAAGCCTTCTAATTTTGAAGTGATTTTACCACGAAAGAATTCTTTGATGATGCCCATGAAGATCAGCACCAAGAAGAGATAGATAAGAATGATGGCAATTT
>CAYRIW010000002.1:0-27084 GCA_964424595.1 uncultured Erysipelotrichaceae bacterium | reverse complement strand
CAAATGAATGACCCCCACGGTTGCCGCAAAGTGTAGAAACAACCAAATCAACGATACGACAAAAGTGAAGAGTCCTGCAAACATCGGCACATCGGTCTTTTCATCCACTTTTGCGAATTGTTTGGCACCGATGATTTCATTACGGACCCCCAAAGCATAAGGTAAACGGATATAGGCAAGAATCAAACCATTGGCAGTTCCCAAGACGGAAATAACGATGGCCAATAAGACGATGCGATAACCGATAGGGCCCAGGAATTGTTCCGCAAAGACGGAAACAGCCCCATCACCCAAGGCCAAGACTTGTTCAGGTCCTAAGACCGCATTGATCGCAACGAAATAACTGATGTAGATGAGCATGATCATCAACGGTGCAAACGTTAGCGCTAAAGGTAGATTGCGTTTAGGATTCTTGATTTCATGCGTAATAGAAGGTGCGACTTGCCAGCCATCGTAGGAATAAGCGACCGGAACCAAGGCCGCAAAGAATCCAGCTCCAATATGCCCCAAGTCTGTTACATGATTAACCGCAACAGGATCCCCAAAAAACAAGCCTAAGAAACCCAAAAGGACAAGTGCGCCTAGTTTGGTGAACATCGAAATGTTTTGAAACTTACCCGCTGTTTTGGTTTGAAAAAGATTAAAGAGAAAGAAGAAGACAAAGATGATCAACGTCAAAATCCACTGTGTCAAGTTGAAAGGAAAGACCCATTCTGGAATGGACTCCACACTTAAACCAAAAAGCAAAGCTGGATTGGTCCAATCAAACAATAAAGACATGTACATTGCCCCGACCCATGAGATGACCGCAACTAAAGCTGGATAATAGAGAATGGTTTGAAACCAACCTGCCAAATAACCAAGCTGTTTACCCCAAGTCATTTCACAATAAGTGATCAAACCTCCGACATGTTCATCACGACGCGCTAAGACTGCGATGCTCAAGCCGCCGAAGATGATGCCAAAACCACCGAGTGCCCATGCGAGAACACCTAAAAATACAGAACCATTGACGGCTGCTAAGATATTATCCGTCTTAAAAAAGATGCCTGAACCAATGACGATGCCGACAATCATCGCGATGGTTGTGATTAAGCCAAATTTACGTTGTGTTGTGTTTTCCATATTAACCCCTTAAAAGATAGCTAAAGTGTACAGAAGCCTCTCTCTTGCGTCAATTGAAATTTACATATATTTGAAACTTTCAGAAAATTTAGAAATAAAGTTACATTCTTTGAACTTTTAAAGTATAATCGATTCAATTCAATACCAAGACTTAAACGTATACGTTAGCACTATAAGGTCGAGATGAACCTAAAGTGTGATATTCTTCACTTTTTATAAATTTCTCTTTTAAAAAGTAAGAAGTCTGTGTATAATTATGAAATATGGAGGACATACCATGATTGTTGTATACACTTCCCCAGGTTGTGCCAGTTGCCGTAAGGTAAAACAATGGCTAAAAGATCGTAATCTAAAATACATTGAAAAGAATATCTTTTCAACCTTGTTAAATGAAAATGAAATCCGTCATCTCTTGATGCGCAGTGAAAATGGAACCGAAGACATCATCTCGAAACGCTCCAAAATCATTCAAGAAAAACAAATCGATGTCGAAGAAATGTCGGTTAAAGATCTTGTGCGTTTCGTTCAACAGAATCCTTCGATTCTCAAACGCCCCATCATCATCAATGAACGCAACTTCTTAGTTGGCTATGATGAAGAAGAAATCGGTGCCTTTGTCCCTCAAGAATTACGCCGTGTCGCTTGTGATGCGTGTACGCCCGATTGTCCAAGTTATGGACACTGTGGTCAAACACGTGACAGTATCGATCAAGCAAATCAACCTCGTCTGAAAGCTGTTTAGAAGAACAGCTTTTTAATTATGGTATAATCATCCTATGAAAATTTTAGTTGGACTTTCTGGTGGTGTGGACTCCGCCGTCGCTGCTTATCTCTTAAAAGAACAAGGTCACGAAGTTGAATGTGCTTTCATGCGCAACTGGGATTCCTTGACCAATAATGACATCTTGGGCAATCCAACCTTAGATGAAGCCATCTGTACACAGGAACAAGACTATAACGATGCGGTTGAAGTCGCCAAGAAACTGGGTCTGCCTTTACATCGCATTGACTTCATTAATGAGTACTGGGATGATGTTTTTCAAACCTTCCTTAAAGAATACGCGCGCGGTCGGACACCCAACCCAGATATTTTATGCAATAAATACATTAAATTCGATGCTTTCTTTAAATTCGCCCAAGAGCGTGGTTTTGACTATGTTGCGACGGGTCATTATGCTCGTGTCAAACATTATTCCGATCATTCAGAAATGTTAAAAGCCGTTGATGCCAATAAAGATCAAAGTTACTTTCTTTGCCAAGTTAATCAAGATGCACTTCAGAAGACCTTCTTCCCTTTAGGTGAACTGGAGAAACCAGAAGTACGGGCGATTGCGCTCAAGCTGGAATTGAATGTCGCTAAGAAGAAAGACTCCACTGGCATCTGTTTCATTGGTGAACGTAAATTCAGAGAATTTTTACGTAATTATCTACCGGCTAAAAGTGGTCAGATCATCGATATCGAAACGGGCAAGATTATTGGAACACACATCGGTGTGTTGTATTACACCTTAGGTCAACGTAAAGGCTTGGACATCAATGCCTTTGAGGGTCCATGGTTTGTGGTGGGCAAAGATGTCCAGACCAATAAGCTCTATGTGGCGCGTAATGAAGACAATCCTTGGTTGAAATCCACTTCCTGTGTGGTCAAGGATCTGAATTGGTTCAATCCTCTTTCTGAGAAATCATTCGCATGCAAAGCGAAATTTAGATATCGTCAAAAGGACCAAGATGTTCAACTTGAATGTTTGGAGGATGGGACAGTCTTTGTCCATTATCCTCAAGGCATTTCTGCCGTCACTCCAGGACAAGAAGCCGTCTTCTATCTCGATCAAATTTGTTTGGGCGGTGGTGTCATCGATGAGATTTATACCGATGGTCGCGCTTTGAGTGATGCCATTGCAGGAGTCACCCATGCACAACTTTGATCTTCCCTATTCAAAAAAGAAAATCTTTTTTCTCCTTTTTCATTTCACGCTTGGCACCTATGCCTTATACCCACTGCTCATCGTAGCGGTTTTAGCGCGTTCGAATGTTCCAATCGAAATGCTTGGCGATGCACGTGTTGACTTTGTTTACTCAGTTTTGCTTCTCATCCTCAGCATCTATCTTACAAAAGATTTTTGGGCTGAAATGGGTAGACGGTTTAAACAAGAACCCATGTTGAATATCAAAACCATAGGCATCACCCTTCCTTTGATGTTAATCACTTCCATGGTCTTGAATTATGCGATTACCACATTTACAGGCTTGGATGGCTCACAGAACCAAAACGAATTGGTCAATATCTTTGGGGAATATCCCATATTCTTGGTGTTTCAAGCTTTGATCTTTGCACCACACATCGAAGAGCTCATGTATCGCGGCTTGCTTTTTGGCATGCTTCAAAAGCGCTCACAACTGTTTGCGGTCTTCTTTAGTTCTTTCTTCTTCGGCATGGCCCATATCTACCCTTCGCTCCTTGATGGACAATTTATGGATCTTTTCTTCTTACCGACATATTTCATGTTAGGTTTCTGGTTGAATCGTGCGTATATTAAAAGCAAGAGTCTCTTTACGCCTGTTCTCATCCATTTCATCAATAACGCCATCGGTGTCTTCGCCATCTACCTTTCGAGTATCTTGTAATGGATCCCATTGAAATCCAAGGTAAAATCAGTCACGTCATCTATCAAGACGAACAAAGTCGCTACACCGTAGCGCGTTTTCGTTTGTACGATCTCAATGAGAAGTTGGTGACCATCACTGGCTACTTTCCTGAAATGTCACATGATATTCTTTTAAACTTGAAGGGAAACTATGTCGAACATCCACGTTTTGGCATGCAATTCAAGGTCGAGACCTTCCATCGTGTCTTACCGGATGAACCCGAGTCCATCATCACCTTTCTTTCTTCGCCTCTTTTTCCTGGTATTGGTAAGAAGTTTGCGGAAAGTGTCGTTGAAGAACTGGGCGCAGAAAGCTTAAAACTGCTTAAAGAAGACAGTTCCTTGATCAGAAATGTTAAAGGTTATACCCCTAAAAAAGAAGAAAGCATCAAAGCTGGTTTATTGAATTATGGCGAAGATGAAGAAGCCATCCGCTTTTTCACTACGCATGGTTTGGGCATTCGCAACATCATGCGTTTGGATCGTGTCTATGGGAAGGAAGCTTATGCGTTGGTCAAAGCCAATCCCTATCGTTTGATTGAAGAAGTGGATGGCATCGGTTTTAAGACAGCCGATAAACTTGCTTTATCCATTGGCTTTGATTTGGACGATCCACGCCGTTTGAGTGCCGCATTGATTGCCATGACCATGGAAGAATGCATGCGACGGGGGGATAGTTATGTCTTGTATGATCATTTGAATCAACTTTTCGAGAAGAACTTCCAGAGTGACTTTGAAGCCATTCTGTTTACCTGTGTCCGTGAAAACAAACTCATCCTCTTGGATGATAAAGTTTATCATCCAAGTCAATTTAAAGCTGAACAAGGCATTGCTCATCTCTTGAGTCAATTCCCCTTTCAAGATCTCAGTCCCGTTGATGAAATGGTCTTGGATGATCGCATCGAATTGCATGAACAAGCCATTGGCATCAGCTATGACCAAAGTCAAAAAGAAGCGATCCATACCTTCTTCAACAGTCCTTTCACCATCATGACCGGAGGTCCGGGTACCGGTAAATCAACCGTCATCGGTGCGATGATCCAACTCTTTCGTCAACTCTATCCCAGTCACTCCTTGGCTTGCGCAGCCCCAACAGGACGTGCCAGCAAACGTTTGTTTGAACTCAATGGGGTGGAATCCTATACCATCCATGCTTTATTAAAATGGGATTTGGAAACCAATACCTTTGGCATGAACGAGAAACAACCCTTGGCCATCGATTGTTTGATCATCGATGAGTTCTCCATGGTCGATACCTGGTTGTTCAGTCACTTGTTGGATGCGTCTGCTCAAGTCAAGAAAATCATCCTGGTTGGAGACCAAGACCAATTACCCAGTGTCGCTCCTGGACAGATCTTACGCGACCTGATCGCTTCCAAGCGTTTTCCGGTCATCACCTTGCAGCACATCTATCGCCAAAAAGAAGGTTCGGATGTCATCCAACTGGCGCATCAGATGCGAACGAAGGAACTGGATTTCAATCAATTGACCAGTGACATCAAGTGGTTCAAAGCCCCTGCGGTTGAGGTTAAAAACATTATCATCAATCTCGTCCAACAAGCCCTTGCCAAGGGCTATGGCATCCAGGACATCCAAGTCTTGGCTCCCATGTACAGTGGTTTGGCGGGTATTGATAACTTGAATCATGCGATTCAAAAAGTCGTCAATCCAAGCGATTTTGCAAAACGTGAACTGAAAGTTGGGACTACGACCTTTCGTGAAGAAGACAAGATATTGCAGCTAAAGAACCAACCCAATGACGATGTCTACAATGGTGACATCGGTATCTTGGTGGAAGTCGTCTATGCCAGTGAAGATCATTTGAAACAGAATCGCATCATCGTGGACTTCGATGGGCGTATCGTGGAATACACCTCCGAGAACTTCATGAACATTACCTTGGCCTATTGCGTCTCTGTCCACAAAGCCCAAGGCAGTGAATACCCCATCGTCATCCTCCCCATCGTACCGGAGCATCGTTTCATGCACAGCAAACGACTTTTATACACCGCCATCACACGAGCGAGTAAGTCGTTGATTCTGATCGGTGATCCCGATCGATTCACACAAACAACCTTATTGGACCGGGATGAAGCGCGCGCAACCTGTC
Source organism: uncultured Erysipelotrichaceae bacterium (assembly GCA_964424595.1). Taxonomy (GTDB): domain Bacteria; phylum Bacillota_I; class Bacilli_A; order Erysipelotrichales; family Erysipelotrichaceae; genus UBA2212. Next base: position 21,204 of record CAYRIW010000002.1, on the reverse strand, counting down.
TAATTGAGTATTTAAATCAAAGTATGGAAGTGCTAGACTGAAATTATGAAAAATCTTAATCGCAGTCAACAAATCCGTATTTTGATGTTTCTTATGCTTGGCTTAGCCATTGCTTTAGCCATCCTCTACCCGCTATTACCCGATGTCATCCCCATGCAATTCTCTTTGAGTGGCACGGTGAATCGAACGGCACCCAAGTGGTTGGCACTTCTATCCATGTTTGGCATCAACGCACTTGTGAACGTATCCAACATCGTGCGTTCAAAAGATCGCTTGCTGGATAGTCAAATGTTTTTAAGTTTTGGTCTCGCTGTTTTCTCGATTATCATGCTTAGCATTTCGATGTTCATTTAAGGAGCCCTTATGATTGAAATCAAAAACATCTCAAAAACCTACTCTGGACAGGTCAAAGCTGTCAACCAACTCTCACTTACCGTCGAAGCCGGTGAAATCATTGGCTTTATTGGGCCTAATGGAGCAGGTAAAACCACGACCTTGAAAATGATGACGGGGATTTTGAATCCAGATGAGGGTGAAATTCTTCTCAATGGCATCAACATTCAAACCAGCCCCCTCAAAGCCAAGCAACAGTTTGGCTTCGTACCGGATACTCCGGACATCTTTCTACGTTTGAAAGGCATTGAATATCTCAACTTCATGGCAGACATCTACGACGTGGATGAGAACACCCGTCGTGAGCGCATCACCAAGTATGCGGAAGCTTTTCAAATGACGAGTGCCTTGAATGATAAGATCTTATCGTATTCCCACGGAATGCGTCAAAAGATCGTGGTCATGGGTGTTTTGATCCATTCTCCCTCGATTTGGATCTTAGATGAACCTTTGACCGGCTTGGATCCTCAATCCGCGTTTGCCCTTAAAGAAATGATGCGTGAACATGTGTCCTTGGGTAAAACCGTCTTCTTCTCAACCCATGTTTTGGAAGTTGCGGAAAAACTATGCAGCAAGGTTGCGATCATCAATAAAGGTGCGCTCCTCTATTTTGGTTCCTTGGAACAATTGAAACTTGACCATCCCAATGCTTCCTTGGAAGACATTTTCTTGAAGGTCACCCAAAATGCGTAAGTTTAAAGCTTTGTTTATCGTCATGCTCAAGAATACCTTCAATCTACTGGATGGTCGTACGAAACGCAGTAAATTGAATAAGTTCATGGGTTTGTTTCTGGTGGTGGCGTTCATGCCTACCCTCTATTCACTTTATATGTTGGCTAAGGAAGGCATGTACATGCTCCTTCCACTCCAACAAGAAGGTTTGGTCCTCAGTTTATTGTTCATTGCATTGAGCAGCGTCACCTTCTTCATGTCCATCTTCTTGGTTCCTGCTGTTTACTACTTCAGTAAAGACAGTGAGACCTTATTGGCGCTTCCTTTGAAACCAGAAGAAATCGTATTAAGTAAGTTTTGTTTATCGGTTGTCTACGAATACTTGACCACCTTCTTATTGGCGATTCCGGTATTGGTCGCTTATATCCAGGTCATGAATCCCGATGTCTTCTTCTATATGAAGGTATTGATCATCTTGTTGTTAAGTCCGGTCGTACCTTTGGCTTTTGGCGCTGTCATCATCATGGTGATCATGGCCTTTGTGCCATTCTTCAAGAATCGTGATCTATTCAACTATGCCAGTGGCTTTCTTGCCTTAGCTTTTGCGATCGGCATCAATATGGTCGTTGGAGGCACTGCGAGTTTATCACAGGAAAGACTATTGCAGATGTTGATGGAGGGCAACAATTCCCTTCTCGCCATCTTTAGATTCATGTTTCCAAACCTTCCCTTTGCGATTCAAAGTTTGGTGGATGGTTCTTGGCTGAGTTTCATTATTTTTTTAGTCATTACTGCGCTTGTCGTCTTTGTCTTCCTTTACATCAGTAAGATCGTCTACTTCATCGGCATCATCGGTGTCAATGAAACGGCGGCTGGACGTAAACAGCTCAATCTCAAGGCTTACCAAAAAGAAACCAGCACCAAAGGTGCGATGATGAGTTATTTCTTAAAAGAAATGCGTTTGATGATTCGTACACCGATTTATTTATTGAACAATATTTCCACAGCTTTCATCCTACCCATTATTTTTCTGGTTTCAATTGGCAGTAGTGTCAGTGGTGGTGGTGAAGAAGAATTATCTTCTTTCATCAAAAGCATCGATTGGACCAATCCCGATCTTCTGTTGATGGTCAGTTTCGCTGGTTTGGCTTTGGGCTTGATGATGAGCAGTTTGAATTTGATTACACCAACAGCGCTTTCGCGTGAGGGTTCAAACATCTTCTTCATGAAATACATTCCCATGTCGTATGTCAAACAGATCCAAGCAAAGATCGCCAGCGGTCTTGCGGTCAGTTTCGTTGGTATTCTATTTTCACTCATCGTGGCTGTTATCTTGCTTAGAATGCATCCAATCGTAATTGTTTTAATCTTAGTGATGTCGATTCAAGGCATGATCTTCATGAACTATCTGGGGATGATTGTGGATCTTATTCGACCTAAACTCGTGTGGGAACAAGAAGCTGCGGCGGTAAAGCAGAATCTGAATGCGGCGTTTACGATGATTCCAGCCTTTGCTTTAAGCTTTCTTCCTTTCTTGTTGATGAAGTATCTACCAAATAATTGGTTCACCGTGATCGCCATTTTCATTCTCTTCAGCTTTGTGAACTGGATGTTGATACGACTCACAACTCGGATGAGCATCACCAAGTTACATGAATTAGAAGTCTAACCAAGTGGAAACACTTGGTTTTTTTAAGAAATTTAGTGCATCTTTGATGCAAAAGATGCGTGAAGTGATAAACTTAAGCATATGAACAAAAATACCATGCAAAACATCGAAAAATTGATTTATAACCTACGCCATTTGCGTCAATTAGATAGCTTATTGATGCACAAAGCAATGAAAACACAGAGTGCACATTTTCAACATCTCGTCATGATTCAACAAATCACAAAGAATGGGCCCGTTGCCATCAGTCGCATTAAAGACAGCTATCATGTGAGTGCTCCTGCTGCGACTCAATTGATCAATGCCCTCGAGAAGAATAACCTCATCGAGCGGATCCCAGCTCCCAATGACAAACGTTCAAGTTTGATTCAACTCTCTGAACACGGGAAAGACATCCTCAAACAAGGCTCAAAAGCCTTTGAAGTGGGTTTAAAGGAAATGGCCGATTATTTGGGTCCTGAAGACAGTGAACTCTTTAATCGAATCCTAGATCGTATCGTGGGCTATTGCCACTTAAATTTAGAAGAAGGAACCAAACATGAAAAAGAATAAAAAAAGTCGCAAACCAATTTGGATTGCAATAGCCGTATTGGTCTTAGTCCTTGTCGTCATCTTGATGAACTTTAGAAATCAAGCACCCGCTGATGTAAAAACCTATACGATTGAAAAAGGCAAGATTGAGCTCTTAGCTTTAGCAACCGGTAAACTCACATCATCCAACGAAGACCGCATCAAACTCAATGGCAGTGTCACCGACACGCTCGTTGCTTTGGGTGATGTCGTTTCAAAAGGTGACATCTTGGGTGAATACACCCGCCAATCCAGCACCAACAGCTTGTACGCCCCCGTCAGTGGTGTCGTCACCGAAGTGCCCAGTGCTTTGGGTTCGACTTTGACCATTGCCGGATCGAATCAATTCAAAATGATCATTCAGCTCCCTGAAACCGAACTTAAACGCGTTTCACTGGGTCAATACGCTGAAGTCTATGTTTCCGCAGTCGATCAAACCTTTTATGGTTCCGTAACCAAAATCAATCAAGTTGCGACCGTCATGGGACCTCAAAGCACCTTTGGCGTGACCCTAAGTTTTGATGGCGATACCACTAAAGTTCGTGTTGGCATGAGTGCCGTCAGTAAGATGCAGCTGGAAGGTTATGGTGATTATTATGTCCATGGTAAGTTGGAAGCTGCTCAAGAAACACGCGTCACCATTGATGGCAGTTTAACAAAAGTCGATGTCAAAGTCGGAGATACGGTAAACAAGAATCAAAAATTGGGTGAATATCAATCCAGCATGAAGACCAATGTCAAGATTACAGCGACACGCGATGGCATCATCACGTCCATTCCAAGTGGATTAAGCACTGGCTTTGTCATTGCCGATCCAGATGCTTTGGAGTTGACCGTAGACATCACGGAAACCGATATTCATAAACTTTCGATTGGTCAGAATGCGGACATCTACATAGAAGCCATCGATCGTCATTTTGAGGGTGCAATCGTAAAGATCGCTTATGTGGGAAACACAAATCTTGACTATACAACCTATCCCGTAACCATTGAATTCGATGAGGCCGACGCAAGTGTCTTCTTAGGCATGAGTGGTAGTGCTTCAATCGTAACCAATACCAAAGAAAACATCCTTATTGTTCCTTTTGAAGCCATCGTAACCGAAGGCACCCAACGTTATCTCGTTTCAGCCGAATGGTTGGACAACAGTCGTCGTCCTCAATCAGAATACTATTTGCCCATTGAGACCGGTTTAGCCGATGCATTCTACGTTGAAGTGATTGGAGAGGATTTGGAAGGCAAAGAAGTCCTCATTATCGAAAAGACTTCCCTTTTCCCAATCATTGGCAATCAATGATCCGCTTAGAAAACGTAACGAAACGTTATCTCATGGGCGATAACGTCGTCAAAGCTCTGGATGGCATTGACATCAACATCAATGAAGGTGAAATGGTTGCGATCGTCGGACCTTCAGGCAGTGGTAAATCCACGCTGATGAACATCATTGGTTGTCTCGATGTCGTCACCGATGGCTTGTATGAATTGAATAAGATTTCAATCAAAGATTATGATCAGGATGAACTTGCAGACATCCGCAATCAACAAATCGGTTTCGTCTTCCAACAGTTCAATCTATTAAACAACTTCACTGCGATTGAAAATGTGATGATGCCGATGACCTATGCCAAACTTCCGAAGCAAAAGCGTGAAGAAAAGGCTGAGGAGCTCTTAAATCTTGTGGGTTTAGGGGATCGTATGGATCACAAACCGACGGAACTCTCCGGTGGTCAGCAACAACGGGTCTCCATCGCACGTGCACTTGCGAACAATCCCGCCATCATTCTAGCGGATGAACCGACGGGTGCCTTGGATACCGCAACAGGTCATGAAGTTTTGAATCAACTCAAAAAATTGAATCAAAGTGGCAAGACCGTCATCATCATCACGCATGATTTAGAAGTCGCGAAGAATACCAACCGTATCATCACCTTGCGCGATGGCAAGGTCATACAGGACGAGGTGCAGAACCATGCTTAAAGAGTACTTCGCCATCGCCATACGTTCCGTATTGGCGCATAAAATTCGTGCCCTCTTGACGACCTTAGGGGTCATCATTGGGGTGTCCTCCGTCATCTTACTCATGTCCTTGGGCAACAGTGCCCGTGAAGAAGCCGCAAATCAAATTCGTGGCATTGGATCCAATCTGATCTTTGTGAACATCACGGACCGCGAAGGCAGTCTACCCAATGATTGGCTTGAAAACATTCAAGAAGCCGCTTTGATCAAGAATTATTCACAATTGGTATCTTCACAAGTCAGTTATACGATTGAAGGCCAAAGCGTGGATGTGTCCATCAGCGGTGTCAATGATAAATATGCATCGATCAACAGTTTGGACATGACGACAGGTCGTTTTTTGAACAGTTATGATCTCGCTTACGATTCGCCTGTCGTTGTCTTGGGATCCAAGATTCCTGGTTTGCTTCTACCCAATCAAGAAGTCATCGGTTCAACCTTGATGATCAAAGGCATGCCCTTCACTGTGGTTGGGGTAGCGGAAGAACGTGGAACCAACTTCAGTGGTGATAATGACTTGATGGTTTATGTCCCCATGCGCTTTGCTAGTCGGATGAGCGGGTTCAATACGCGCAATAAAACCTTCTATATTGAAGCCGCTTCGGAAGAAACCGTTGATTTGACACTGAGTCGCGTCCTAGGATATCTTGAAACCATCATGCCTTCTGAGAACAGCTATCGTGCCTTCTCACAGACCCAAATCTTAGGCGTATTGGATACCTTGATGGCCTTGCTTACCACTTTATTATCGGGCATCGCTTCGATCTCTTTGATCGTTGGTGGCATCGGCATCATGAACATCATGTTGGTTACAGTGCGTGAGCGCACCAAAGAGATTGGGATCCGCAAAGCTTTGGGTGCACGTCAATCCCAGATCTTGGCTCAATTCTTAATCGAAGCCGTGATCATCACCAGTTTGGGTGGTGTGCTGGGTCTAGCCATCAGCTACTTGGGAACCCTCCTCATCACTTACATTACGGATTTCAATGTCATCCTAGGACTGGATGCCGTACTGCTCTCCCTTGTCTTCTCCTTGACGATTGGGGTTGTGTTCGGTCTCTATCCTGCATATACCGCCAGTAAATTAGAACCCGTCGAAGCACTTCGCTTCGAATAAAAAGAGGAAATCCAATGGATTTCCTTTTAGTTTTCATCCAACATCCGTGACCAGATATTGCTGAGATCATGACTTTCTTGAACGATGCCCTCTTCGACAATGAAGATGCGATCATAGCGTCCAAGGCTTTCTTTAAAGATGATGTGACTGACATTGATGAGCGTTTTTTCAACTTCCAACAAGTCTTTTTCAATACTCTTGGCAATGCTGTATTCAAGATTCGCAAAGATCTCATCACAGAGGATGATGGAGCTGTCCAAACACAAGGCACGTGCCAACATCAAGCGTGCACGCTGACCTCCAGATAGATTCGAACCATTGTTTATCAAGTTCTGATTCAAGTCCAAACTCTCCAAACCAACCTGATGCATGGCATTCTCCAAGATGATGGGATCCATGGCTTGATAGAGATCCAAATTGTCTTTAACAGAACCATTGAAAATGAAGCCAATTTGATCCACGGTTGAAAACAAACGATGATAATCATGGGGATCGATGCTTTGAATGTCGTTTTGATTCAAGTAAATCAAACCCTTCTTAGGAACCAAGGATTGACGTATGGTTTTAAGCAAGGTACTCTTACCCGAACCACTTCGTCCAACAATCAAGACTTTCTCCCCTGCCTTGATGCTTATATCCACATCGTTCAAGATCGAGCCTTCTTCATCTGGATAACCCAAATCATTTCGATCAAATACGAGCTCATTAAAATCCTGTACACGGATGGGTCGATGATAGAGAGGACGTGTCAGATTCTTCTCAAAATCAATCAAAACCTGTGAAATCCCCTTCATTTGTGAAAGCAAAGGACTGAACTCCGATAAAGGCCACATCGCATTGCCAAAACTCGAAACGATGACGATCAAACTTCCTAAAGAAAGCGATGTGGAGCGTGCCACCAAGATGCCACCCCCAATCAAAGTAAACATAACCAAGGTTTGAACCAGGTTGTTCAAGGCATCGACTTGGGTTGTTTTGACATCCACTTTATAGTTGTCATCTTGAACCGCAACCGCACGCGCATGAAAGGCTTCATAGCGCTCGGCTTCGAGCTGGTGTTGCTTGATGATCTCGAAACCCTGTAAACTTTCACTAACGAAATCGGTATAAGCTTCAAGTGAAGCCGATTTCTTGGCTTCAGTCTTTTGCACAGGCTTGCTCGTACGTGATGTAAATTTAACAAACACAAGCAACAAAACCATCGCAACCACAACCAAGCCCCAATGCACCATTGCCAACAAGACAACGGACATCCCAAAACGCAGACCAACGAAAATCAGCTGCATTAGATTTTTAATGAACTTCAATTCATAACGATCGAAATCATTGGTCAGATTGGAGAGATAGCGATTCACCTGTTCCTTTTGAACTTGGGTGATGTCTTGATCAAGTACACGATCGATGTAGGCTTGTTTCATCACGATCATGCTCTTTGATAGATACAAAGATCGCAACGGTGTTCCGATCAACTCCAAGATTAAAAGAAGTGCAAGTATGATAAGCATTTGTATCGCCACATCCACCAGCTTATCCATTTCACGCGCCAAACCATAATCGGTGATGAAACGGAGTAGATAGATGCTATAGCCATTAAGGGCGGTAATCGAAATCATATAAAGCGTGATGATCACCAACCAAGGCTTAGAGCCATAAGCATGTTTACGCATGATGGGCACCCGTTTTCGTTAGTTCCAACTTGATTTTGAAACGTTGATTGAGATAGTCCAGATGACGATGTGCAACCAAGATAACGGTCTTGTCCAAAGCCAAAAGGGTTTCATAGATTGTCAAAGCCGTTTGATCATCCAAACTCGCGGAGGGTTCATCCACAAACAACACATCCTTATCGTGATACAGTGCTCGAGCGATGCTGATGCGTTGACGTTGGCCCCCTGAGATATTGGTTCCATCTTGTTCAAGTTTATGATCCGCTTTGAGCTCCAAACTCTCAATCCACTCACTGAGCGCTGCCTGTTTGAGACACAGGGCAAACTTCTCGGTATCATACCTTTGATTCAGAATGATGTTTTGCTTGATGGTATCGTTGAAAAGAAAGTGATTCTGACGAATGTAGCCACAGTTCGATAAAAATGCATTGGGATCAATGTCACGAATTTCATTCTGATCATAGCGTACTTCACCGGTATAACTCGACAAACTTTGCGATAAGCAATTCAAAAGTGTCGTCTTTCCTGCTCCAGAAGGGCCTGTGATCAAAATCTTATCCTTTGGTTTGATCTCAAAATTGACATGTTCCAAGACCACTTTATCTTCATAGGCAAAACTCAAGTCATTAACGCTTAAACGATGCTTAAACTCAAAGGGTTTAGAACCATAGGGATAATTTTCCACCTTGGTGATGCGTTCAAAGATATCCATGGATGCTTTGAAACGATTGATAAAATTGAAACCATTGATCATGCCCCAAATCAATTGACCAATCAAGTTGAACACTAGAATCAAAGACGTCAATGAGAGTTCATCTTGAATGAATAAATAGGTCGCATAAATGTATACCAGGGTTTGATAACTGGACGCAATCCAGACATTGAGATTCCCCTGATACTCATCCAAACGAAATGCTTTTTGTTTGATGTTTTCAAGATGTTGAACGATTTGATAGAACGGTTTCTTAAAATTCTTTTCAACTCGATACAGCTTGATGACTTCCAAGCCTTGTAAGACATTGGTCAACTGTTTCGTATAATCCACGTTGGCTTCTTGTGTCAAACGCTTGATTTCACGTGTGGGTTTCTCAAAGAATCGCACCACGATGTAAAGCAGACTGCTGGCGATCAGTGTTCCAAAACCAATGGTTGGAGAAATGATGAAGAGAATGATCTCACCAATGATGAAACTCCCAAAACTGAAGACGATGTTCAGGATGGCTAAGAAGAAGTCTTTCTCAAACAAGTTGATGTCGGAGACCACCATGGCCATAGCGCTTTCCTTAGATTGTTTCTTAAAGACCTCGATTGGACGATGCATGATCTTTTGATACGCCAAGGAGCGTACTTGAATCAAAACATCACGCATGAAACCGATGCGTAAGAAGCGGGATAGATATTGAAGCGGTATGGGTAAGATGGCAAAGAAAAACATGCCTACGATGCGTAGGACGATGGACGATTCCGGTGCTTCGATGATGCCAAAGGCAATGGATAAGGCAAATGTTTGACTCAAACCATTGACGGTGGTAAGCAGAGCGCCGATGATGTAGCGGAAGAATTGTTTACGGTTTTGACCCAGTAATTGTGTGATGGTCATCGGGATTCCTTCCTAAGCGTAGCCTTTACTATTTTACCCTAAAACAAGCGCTACCGAAAGCACAAGCATAAAAAACACCTCAGTAATTGAGGTGTGATTGAGACTACTTAGCCAATTCTTTAACGATTTCCCAAGTGAAGCCATCACGACCGAAGTGACCGAAATTCGCCGTCTTACGGTAGATTGGATTTAGAAGATTCAACTCTTGGATGATGTTGGATACAGAGAAATCAAAGTTCTTCTCTACGATCGCATATAAAGCGTCGATATCGACCTTCTCTGTCCCAAAGGTATTGATGTATACGGAAAGTGGTTTCGTCAAACCAATCGCATACGCAACTTGGATTTCACAACGATCAGCCAAGCCATTCGCTACGATGTTTTTCGCGACATAACGGCAGTAATACGCTGCACTGCGGTCGACTTTGGAAGGATCTTTGGAACTGAAACAGCCCCCGCCGATGCGTCCCATGCCACCATAGGTATCCACAACGATCTTACGTCCCGTAGTACCACTGTCTCCAAAGGATCCACCGATGACGAAACGTCCACCTGGATTGACGATGTATTCTGTTTCAGGGATCAACCATTTGGGATCGATGACTTTGAGAATGACTTCATTCAAAATCAAGTCTTTTAAATCCTGAAGATTGATGGCCTCGGAATGCTGAGTTGAAACCACGACCTTAGTGATGGCGACCGGCTTGTCATCTTCATACAAAACCGTAACTTGCGTCTTGCCATCTGGACGAATATGTTTATTTTCACGTTTCAAATCCGACAAACGTTTTGAGAGTTTGTGAGCGGTATCAATGGCCAAAGGCATGTAGTTTTCCGTCTCATTGGACGCATATCCAAACATGATGCCTTGATCCCCTGCTGCGACTTCATTGCCAAGCACGACTTTATTGAAGATATCCGCAGACTGATCGCCTACCAAGGTGATCACATTGTATTGATCTTCATCCAAACCGATATCGGCTAAGACGTCTTTCGCAATTCTTGAATAATTCAACTTCACATCTTTAAGATCAGGGCCTAAGTTCTGTTCACCATAGACAAGCACGACACCATCTTTGATGGTTGCCTCAACCGCCATTTTCGCATGGGGATTCAATTTCAAGGCTTCATCTAGGATCGCATCGGCAATCTGATCACAAACTTTGTCCGGATGTCCATCAGTGACACTCTCGGATGAAAAATAATATTTACGGCTCATGTGTTTCCTCCTTACATAAGCAAAAGCCCTGCACACGACAGGGCTTCACATTGAAATGTTTGGATCCCTTATCGTGGATTAGCAGTACCACCTTGCATCGCTGTAGGTTGGTGTGGGGTTATTGAGCTAATTCTCTACCCCAGCTCTTGATAAGTCTTCAAAATTAAAACATATTTTTAATTTGCATGCAAGTATTATTCAATCGGTTTCAAGAAATAATTCCCAATGATCTTCTCTGCCTTCGATATCGTGATGAAAATCTTGGGATCGGCACTCTTAGCCGCCTGTACGACATCATTGACTTCAAACGCATTGACTACCATATAAAGCATGCATTTTGGCATCTGACTATATCCGCCTTCACCCCATAATTTGGTGATGCCATGGCGTGTTGCCTTAAAAATCGCAGCGCTGACTTCATTGGGATGTTCCGTGATCATGTTGAGTGCCATGTACTTATACCGTTCATAACGGGATTCAATGACCTGAGTCACAACGAATTGATAAATGATTGAATAAAGGGCTTCTTCCCAACCAAACAAGATACCAGCAATGGAAAGAATGACCATATTGCCATACATGATGTAGTTGAAGATGGGTTTGCGATAGCGGTTGGATGCATAGATGGCAATGAAATCCGTACCACCCCCCGATGCGTTTTGCATCAAGGCCAAGACGACGCTGATTCCAGCAAAGATCCCACCAAAGATGGTGATGAGGATGATGTCATACTCCAATTTAACCATCGGTAGGATGAGTGTGAAGATACTGACCAAGGTGAAATGTAAAATGGAATAGAGGGTGAAACGTTTACCAATGTACTTAAAGACCAAAATGGTTGGAAAGATGTTCAAAAGAATGTAGAGGATCCCATATGGAATATCGATATTCCAATATTGGACTCCCAAACGATTGATCAAGACGGAGATCCCAGAAAAACCACCTGGAAAGAAATTGCCAGAATAAACGAATACGTTGATGTTTATGGCAGCAATGATTGCAGATATCGTAATGACGAGCGTTGTTTTGATGTGTTTGTAGAGAGGATTTTTCATTTTATTTTAGTTTAATATTCTCATTATACCTGTGTTCATAGAAGATTCAAGACTTAAGTGGTCCAACTGATACTGCATCTGGATGTGTAACGCCATGCTTTGTGCACGCTCAATCTGTTTCTTGATGGCACGAACACCCAATTTTACAACGATGCTTGTTTGATCATCAAAAATTATCATGGTATCACCGGATAAGGCTTTGTAGCTGCGAATGCGTTTCGCATTGATAAAAACACAATCATTGTGATGAGGCGCCATCGTGGGCAGGTAGTAACATTGCAACACGGGATGAACCAAAATGGGTACTTTGTGTAAGATATTAAGATGTCTACGAATCGCACCTTGGCTTCCGGATACACTCAGACCATAATTGCTGCAATAGTCCTCTAGTATTACAAGTGGTTTCTTTTTGACCTGAATCCAATACTCACCCCAGAGCTCAGTGCATTTATTCTTAGTGTTGTATCGAATGACTTTGATGGTGTGAAGCATACCCTATATCTATGTAAAATTCTAAGGTTTTCCTAAATAAAAAAAAGCGGCTATTAGCCGCAACATGTCCCATCGGTACACGCTTCTTCTTCACTTCCACAGCTGCAGCCTTCGCCACAAGCTTCATCACCACATCCACAGCCACCATCGCCACAACCACAGCTATCTCCATGATTATGTTGTTGAGCAAATTGTTGTTCATAAAGGAGCGTATCGATGACGATTGCTTCGATTTCAACCAAAGCACCCTTTGGTAAAGCTTTGACTTCAATGGTTGTACGTGCAGGATAAGGATCCGCAAAGTACGTGGAATAGATCTCATTCATGAGTTCAAATCCACTTAGATCCGTCATAAATACGGTCGTTTTAACGATATGACGCATTTCCAAATTCATTTCAGCTAAGAGAGCTTCCATGTTCTTAAGAACTTGATAGGCTTGTTCCTGTACGCCACCTTCAACGATGGAGCCGGTTTCTGGGTCAACAGGAAGTTGTCCAGATAAATATACGAAATCGCCGAGCTTGACGGCTGGTGAATAAGGTCCGATCGCCTTCGGGGCATTATTCGAATGAATCGCTTTGGTAAACATCAATGTCCTCCTTTTACCATTCTTGATAGTATTCTATTTCTTCTTCAATCAATCGTTTGGTTCGATGATGGAGGAACATACGTAAGACAAAAGCCAATGTCCCAATCAACAGAACAATGAGTACCCCTGTCGCAATATAATCGCTTACGCTCTCCAACATGATCTTACCTCGCGTTTCATTATACTAGACTTCTTCATCTTCGCGCAACGCATTCGCATCCAACTTGATGAGCATCCAAATAAAGCCAAGTGCCATAAGCAAAAGACTGATGGATCCAAGGATCAGATGGAGATAGCCCAATTGAGAAAGCCAAGCCAAAGCCAATGTTGGATTCGTTGCGGCACTCAATTGCCAGAAGCGAAGCATGAAAAGTAGATTGATAAAAACTTGCAAAACAAGTGCGCTTTGATAGATCCAGGTCAAGAAACCTGATTTAGACCATGCAAACAAAATCAAGAGTGTCCAAAAAACCAAATCGATGCCATGAATGCTTGTGGTGAACAGTTCTAAGTTGAAACCCGTATCCAATGCATTGGCCACCAAACGTGTGGTCCACGTTAGATCTTTGATTTGACTGAGATTGGCTACTTGTGGAACGCCTTTGATGTCGAGTAGAAACAGACCTAAGCGAACTTGTGGAAGCACCACAAACCAAGAACTGATGAACAGAACCAAGACAAAGACAAACAGACGATGGTTGGGATGATTCAACCAACGATTGAAACTAGTCATGACTCAGCCAATCTTCCCCTTTCAAAACCTCAACCGGGGACAAACCTGGATAATCCAATTGACGCAAGACTTCGTAGACAACAATCGCAACGGTATTGCTTAGATTCAAGCTCCGCGCATCCGCTACCATCGGTAAACGTAGACAATCTTCGAGATGGGGTCTGAGTATCGACTTGGGAATACCCGTGCTCTCACGTCCGAAAACCAGATAAATATCCTCATTCACATCATTAAACTTGACATCTGAAGGTGCTTTTTGACCATAACGCGTGATGAAGAAATAACGGCCTGTGTTCTTCGCACTGAAATCCTCATAATCTTCATATACTTCAGCCTCGACCATGTCACGATAATCCATGCCACTGCGACGCACGCTCTTCTCATCCAATTTGAAACCCATGGGTTTGATGATGTGAAGACGCGTATCGGTTGCCGCACAGGTTCGCATGACATTGCCAGTGTTTTGTGGAATCTCAGGTTGAAATAGGACGATATGGATCATAGGATACCTCTTAATAAGCCCAACAAGGCCAGATGAACGGCGTAATAAACATAGAAGAAATACTTCTCGACAAAGGCCAAGTGCTTATTTGAGTATGCCACTGGTTTTTTACTGTTATAGAAATACAATAAGCCTAATGCCAAGATGGATAAGGCTTGAATGAAATAACGCCAATAGAAACCAAAGAAATCATTGAGGATACGTGGAATCAGCGGCCATGTGTCTGGCGATAAAAATGGCAATATGACAAACATCAAGCTGATGATCGCATAAGCCAACATCTGTTTATTCCGTTGTTCATGATAGAAATAAAACATGGTTAGAACTGCAATCCCATACATGCCATAATCCACACGCAAAATATCCGCTAAACCCCCAATCACAATAATCAACCAAATACGCCCTTTATCCAAGGCATCAAAGGCTAACCATCCCAACATAAAGAGGAAGAAGATATTGACCAACTCATTGACATTCGTTAAATAAAGCAAGCCTTGTGTCAAAAGTGCCGCGATGCTCATCTGAATCAGCAGTCGTTTGCGATTTGATGTGTAGCGATAGGTCAGCGCGAAGAGATAGGCAAAAATAGGAAAGGCCAGACGACCAATCACCCTTAATTCGATGTATTCCGGAAATAAGAAGTGTCCGACATGATCGATGGTCATGGTGATCAAGGCAAACCATTTAAGGAAACGATGATCATAGCCTTGATGGGTCAAACCCCAATCCAAGGTGAACACAAAACCTAAAGCCATCAAAGATCTGAAGAGAATCAAACTCACCAGACTAAAGAAGAATGGCAGTGGAACCATTAAGATTAGATTATCCGTATACGGATTAAGTAACCATAAGTCGTTCGAAAATAACAATTTATGAAAGAGAATCCAGAAGTTTTGAAAGTCTAAGACGGCGTATACCACAATGAAAACAAACACGACACCCAGAACCATGGAAGCTTCTTTGAAACCTCTGGATAAGAGATCGATCGATTCTTTTTTCTTCGTAAAACCGAGATATGCACCCACAATAAGCAATAAGCCTAAGGCGATGTTACGAATCCAAATCGTTTTGACAAACAAGACTTGGACATCGATCATGTGATCTTTCTCTTTGGTATTGAAAACTTCTTTGTTTTCCCCATTAATCGTGGCAAATACCGTCAAATCCGCTCGTTTACCTTCAAGGTATTCCAAAAGAACCGAAGTGGCTTTGGTTAAGTCCACTTCATTGATGCCAATGTTTTCCGCAACTTCATTTTTTTGGTATTGTTCACGATAAAAGGCTTTATCCAATGAACTGATATGGATGACACCTAAGATGATCACGATCCAAATGCTCAAGCCAAAGATCAGGGCTAGACTTCTATTTTTCATATTTTGCTCGACTTTCTAGGTAAGCAATGACCTTACGAAAAGCCTGACCACGATGACTCAAGTCATTCTTGGTGTTCAAATCCATCTCCGCATAGGTCAAGTGATGGTTTTCAGGAAGAAAGATGGGATCATAACCAAAACCATTGGATCCTTTGGCTTCAAAATCGATTGAACCCGACATGACCCCCTCGAAACAATGGACATCGTTTTCACCTAAGACCAAACAAACAACGGAGATAAAGCGGGCACTGCGATCATCCTGATTTTGCATACGATCCAAGATGATTTGATTCTTGATCGTATAAGGGGTATCCACACCCAAATAACGGGCTGAATAAACACCGGGTTCATTGTTCAGTGCAGTGATCTCCAAGCCCGAATCATCCGCGATACACGGTAAGCCAGTTTGTTGAAATGCCCATCGTGCTTTTAAACGTGCATTCTCTTCAAAGCTTGTGCCTGTTTCTTCCACATCTTCCACAATGTCCAAGTCCTTTAGACTGATGACATCCAATTGATTGTGGCTCAAACGTTTGAGTTCGATGACTTTATTGGGATTTTGTGTAGCTAAGAGTAACTTCATTGATGATTTCTCCTTCTTCTGTACAATCAAACCAGATTTGCGCTTGGTGCACATACAAGACTGCTTTGATGATATCTTTTTGCTTGATTAAGATGGCATGATGAATGCGTTCATCCCTTTGACTCAAACGTTTGCACGTTTCCAGATCCACTTCCATGGGAAAAAGTAGGCTGGGTCGAGTTTTATTTTGACGATAATAGGCTTCTTCCACAAAGGCTCGTGCTTCATCATGAATGTCTCTTATCACTTCGTAAATACTTAAATAAAAGGCTTTGATTTGATAAGGATGGGCTAAGGTCATCAGGGCATTCCCGATTTTATACATCATATCAAATGGTTCCACATCCTGTTTGAACCATGCATCGAGTTCCTTTTTTAGACGTCCTGAGTTATAACACTTCTCGGTGGCCAAAGCGACCGCTTCAACGGCATCGATATCCACTTTATCCATCCATTTGGATTGTGTGATCTGATAGGGTGCGATGGGTTCAGCCGCATAGCCATAAACATCTTTAAAACTGTGCAGAACGGTCCCATGTAAGAGTTTGAGGATCCCTACTTGAATTTCAAAGGGTTCCAGATGAATCAACTTACGATAAGATTCTTTGAACAGATCCAAACTTTCAAAAGGAAGACCAGCAATCAAATCGGTATGTTGGTGCGCCCCTGCTTGTGCGAAATCACGGATGACCGTACTGAGTTTATCCAAATCACAGGGTCTGCCCACGGCTTCCAAGGTTTTCTTCTGGAAGGATTGGACACCGATCTCCATGCGAAAACGTTTTACAGCTTCAATTCTAAAGAACTCAATCAAGCTTGGATGCAAGGTATCCCCGACCAACTCGACGTGGAAATGCATCCTCTCCGGCATGCTTAAACATTGTTTCCCTAAGCGTAAAGCCCGTTTGGGATCCACATTGAAGGTTCGATCCAAGTACTTGACTTGCTTGACCTGCGTATCTTTGAGCTGATCAAAAAAGTTATCCATATAGTCCTCCGAAAACAAACGAACTTGACGATCCAAGGATGCCATGCAATAAGCGCAACCATAGGGACAGCCTCTCGATGTTTCAGCATATAAATAACGCTTTCCCATATCTTCACGATCGAAGTCGAGGAAATAAGGACTCTCCAAGCGCTCTAATTCTAAAAGAGGCGTGCGAAGAACCGATGAAGATGCACCGCGTGATGATTGTAGCCCTGCTGTGTATTCACCTTCCACCGCCTTCCAGAAACTGAATTCCCCTTCTCCCATCAAGATGCCATCGATCGGATAGTCCCATAAAGGATCTGGGTTGGCGGTTACTTCAGGACCCCCAAGATAGATGCGAACTTTAGGTAAACTATGTTTTAATTTGAGAATCAATGCTTTGGTCGCTTCCACATTGAAGATATAGGTACTCAAACCCACCACATCGGGTTTATCTTCAATGATCTTAGCAGCACAAAGATCCACCTGTTTGGTGGTGTATTCATAAAGCTTCGCATCCAAATGAGCGGGTTTAGCAACATACAGCCATCTCAAGGCGAGATTCTTATGGATATAGCTTACATTTAAGCTGACAAGGGCAATGTTCATATCGCACTTATTTTAGCATAAACAGTGCGCTATGCTAAAATAGGTCTATGGAAAAACACTGGCAAATTCGCATAAGCTTGATTTTGAATGAACCCCTTCTTAAAATCGTGGACACCAAGAAAGGTTTGACCAATCACAATTATCGTGTCCTCACAGAAAATCACGATGTGATCGTCCGTATTCCCTACGCCAATAACCAACAAATCGTGCATCGCGAACATGAAGGCAAAGCCATGCGTCTTGTGGAAGCGTCGGGCATCAATTTACCCACACGCTACTTCGATGAGAAGATAGGGCTTAAAATCACGGATACGGTGGATGATCTCTTGACCTTCACGGAATATCAAGGTGAAGATAAGATTGAGCGAACGGCAGCTTTGATGCGCAAACTCCATGGCATCCAACAATGCATTGGTGAAAACTTTGACCCGATCCAGCGCTACAAGATGTATCGCAGACAAGTCAAAAAGCCCATGATCAGTGATGAAAAAGCAATGCTTATCCTTAATGGTATTACGCAACATAAACGTCCTTTTACCCTATGCCATAACGATTGGGTTCCAGGAAACATCTGTTTCACAGATAAACACGATTATCTGATTGATTACGAGTATGCCGGGGACAACGACCCCTTCTTTGATGTGATGTCGTTTGTGACGGAAAATGATTTGACAAAGGATGAAATCGATCGCTTCATCCAAGCATACTTTCAAAGAATGCCAAGCGATGAAGAAAAACAGGATCTCTTCAATTACCAACAATTCCACAATCTCTTGTGGTGTACCTGGGCATGCATGATGCATGAAGCCCGCCAAGATGACATCTATTTGGACATCGCTAAACAGAAATTCATGGCCATAGAATAAAACGTCTGCTTCATATTGAAACAGACGTTTATTTTAACTGAAACGGATTTTCGAATATTCTTCCTCTACGCCCTTTTGTGTGTCCTGCATCGCCTGAATGAAATCATCGATGATGTAGAGCTCATTGGACATGGCGAAAGGAATCTCAAGCACAAAGGCAATGCCCTCGATCGCCGCCAAAGCTTGAGGATCCCGGACGATCACCGCATCCGGTCGCCCATTCTTTTTGATGAAGTCAAGCAAGGTCTGCGCATAGAGTTCCTCAATTTTCTGATTGGAATCCATAATCTGACAGACATGCATGAACTGATCCGACACACTGGCGATCATCATCGCCCGTGGCAGGTAAGGATCCTTTTCATCGTCATCGATCAAGGTGTTTAGGACAGCAAAATCGAGTTCAATCTGTTGAGGATAGTGTGCTGGATTCGACTTGCGAAGTTTTTTCACATCGAATTCGTAAAACGGATAGACATGATAAAAGTTTTGCATCTGAATGCCTCTCAACACCCAAGTGCCTTTGGTACTTTCTTTGAAACGAAGCAATTCACCATATGCGAAGTAGACCTCAGGTTGTTTGGCTTCGTATCGATCCAAAGCTTTCTCTAAGATACCTAGTGCATACGCCAAACGATCCAGGTCGACATCATTAAAGGAAGATGGAATGTTGTAGTGTAACTTACGCAACAAGGGTCCTCGCTGTGCTTTGGTGATCTTGATTTCAGCCTGATCCAATAAAGCAAGATCCTCGGCTTCCATTTCATCCTTCTTATCGAAGTAGATCGTCAAAGCATCGGTGTAACGGAAGCGTTGCAGTTCCGGTAGATCTGGATTGTCCAAAACATAAAGCAGATCTTCAAAGGCACGGTTGCCGAAATAGAAACCGATGCCATAGGTGGTTTTGGCATTGCCCATGATTGTGACAAAGATGGGTTCCTTTTCATACGGACTCAATTGAATGAAATCCGCATCACTGAAGTGAAGCCAGGGTTTGCGTTTTTGGATTCGATGTGCGATGTTCAAGCATTCCAGTGTTTTGTTCATAGTTTAATCATATAACAAAAAAAGCCCGAAGGCTTTCTTATTCTGCTTTGTCCAAAGCTTTTTTAGCTTTTTCAACGACGCTTGTGAATCCCTTAGGATCATGAATCGCCATTTCAGATAACATCTTACGGTTGACTTGGATATCAGCCAACTTCAAACCATGCATCAATTTGGAATAGCTGATGTCATGCATGCGAGCTGCCGCATTGACACGTGCGATCCACAATTTGCGCATTTCGCGCTTTAGTTGACGACGATCTCTGTAAGCGTATTTGAGGGAGTGCATGACTTGTTCATGCGCTGTCTTGTAAATCGTGTGCTTACTTCCAAAGTAACCCTTTGCAAGTTTTAAGATGGCCTTACGACGTGCACGTGTCGCGACCGAATTTTTTACTCTTGGCATTTCAATTCTCCTACTTCTGTAACATCAACTTGATGCGTTTGTAATCTGTACCATGGATCAAGGTTGATTTGCGTAATTTTCTTTTTTGTTTATGCGATTTGTTGGCCGCAAAGTGGGATACGTACGCATGTGAGCGTTTCAGTTTACCACTACCCGTTACTTTGACACGTTTTGCCAAAGCCTTTTTTGTCTTCATTTTTGGCATGATGCTCTCCTCTTACTTAGTCTTCTTTGGATTGAGAACCAAACTTAGGGTTCTACCTTCCATAATGGCAGGTTTGTCAACTGCCGCAAGGTCGGACACTTCTTGAATGAAATCGTTCATGATCTTCTGACCAACTTCGATTCTTGTCATCATACGACCTCTAAAACGCATGTCGAGTTTAACCTTCATTCCTTCTTCCAACCATTCACGTGCATGTTTCAACTTGGTGTCGAAGTCATGTTTGTCAATGACGGGTGAGAGGCGAAGTGGCTTAACTTCTGTCACATGTTGGTTCTTCTTAGCTTCTTTTGTCTTCTTCTGCAGTTCAAAACGGTACTTTCCGTAATCAAGAATCTTGCAGACAGGCGGGTTTCCTTGAGGAGCCACACAGAAGAGATCCATTTCATACTCATAGGCGATTTCCAAGGCTTCACGGCGCATTTTTACGCCCAGTTGTTCACCATTGGGACCAATGACAAGCACTTCTTTGAAACGGATGTTTTCATTTACGAGTTCGTCTGACTTATTGGGTTTCTTATTAGTTATAAATATACCTCCTTACAATATAAAAGCGGGCACAAAGGTCCCGCTAAATGTACTTGGTTCATAGAAAATAACCATTTGTAGCACGATACCCATGACTTAAGCCATCGGGTGAGAAGCAGGAACTTCTTCTTTCCACGTTTATTGCTTGTTAAATATAGCATAGATATCAAGGTGTGTCAAACGCAGTGCGGTGACATTCATCGATGATTTGCTCTATCAACTTGCTTATTTAATCATGATTGATGCAGGATGTCAAATACTTCTAATCATAATAAATAGACTGTAAAAGTTGTTTCTCAATTGCGAGGAC
>CAYRIW010000001.1:53867-122334 GCA_964424595.1 uncultured Erysipelotrichaceae bacterium | reverse complement strand
AAATCCCCGAAGGGATTTATAATAATAAATTATGCGAGAGAGGCAAAATCACGACCAATTTGAACGAGTGTGGTCAATGCATTAAAGTCTGGTTCATATTGGATGATTAGACCATCTGTTTGATAAGGTATGGCTCCAAAAGTTTCACAACGTTCGATCCACTGACGCATCCATTCACCATCACCCCATCCATACGATCCAAACAACAAGACCTTCTTGTGCATAAGATTAGGAAGAATCTGTTCAAACATGGGTTCAAATTCTGCTTCCTCAAGCGTTTCAGAACCCATGGCAGGGCATCCAAAAGCAAAACGATCATACTGTTGTGCAAGGTCGAATGTGAATGATGAAGCAGTATACGTATCGACCTCATCAGTAACTGATTTCAAACCTTCCGCAAGTGCTTCAGCCATAGCCTCAGTATTTCCAGACAAACTCCAATATACAAGCGCAATCTTCATGGTGCGTCTCCCTTTAGTGTTTATGGCCTCATTCTAACAGTATATGCAAGAATCATCAATTAATGTGATGTATATCACTAATAAATATAGAATCTTCATCACTTTGTCACATCTTGATCGTAAACTCAAAGTATAGGAGGTGATTGTATGGGAATCATCGGTTTGTTATTAATCATCTGGTTGGTTATGGAATTTACAGGGCATCGTCCTTGGGAAAATAGATATCCATCGCAGGTTTCCTCTGTAGAAATTCTTAAGGAACGTTATGCTCGAGGCGAAATCTCGCGTGATGCCTATCTTGAAGCATTGAAGTTGATCCGCTAGAAAGTGGATCTTCTTCATTAAGTCTTCACAACAAGCATCTACACTAATCATGGAATATGCTAGGTTTTTTCGTGTCTATTGGGTAGTTATTAGAAAGGAAGTGAACACATGTATAAGACATTACTCATCGAAGGGATGCACTGTGGTCATTGTGCAGGCATGGTTCAAGTTGAACTGTTTAAGATTCCAGAAGTTGTCGATGTGTCCATCAACGTGACAAAAAAGAATGCGATCGTACGGCTTTCATCACCGGTTAGCTTTGAGATATTTGCTAAGCATGTTTCTGAAGCAGGTTATACCTTAGAGCGCTTGATATAAAAAAGACATTCGCATGTCTTACATTCCAAGTAACATCATTTGTATCATGTCTGCCAATTCCTGCCCACGCATCCCACACATGCGGATGCAGTTGGCCAATGCCAATCCGTTCATCGCTCTACCTCCTTGTTGCTTATACTCTAACAAGGACTTATGAAGATTTGATGATGAAAAAAAAGATTGATTTAAAACTTCAATCTTATTAAACTGTTGTGGGGAGAAATGAGGTCAAGATGCGTTTATTGCGCTTAAAGGTGGAAAAGCTCCACGATTATAATAAGGTTCGGAGTATCCGGACAAATCTACTAAACTTGCGAGGCATTCACTATGTCCGCATCACACATGATCTTGGACATGTGTTGATTGAGTATATGGATGCTGCTTTATCACCGAAATCCATCATGGAACATCTCACGGATACAGGCTTCAAGGTCAACTTGTATTGATATCTTCATGATTTCTCCATAAATTATCGATATACTTCTTCCGCAACCCAGTTGCAGGAGAACACATGAAAAAATTAATGATACTTGCGGTCGTATTGATCACAATCTTAGCAGGCTGTACAGCAAAACCTGTTGAAGAAAAATCTGTCGTTGAAACGCCAGTTGAAGCAGTGGATCCATCCGTTGTTTCGTTTGAAGCATTAAGTCAATCTATTGAATGGAAGTCAGAAGGAGATAAGTTCACACTTGTCGCACCAGATCAAAGTGTCAGCTTGTCCATCGCACAATCCTTCGCATTAGAGAATGATGTGGTGATGAGTGTCGAAGCGGCTCCCTTTGTCGCTGCTGGTCTGGATGTGTCGAAACTGCCAGAAGGACTTTATGTCGATGGACGTTTGAATTATGTCACATCGATTGAAGGTACGACAACGTATGCGAGTGTTACAGAAGCTTTCACGGATATCCTATCCATTCAAGCGGATTTAGTGGGTTATCATGCAGCTTTGGATCATTATGGTTTGAGCTTACAAGATGGAAATGTCTTTGAATGGGCAGCGGATGTGAATACGAATGACAAAGATATCGTCTTTGTTTTGAATCCACAAACCCTGATTGACGCGGGTACGAATGTCGAAGCTGTTGAAGCTTGGATCTTTGCGGAAGTTGAAATCATGCATGCGGATGGTTCGATGGAAATGGTCCCGAATTTGTTGAAACCATTTAATTTGAACTAATTCAAGCAATACGTCATACTGAATAAAAGAAATAAGCTCAATAAAATTGAGCTTTCGTCGTAGGAGTAAAATAATGTCCCCGAGAAATATTCTCATCGTCGAAGATGAATCAAAACTCGTTGAAGTCTTAAAAGCTAATTTCGAGCACCATGGTGATCGTGTTTTCATTGCGAATGATGGTTTGAGTGCTCTCGATATTGCACGCATTGAAGATCTCGATCTTGTTTTACTCGATTGGATGTTGCCGAAGATGAGTGGGGATGTCGTTCTTCAAAATCTTCGTACATTCTCACGTGTGCCTGTAATCATGCTGACAGCACGTTCAGGTGAAGCTGATATTGTGGACGGTTTGAAATTGGGTTCAGATGATTATCTGACGAAACCCTTTAGTCTTAAAGAGTTAAATGCTCGCATTGAAGCTGTTCTAAGACGCTCACCCGAATCGAATCAACCTATTTACCAGAAACTCAAGTTGGATGATCGCTTGATGATTGATTTTGATGCACACCGAATTACTTGCAACCAAGAAATCGTGCATTTAACTCCCAATGAATTTAAATTATTGACTGTAATGATCAAACATCCACAACGTGTCTTCACGCGTGAAGAGCTTGTCACATTGTCTTTTGGTGATGACTTTGATGGTTATGATCGTACTGTGGATACACATATTAAGAATCTACGCATGAAGATTGAGGCCGACCCCAAACAACCCAAAATCATTGTTACGGTCTTTGGGGTTGGGTATCGTTATGGTGGTAATGTATGAAACGTACACTTCGTAGACAACTGACCTCGACGATCGTTTTAACCGTCTTGATTGCGGTATCTTTCGTAAGCTTGTTCTCGAGCTTCATCATTCATGATCATTTCAAAGACTATATTGAAGTCAAACAAACGCAAACCTTAACACAAATCGTTGCGCAGATCGCTCAACAATACGAAGTGGAAGAGGAACGTTGGGATGTGGATACAATTCATGAAATTGGCATGGTAGCACTCTACAGTGGTTATATCATCCATGTGAATGATCATCTCGGTAGGCTTGTTTGGGATGCGGAACTTGAAGACATGAGTGCTTGTGTTTCGATTGCGGATGATGTGACAGAGCGCATGCTGAAGCAATTTCCAAGTCAAAATGGGTCATTTAGCGACAATCCATATCCATTAACCGTACAAGATGAAATCATTGGCACTGTAAATATTCGACATTATGGTCCTGTTTTCTATTCATTAGAGGATGAACGTTTTATCAATCAAGTCCAACAAATGCTTTGGATCATCGCTTTATCCAGCATCCTTTTGAGTAGCTTTGTAGGGCTTCATTTAGCGAAGTCATTGAGTCGACCAATCACCAAGTCAATCAAACAAACCGCAACCATCGCCGAAGGCAACTATGGCGGACAAATTGAAGACGAATCCACCATCGACGAAGTACGCTCCTTAATCGCTGCGGTGAATCATTTATCGACAACATTAGCAGACCAAGACCGATTGAAGAAACAACTCACATCCGATGTGGCACATGAACTTAGAACCCCATTATCAACGCTTGAAATAAGCATGGAAGCTGTCCGTGATGGCATCTTGCCGATGGATCAAAAACGGATGCAGAGTTTATTGGATGAAGTTCAACGTTTATCCAAAATCGTTAAGGACTTGGATCAATTGAATCGAATTGAAGAGATTCAGCGTTTGAATATCAGTCCCTTCGATTTGGGTGCTTTACTTAAAGATGTCGTAGCTGCGCTTGAGATCCAAGCTGAGTCAAAATCGATAAAAATCACATTGAGTGGTGAACAAATCCAAATGCATGGTGATCGCGATCGTTTGAATCAGGTGTTTTACAACCTTGTCTTAAATGCTTTGAATTACTCCAATCCAAACGCCAACATTGAGATCCGATGGAAACAAACATCGGATACAGCTCAAATCATCATCAAAGATGAAGGCATCGGTATCCCTGAAAAAGACATTCCCTATATCTTTGATCGTTTCTATCGTGTTGAAAGTGCACGTGATCGTATCCGTGGTGGAAGTGGCATTGGTCTAACCATTGTCAAACGCTTTATTGAAGCACATAAAGGATCGATCAAAGTTGTCAGTGAAGAAAATACGGGTACGACTTTTACAATCACGCTTCCTCTTAAATCTTCATAAGTTCTTCATAAGTCCTTGTTAGAATACCTTCATGAACTTAAATCGAACGATAAAAATTATTGCGATGGTGATCCTAGCCATTGTGATCGGTGTTGGGGCATTTGCGTTGAACACAAAACCAGTGAGTGCTGAAAGCATACTTGAGCGTCTTGGTTTGAAAGATCAAGAACTCACCAGTGTCGTCATGGCGTTGGATGAGCGCCTGGATGAACCTCAAGACATTGGGGCTCGCATCACCGGTGAAGCATTGCTTTTATATCAAGGTGAAGAAGAAGTTCGTCTTCCTTTACAAG
This sequence comes from uncultured Erysipelotrichaceae bacterium, assembly GCA_964424595.1. Classification (GTDB taxonomy): domain Bacteria; phylum Bacillota_I; class Bacilli_A; order Erysipelotrichales; family Erysipelotrichaceae; genus UBA2212. The sequence continues at coordinate 117,598 of CAYRIW010000001.1, read as the reverse complement.
AAGATTTGTTCTTTGTGTCTATCGCACCTTATATCAATGATGTCCATCCCTGTCAGATACACAATCTGATTACCTGTCGTGGTGAGTTGTTTGGTGAAACCATGCTCATAACGCTTACCTTAAATGATGGGACTGTGCTCTACAGTGAAGAACGTACGACACAAGCAAATGGCTTCATAGGACTTTGGTTGCCTGCGGGCATTGAAGGCATACTGCATGTCGAAATGCCCAATCGTAGCGTATCGCATCCCATCTCAACCTATGCTAACAGTGATACCTGTATCACAACACCTTTAAAACTTCTAGCGAAAGCCTAATACTAATTGCGGGAATGCTTGCTTGAATGCTCCTTGTCCCCCCTTTAAAAGCATAAGAAAAGTAAACATTCCCTTTGATACAACTTCGTCCAGTACGAAGTTTTTATTTGATGATATTCTTGTATCCAAAGCACTTATTGTGTATCATAGCCCTTGTGAATCCGGAGGTTTAGTATGAGCATTTGTACCGTAGAAAATTTAAGTCATGGCTTTGGTGATCGTGGCATCTTTGAAGATGTATCCTTTCGCTTATTAAAAGGTGAACACGTTGGTTTGATCGGCGCGAACGGCGAAGGTAAATCGACTTTTTTCAGTGTCCTAACAGGGAAATTGGTTCCCGATGAAGGGAAAGTATCGTGGTCTTCAAAGGTACGTGTCGGTTATCTTGACCAACATGCAAAACTCGAGAAGGGGACGACCATTCGTCAAAATCTTGCCAAGGCTTTTCAATATCTAATTGATGCGGAAGCGGAAATCATGGACCTCTACAATCAAATGGCAGAGAACAGTGATTTAGATATGGATAAGGCACTTGAAAAGATTGGAATTCTACAAGACATGTTGGATCATCATGGCTACTATACCTTAGACATCAAGATTGAAGAAGTCGCATCGGCCTTAGGCTTAAGCGCCTTGGGTTTGGATCGCGATGTGGAAGACTTAAGTGGTGGTCAACGTACAAAAGTCCTACTCACAAAGCTCTTATTGGAAGAACCGGATATTCTTTTATTGGATGAACCAACCAACTATTTGGATGAAGAACACATCGTGTGGTTGAAGCGTTATCTTCAGAATTATGAAAATGCCTTTATCTTGATATCGCATGACATTCCTTTTTTAGATGAAGTGGTCAACTTGATCTATCATGTCGAAAACAGAAAGTTAACGCGCTATGTGGGTGGATACAATGATTTCATTCGCATTTATGAACAAAACAAATATGCCTTGGAAGCCAGTTACAATCGCCAACAAGCTGAAATCGCACGTTTGGAAGACTTTGTGGCACGCAATAAAGCCCGTGTCTCTACACGTGGGATTGCGGCTTCTCGACAAAAGGTTTTAGATAAAATGGATATCATTGAACTCAATCCTGAAAAACCAAAACCCAGTTTCAACTTTAAAACAGCCCGCACCAGTGGAAGGGTGATCGTGGAGACGGAGAATCTGGTGATTGGTTATGACTCGGCATTATCACGTCCGCTCAAATTCACACTTGAGCGAGGTCAGAAGATCGCTTTGGTTGGAGCAAATGGTTTGGGTAAATCCACTTTACTTAAGAGCATCCTCGGTTTGATTGAACCCTTTGATGGGACCATGCATAAAGGGGAGTTCCTCCATATTGGCTACTTTGAACAAGAAGTCAAAACCAAAAACGATAAGACCTGTATTGATGAAGTCTGGGGAACATTCCCAGCCATGACCCAACAAGAAGTGCGCAGTGCACTTGCGAAAGTTGGACTTACACGCTCACAACTCGAATCCAAACTAGCGGTCCTCAGTGGGGGTGAGCAAGCCAAGGTTCGCTTATGTAAGATCACCAATACCCCAAGCAATGTCTTGGTTCTGGATGAACCTACGAATCACTTGGATCCGGAAGCGAAAGAAGAATTGAAACGTGCCCTCATTGAATACAAAGGAACCATTCTCTTGGTCAGTCATGAACCTGAATTCTACCGCGGTATCGTCGATGAAGTGTGGAATGTGGAAGACTGGACGACCAAAGTGGTGCTATGATAATTGTATGATTGAAATCAAAGCAGCATATGACAATTTGGATGCAATAAGGGACCTTTTTCGTGAGTATGCCAAGGGTTTGGGTGTCGACTTGTGTTTCCAAGATTTTGAACATGAACTCAGTTCTTTACCTGGGAAATATGCTCGGCCAAAGGGGCGAGTCTATCTCGCGTATGATCGCACGGAAGCCATCGCTTGCATTGCGTTACGCCCATTTGATGAACATGTCGGTGAGGTAAAACGACTCTATGTGAAACCATCCCATCGTAGACAAGGCATAAGCAAAATCTTGGCTGAAAACATCATTGAAGAAGCACGCAAGATCGGCTATCAACGTCTGGTCCTCGATACCTTAAACACCATGATCCCTGCGATGAATCTCTATAAATCGCTAGGTTTTATGGAGATTGAAGCGTATTATCCCAACCCTTTGGAGGGTGCGACCTATTTCGCATTAGATCTATGAGAGCCATGCGACGCAAGGATCGAGAAGTAACCAATCCGATTGACTTAAAAAATATTCTCGACATCTGCAATATCTGTCGAGTTGCCTATCAAGATGCGGAAGGCATGACCATTGTGCCGATGAATTTTGGTTTTGTTTATGGTGATCATCTAAGTCTATATTTTCACAGTGCGAAAGCTGGGCGTAAGTTCGATGCCTTTCAAACACCCCAAGTTGTGGCCTTTGAAATGGATGGAGCGCATCGTTTGATCGAAGGCGAAAAAGCCTGTGATTATAGTTATAGCTTTGTGAGCATCATTGGAAATGGGACGATATCAATCGTTGAAGACACAGATGAGAAAATCAAAGCGATAAGACATCTAATGCATCATGAGACAAAGCGTGATTTTGAAGTCGATTCCAATATGGCAAACAAAGTGTCCATATTCCGCTTAGATGTCTCAAATTTCACAGGTAAATATCATCCTTAATGTAAAGTCCACTCATCATGGACTTTTGTATTTATGAGGAAAATGATGAATAAATCCAATGTTCTAATTAAAGATATAATTAATACACTAATAATCGTTTGCATTATTTGTATAATAAGCGTATACTGTGGAAGACAAGAAAACGAGGTAGAGAAGTGAAAATACCAAAAGATGCGATTGTGTCGAACTCTGACATCATAAAGAATTACAAATCTCAAAGAGATAGAGTAGAGATTACTGGAAAGTTGTTCATCTTTAAGAACAATCAACCAGATGCCGTCTTGTTCTCAATTGATGCGTACGATAAGGTGGCAGATTATTTGGAACTTCTTGAGACGATGGATGAAGCGGAGAGCGAAAAGCTCCTGCAAATGATTCTTGATCAAAAAAGACGCATATCTTACCAATTATAAAAGAAGTGATTACAGAAAGAAGGTTCTCCAATGAAAACCAGCTCTAAGATCTACTTTGTATCCGGTGTCCTCGCAACGATCGGTGCATTGTCACTTGCTTATGTTGCCTTTAAAGATACCGATAAGTCGCCTAAACAACTCCTGAATGATGGGAAACGTTTCATTAAACGCAGTATCCGCAATGGAGACCGCATGCTCGATGAAACACTTGAAAATCTTGATGATGAAGCGAAAGCAATCATTAAAGACGCTAAAGAACTCGCATAAAAATTAAAACGAATAATAACGCATAAAAAAATGATTCTGCATCACTTGCAGAACTGTTTGCGTTTCACGGAGGCATTGTTTATGAGCGAATTTAACAAAAAAACTGAACGAATTAACACCAGTACCCACATCGAGCAATCGATGACAAGACGCATCATGCTCGTCTTGTTTGGACTCATCGAAACATTATTAGCATTCCGCTTCATCTTCAAGATTGCAAGCGCAAATCCAGAAAATACGTTGATTATTCTACTCTATCGCTCAACGGATTTCATGGTCAAATTCTTTGCAAGCATCTTTACCCCAGGAACATCCGATGGTCTTGAAACCGTATCTGTCATTGAACCAGGAACCATCATCGCCATGATTGTGGTAGCCTTGATCGCACTTGCTATTTCGAAGTTGATGGATCAAAACACAAGTGTTCAAAAGAACACAGATGTTCAGAAGAACATCCGCGAATATTCAGTCGATCATAAGATCACTGATCGAAAGGAATAACCCATGCTCTATACAGTTGCACTGATACTTATCGTACTATGGTTGTTGGGAATCGTGACATCTACAACAATCGGTGGATTCATTCACGTCTTATTGGTCATCGCAGTTATCATCATCCTTCTAAGACTGATTCAAGGAAAAAGAATTCTTTAAACGAATTCAAGGGAAATTATGAAAATTACGAAAAATATCGGCTTCTTATTATTAGGAATCTGGTTGATTCTAACAGGCTTGTTAAAAGTCGTAGAATTACCAATCCCATCAATTGATGTCTTACTCTCCATACTCGCCATCGCCTCGGGTGCGATGATTGTATTGGGTAAGTAAAAAAAGCGTACGTAAAAAGGTCTATTGTGTGTAGACCTTTTTGCTTGGCTTAACGATTGAACGTGTAAGGGATCAAACCAACAAGTTCATGTGGGGTATACAATTCTTCAAGATAAAGCATGTCTTCTAAAGTCAACTTAAGTTCAAGCGCATTGACCGCATCTTCCAAATGGCTAATCTTGGTTGCACCAATGATGGGAGAAACGACTTGAGGACGATTCAAGAGCCATGCCAAGGGCACATGGCCACGTGGTACCTGATATTTGTCTGCCAATTCACCCACACGATCGACGATCAAACGATCTGTTTCAGCTGTCTTTCCGTATTTCGCTTTACGTGTATTATCCGTTTCAATGCGAGTTGAGGTTTCATCGGACTTCTTGGCTAAGATACCAGATGCCAAGGGGCTATAAGGTGTAAGTGCGATCTTATTCTCTGCACAAAAGGGAATCAATTCGCGTTCATCTTCACGATAAATCAAATTATAGTGATTCTGCATGGATACGAACTTCGTCCAACCATTCTTTTCCGCAACATACTGTGCTTTTTGGAACTGCCAAGCATACATGGCGGAAGCACCGATGTAGCGGACTTTACCCATTTTCACCAAGTCATGCAAAGCTTCCATGGTTTCTTCAATTGGGGTGTTGTAGTCCCAACGATGGATGATGTAGAGATCCACATAATCCGTTTCCAATCGTTTCAAACTCTTATCGATCTCGCTCATAATATGTTTACGCGATAATCCAGCCCCATTGGGGCCTTCATGCATTCTAAAGTTGACTTTTGTCGCAATGACGACTTTATCGCGATCAGCGAAATCTTTTAAAGCGCGTCCCAAATACTCTTCACTCGTACCCGATGAATAGACATTTGCGGTGTCAAAGAAATTGATGCCTAAATCCAAAGCACGCTTGATCACTTCACGACTCTGCGCTTCATCCACGACCCATTGATGAAAGCCAGTACTCACATCGCCGAAGCCCATTGTGCCTAAACAAATGCGTGATACTTCTAACCCTGTATTTCCAAATTTTACGTATTCCATAGTATCCTCCTTATAGATTCATTCTATAGGTTAGACCGAACTCCAAGTCAAGGAATTTGTTAAACTTTCACATCACTTGACTTGGAGTTCAGTCTAAGGCGTATAATCAAGACAAAGGAGAGTCTATGAAAACATTAACAGAAACGTATACCTTACATAATGGAATAGAGATTCCTAAGATTGCCTTTGGAACTTGGCAGATTCCCAATGAAGAGGCTTATCAAGCTGTACTCGATGCATTGGCTGTTGGCTATCGACACATCGATACCGCAAAGTCCTATCATAATGAAGAAGCGGTGGGTCGTGCCATCAAAGATTCAGGCATCCCACGCGAAGATATCTTTGTGGTCAGTAAGCTCAGAGCACCTGCCATTGGATACAATGAAACAATTGCTTCCTTTGAAGCGCAATTAAAAGAATTGGGCTTGGATTATATGGATCTTTATTTGATCCATGCGCCTTGGAATTGGAATGATCGCAGTATATCCGTAACCCCTCAAAATATCGAGGCATGGCGTGCGATGGAAGATCTTTACAAGCAAGGTAGAATCAAATCCATTGGCGTCAGTAACTTCAGTGTCTCTGATTTACAGGCTTTATTGGATAACGGAACCATTGTCCCTATGGTCAATCAAATCCGCTTCTCTGTGGGCTTCACACAAGATGATATCGTAGCCTTCTGTCAAAAAAATAATATCCTCATCGAAGCCTACTCTCCCTTGGGAACAGGCAGTGTCTTCAGTGATCCAAAGCTTGAAGTCATGGCCAAAGCCTATGATGTGAGCATTGCTCAATTGTGCATTCAATATTGTTTGGAAAAGAACACCTTACCGTTACCAAAAACACGCAGTAAAGATCGTATGATTCAGAATGCGACTCTTGATTTTAACATCAAAGCAGAAGATATGAAGGTCTTGGATGCCTTCGAAGAAATCCAACGCTTGTAGATTGTGTTCCGTGAAAACGGAACATTTTTTATGGTACGATTAAGCTATTCATAAAGGGAAAACCATGACAAATAAACAGATGATTCCTATCCAGGATAAAATCAACTATGGCATTGGAAACCTGAGCGTAGGGATTGCGATGCAAGTCGTAGGGACCTATTTGGTTTTCTTTTCGACCGTTATTCTTGGGATACCCGGTTACTTGGTCGGCTTGGCTGTTGGGATCAGTGTGTTTTGGGATGCGATTACCGATCCTTTGATGGGTTATGCCTCCGATATCACCCAGTCAAAACGATTTGGACGTCGTCATCTTTATTTGCTTGTTGGTTCCTTTGGCATCGCACTGACAATCTTGGTGATGTGGATCATCCCGACGCACTTAAGCACAAATCTGAAATTCAGCTTACTCTTTATCGATATCATTCTATTTAAATCGTTCATTACGGTCTATGTCACACCCTATACAGCCCTAGGGGCAGAATTGTCGAGTGATTATCATGAGCGTACGACCATTCAAAGCATCAAGACGATTTTCTTTCTCTTGGGCTTGGCGTTCGTCTCAGTTGCAGGCCTCTATCTATTCTTTCAACCTACAATCGATTATCCACATGGCCAGTTGAATCCAGATTCATATCGCAATATCGGTATCATTTCGGCAATCCTAGTCGTCCTTTCTGCGCAAATCTGTTATCGAAGCACCAAGAAATACATTGCAGTGCTCAATCGTAAGCAAATTGATACAAAGCAAGCAGGCAATCTCAAGCGTTTCATGGATTCACTGAAAAGCACCATTCAAAACAAAGCATTTCGAGCGGTCGCTTTATGTTATATGTTCACCAATCTCGCATCGGCATTCTTAAGCAATATGGGGCTTCATGTCTTTACCTATACCTTTGTCTTAACAAGCCAACAAATTGCGATCATCTTAGCTGTACAGTTTTCTGTAAGTATTCTTTCACAACCCGTTTGGATGTTTATCACGCGAAGAACGGATAAGAAACCAGCGATGTACATTGGTTTGCTTATAAGCATCTTAGCTGGGTTTATCTTTGTCTTACTTGTCCTATTAAAGGCACAGGTCTCATCACAAATACTCTATTTCATGCCTTATGCCATCTTTGCAGGCTTTGGGACCGGTGCTTTATTTACGATTCCCTTATCCATGGTTGCGGATACGATCGATCTAGATGAACTTGAACGCGGTCAACGCTTTGAAGGCTTCTATTTTGGGAGTTTGACACTTTACTATAAGTTATCGCAAGCCATTGCGATCTTCATGATTGGTGTTCTGCTTGATTTGATTCGATTTGATTCAGCACTCGCACAACAGTCTGAATTCACCTTGACTAGTCTTGGTTTGATTCTAGCCTTGGGGTCGATACTAAGTTTTGGCTTTGCTTTTCTAAGCATTCGTTTATATCCACTCCACAAAGACAGAGTGCTTCAGATCCAAGCGGATATTGCGAAGATCCATCTCAATTCTTGATAAGTTCTTACAATATTTAACTAGAATAGCGTACAATTGTGTTCGATAAAAGGGGAAATCATCATGCGTCGTTTCATCAGTTTGCTTATTGCGGTTCTTGTGTTTATTGCCATGCAGTGGGGTGTTAGAGAACTTAACACCATCGCAAATGCAACATCTCAAATCTTTCCATATGGTTATCTTGCATTGCTTGTGCGCATCTTTGCTTATCAGTTAATAGCGATATTACTCCTAAAAGATTCCTTACTTATGAACTCACGTAAGCTTCCGCGCTATTTCACAGGCTTGATTAGTTTGTTTCTTGTCAATGCGTTGGTGATGTGGGTCTTATACAATCATGGTATTTGGCTCAATAAGGCCTATATTCCCATTGCTTATGTCGAAGGGCTTGTATGGATCATTGGTTTATTGATGGCCGAGTTCTTGTTAAATCAATGAATTGAATTGTAATATCATGCCCTTTTGATAAAATAAAAGAGTATACATCGTGTTAGGAGAACCTATGAAAAAGATCGTATTGTTTTGTGGCGCTGGGATGTCCAGTAGCCTCCTAGTCTTAAAAGTCCGCAATGCCGTTAAAGAAGCTGGCTTGGATTATGTTGTGGAAGGCTACGATACCAGTACGGTCATCAAGAATTCCAATGATGCGGCAGTCGTCCTGGTTGCGCCTCAAGTACGACACATGCTTAAGAAATACCAAGCAGCCATCACCCACTGTCCTGTGGAACCCATGGATATGGTTGCGTATGGTTCGATGAATGGACCGAAGATCCTAGCTCAAGCTCGACGTTTAATGAATGAAGATTAACCGGTGATCCGGTTTTCTTATGATAGGAGAGACAGATGAAAATTGCACTGATTGGATACACGGGTTTTGTCGGCTCAAATCTATTGAGCCAATATGATTTTACGGACTGTTACAACTCAAAAAACATTCAAGACATCCATGGGAAAGACTATGACCTGTGCATATGTGCAGGTGTTCGTGCACCAAAGTGGATTGCGAATGAACAACCCATTAAGGACTTAAATGATATTCAAGACTTGATGCATCATTTATCGCAAGCAGAAATCAAGACCATGGTTCTGATTTCAACCGTGGATGTCTATCCAGATCGTGAAGATGTGGATGAAAATACCGTAATTGATGAATCACGTTTGGTGCCTTATGGCTTCAATCGTCGTTTACTCGAGAAATGGGTTGAACAACATTATCCTGAACATTTGATTGTGCGACTGCCTGGATTGTTGGGTCAAGGCATCAAAAAGAATTTTATTCGTGACATCCTGTATCCAATGCCCACGCTTTTCAATGAAAACTTCATGCGCCACATCAAGGCCGAAATGCATCCAGAAGATTATCGATTTATTGAACAACATTATCCTAAACAAGGCGTCAATTACAGTTTTGATCAAACTGACGAAGCTGAAGTTAAAGTAATCCTGGATCGCTACAAAGTCTCAAGTCTGCTATTCACAGACAGTGAAGACAGCTTCCAGTATTATCCATTGATGGAATTGCGTAAACACATTGACCTCTGTCTTCAAAACAAGATTAGAATCATCAATCTTGTGACGGAACCTGTTCAAGCGAAAGAAGTGTATCACTATCTTTATGGAAGAAATTTCCGTAATGAACTGCCACGCATGAAACAAGTGTATGATTTGAAGACGATGCATGCGGAGGTCTTGGGTGGTAAAAATGGTTATCTCTATGCTAAGAATGAAATATTGGAGATCATTCGAAAGTTCGTTATGAACTATAAACTTTGAGATGAGACAAATGTCTCATTTTTTTGTGTTGACAAAGCCAGACATGCGACATATACTAAGTAAGTACTTACTAACATAAGGAGACTCATGGATAATACAAAACGTTTGACACCAGAAGCTCGAAGAGAGCAGATCATACAAGCGGCCTTGGCTGTCTTTATTGAAAAAGGCTTTAGTGGAACCACAACCGCTGAGTTGGCTAAAGCTGCGGGAATATCTGAAGTAACCTTGTTTCGTCATTTTAGTTCTAAACAAGAGATTTTACATGCGGGGGTTGAGCCGATTCTTTTTGAATCCCTGACCAATGACATGCCTGTGATTGAAGGTAAGATTGGTGTGGAAGCTCTGTCCAACATCTTATTTAAGCGAATCAAGTTCTTAGCAGATCACCGAGGCATCATCAAGCTCATTCTGAATGAGCACCTATTGAATCAGAATGATGTGAATGTCATTCAAAAGATGGCGGTAACCTTTGGAAAACTCTTAGGTTCGTATCAATTGGCCTATGATGAAAGCTTCATGATTCGTTTGTTTATGGGTTCGTTCTTATCCTTCCTCTATCTACCGGTGGAAGATGAGGCATCGATTAAAGCATTTGCCACTGAATTGGCAGAGATGATTCTAGGAAGGAATTAAAATAATGCAAAAAATATTTAGTTATTTGGGTTCTCTAATTGAAAGAAAACCTTTTAAGTCGCTCTTATTAACCTTGATTGTGGTGGCAGGAATGGTTGCAGGTGCGAGTCAGATGCGCATGGCAACGGGAAATGAAACTTTAGTTCAAGTTGATAATCCTGTGTATATCTCAAATCAAGCCATGGAAGAAACATTCGGTGGTGATGCGATTCTTGTCTTGTTTGAGGCAGAAAATGAGCAAGACTTGTTGAGTGTCGAAAACATTCAAAAGATGTACACCATTGAACAACGTTTAGCGTATGAAAAGAATATCTTCAGTGTCATCAGTCCTGCGACGGTGGTTCATCAAGTTTCTTCTAAACAAGCCGCAATGATCATTGAGAATGTGGGGACGATGAGCTCTGGTCTCGAGACCATGGGCATCAAGATGCAAGATCTAGGGCAAGCCTTATTAGCCAAAGACATCAAAGATCCTAAGGTGATGTTGGCAAAGCTTGAAGAGCTTGGTGCGATGAGCGCAAAGTTCAATGAACTCGCCAATGCGCAGACCCAAATGAGTTCGGGTGTTGCTCAACTTGAGACAGGTTTATATCAAGTCTCAGATGGGCTTAGCACCGTTGCGACTCAACTCAGTGCTTTGGCTCAAAGCCAGACAGCTGGGCCCTTACAAACCAATCTCTTGGCCATTGCTGGGAATTTAGAAAATACATCAACAGGTGTTCGTGCGATGGGCACCAATACCCAAAGCATTCAAAAAGGCACTACTGCGACAGCGGGAGCGCTGAATACCATTGGAACAACTCTAAGCAGTGAACTCAGTGGGATGAAAGATGGCTTGAAAGACGCACTTTCACCGCAAGAGCTCAAAGCGATGGCGGAAGGATTCGTGTCCATGGGTGCGAATCTTCAGGAAATCAGTTCAGGGTTAAGCCTATTTCAAACCAAGAGCACAATGATGGAAGCCACAGTACCAAGCGTTATGAGTGAGCTGGATCTTGTTCTTTATGAAGAAGGAACATTGAGATCCGTGTTTAATGATGTGGTGGTCAGTGATACTCAAGCCATGATGATGATCAAATTGGATGGCAATCTCAACGACACCGAAAAAGAACGTTTAACCAATCTTGTGATCGCAAGCATCGATGATGTGGACTTTACTACAATCAATCCTACGATCTCTGGTAAAACAGTCCTAGACATTGCGCTTCGTACCGAGATGAAGTCAAGCATGATGGTCATGGTCGCATTAGCGGTTTTGATTATGTTTGCGGTTCTCCTTCTCGTATTCAAAGTCAAATGGCGTATGTTAAGTCTCGCTGTAATCTTTGTGTCGGTGATTGCGACACTGGGCTTCATGAGTTGGATCAAGGTACCTGTAACCATGGTGTCCATGGCAGTATTCCCCATCTTAATTGGTTTAGGGATTGATTACTCAATTCAATTTCACAATCGTTTCCATGAGGAACAAAGTGTTCAAACCACATTAGCACAAATTGGTAAAGCCGTTGGGATTGCGGTGTTTGCGACAGTCTTGGGTTTTATCTCACTCTATGCATCACCAGTACCGATGATTCAAGATTTCGGAAAAATGCTTACGATCGGCGTCATCGTCAGTTTCTTGGGGAGTATCTTCTTACTCTTACCGATCATTCAAATTGGAAAACTCAATGATCAACCTGTTAAAGCAATCATACATAAAGCTAAACAAGATTCAAAGTTGGACCAGTTCTTTGGTGGTTTGACTAAATTGACCTTGAAATTATCCGTGCCTATTTTACTTACCGTTTTACTCTTGGCGGGTTATGGCATCTATGTGGACAATCAGGTCGGTGTTGAGACCGATATCGAAACCTTCATGCCACAGAACCTTCCTGCTTTAATTGACATTCATAAGATTCGAGATGCGGTTGAGACTACAGATCAAATAGCAATTTATCTCAAAGATGAAAATATTCTAAGTGAAGGTAACTTAGCATGGATCGACACTAAGGTTCAATCCTTATTGACGACGTATCCTAATGAAGTCGTAAGCATCAAATCCTTATCGAGTCTACTCAATACATTGGGTGCGGATGAGAATACATCCTATGACGATAAACTGTTAATGATGAATGATCTTCCAGTTACGCAACGTGCCATGTTTGTGAATGAGGATGAAAACGAGAGCTTGATCTTAGTGAACATCAAACATCTTTCAACAGATGCCTCTAAGGCGTTGATTCAAGACCTTAGAATCGATCTTATGGACGCACCCATGGAAGTTCAGTTGACAGGCAAGACCGTCATGGATGTCGAGATGGTTGAAGGCTTGACCTCAGGTCGTATCACAATGACTTTATTAGGCTTAGGCTTGGTATTTATGGCCTTATTGCTTATCTATCGTAATCTATTCAAAGCTTTGATTCCCATCATTCCAGTTGTACTTATCATCGGGATATCCAGTTTAGTCATGGTAGGGATGAAGATTGACTTCACACCGATTACCGCAACCTTAGGTGCCTTGGTTCTCGGCATGGGCAGTGAGATGACCATCATGGTCATGGAGCGCTATTTGGAAGAGCGTGAGATCGGTTTGACAAAAATCGATGCGATGTCGCTTTCGATTCAAAAGATCGGTAAAGCGGTCTTAGCTTCTGGTTTAACAACAATTGGTGGGTTTGCGGTTCTCTTGTTTTCGGATTTTGTGATCCTACAGGATTTCGGATTCATGACCGTCATCAACATCAGTTTGGCGCTTTTGAGTACATTTATCGTATTGCCTCCACTGATTGTCTTGTTTGATCGTTTCTTAGTTAACAAAGAAGTGCGTGATCGTATTCAGCTCAAAGCTGTAGAAAGTGAGACATAGAAAATGCTCAGTCCTATCGTAATTAGCATCTTGATGGTGCTCGCGTATTATCTAACACCACAAATCTTGAAGTATCGTAAACAACTCTATATTGCCGTTTGGTTTGTATTGGCTGCGGTGATCGCCCTACGTGGGAAAGCGTTTGTGACGCCTTTTGTCAAAGGTTTCGTAGGCTTCGCCTTCTTTTATGTCGTTATGATCACAGGTGCTCTCAATCCGAAGTGGAAGTTGACGAAGAAATTACGCAGTGTGCGTGCACCGTATTCGATTCTTGGTTTTGTGCTCTTGATGAGTCATCCCTTAAATTATGTGGCGGAAGTACTGAGTAAACAACGTGATATCCCATATTTTGGAGTAGCGGCGTTCTTGATCATGGTTCCACTCTTCATCACCAGCTATATGGCGATTCGCAAGAAGATGAAAGCACAAAGCTGGGTCAAACTTCAACGCTGGGCGTATCTTAGTTATGCCTTGATTCTTGTGCATCTTGTGGTCAATGCATCATCACCGCAGAATCGTATTGTTGCGATCATCTTGTTTGTACCCTATATTGGTTTGAAATTGCATAAAGAGTTTATTGTAAAGCAGAAAGTTGTCAGTGCATAAGTTTTGCGTAAAGACGCCTCTCTTTGTAAAGTAATGCAAAGTGAGGATACGCTATGCGCAATACAGTGATTGGAATCATCTTAATGCTCGTTATTACAGGCTGTGCGGCAGAAACACCGATCGCGGACGTTTTTACACCGACACCCATTGAAAACAATGGGGAAACCATCGACGAACTTACAGGGTTGAGAATTGAAGTCGAATCTGGCCTCCTGCTCATGACCATTGAAGAGCTTGCTCAGTTCAATGGAAAAGAGGGGAACCTCGCCTTTGTGGCCGTGGATGGTCAGGTTTATGATGTGAGCAACGAACCGAATTGGCGTAATGGGGATCATAATGGTCAACAAGCCGGTCAAGACGTCAGTGCTTATATTACCGGGGCTCCGCATGGCAAAGGCATTCTAGAACGATTTACGGTTGTAGGTAAGATTACGGATTAATCAATGCATATGAATAAGGCGCATCTCAAAATGCGCTTTTATTTTACACTTTCGACACACTTATGACGCTTTTGTGACACATCTCTTGGGTATACTGTGGTCAAGATCAAAACAATGATCGAAGGATCTCAGGATCCTGGTCGAATGACCACAGGAGAAATCAAATGAAAAAAATTCTAAGTTCCACGATTCTAAGTGGTATCGCATTAGCTACCATCGCAAGTTTCGCACCCGTCAGTGCCCTTGAAGCAAGTGATGCGGAGTTGGAAAAAATGTTTACGGTATTGATTAATGATGAATATAAAGCACAAGCAGAGTATGAAGCCTTGATTGAAGAATTTGGATCTGTAAATCCATTCGCACGTATCGTAAAAGCGGAAGCTCGTCACATCGATGCACTCGAAACTCTATTCGATGCCTATGACTTTGATGTCCCTGAAGACAATGGCGATCAATACGCTGTCGTTCCGGACTCATTGGAAAAAGCCTATACGATGGGCGTTGAAGCAGAAATCGCAAACATCGATCTTTATGAGGATTACTTGAAGTTGGATCTTCCAGAAGATGTCGAACGTATCTTCACCAATTTATTGAAGGCCTCTGAAAATCACCTGCGTGCCTTTGAAAATGCCGTTGATGGGAATATAGGTACAGGTCTTGGGTCAAGAGACAACGCAGAAATGCGTCAAACACGTACAGAAGATTGTGATTTGACCGGTGAACCTCAAGCTTTGAATCAAAGTCGTCAGTCCAATCAGCGTAAAGGGCGTAATTTCTAAGAAGATTGGGGCAAGCCCCCATCTTTTTTGTATATAATGGTTAAAAGAGGACAGTACGAATGAAACTAGAACACTTGGCTTGTTATGTGAAGGACTTGGAAGGAATGAAAACTTTCTACATGAAATACTTAAATGCGATCCCCAATGAAAAGTACCAAAATCCAAAAACAGGTCTGATGACGTATTTTCTAACGTTTGAAGAAGGTGCACGCTTAGAAATCATGAGTCGACCCGAAATGCACGATGTGGAAAAAGCTTTGATGCAAAGTGGCTTCATTCACATCGCATTTCAATTGGGAACCAAAGAAAAAGTCGATCAAATGTTTGAACGACTTAAAGAAGATGGCTTTATAATCCTGAGTGGTCCACGAACAACAGGGGATGGCTACTATGAACTTGCGTTCTTAGATCCAGAGAACAATCAAATTGAATTGGTCGCATAAGCCTTAGCGACCTTTTCTTTAACGAATCCGTTGCGCAAAGCTTTGAATGACAACCATCAGTACGGTCATCCCTAATGTAAAGTAGACGATGCTTTGGATTCCGTAATTCGCAACGATGAGTGCCGCAACACTTGAACCAATTGCTGAACCCATTTGAATGGATGTGCCTGTCAGGCTGATGATGAAACGTGCATCGTGATGGGTTTCTTGCATGATGCCAAGATTCAACTGAAGACCCGTTATCCAAGCACTCATGATCCAGAAGATGATAAAGAGAATATTGAAAAGCGTGTAGTTACGTAAGACGATAACCATTAGAATGTTCAAAGCTTGTAAGATTGCCCCTACCAGCATGGATTTTGAATACCCAATACGATCGGATAAATGGCCACCGATATTATTTCCGATGAAACTGGCCAAGCCAAGCCCTACCAAAACCAAACTCATGATGGGATTCAAACCCGGAAAGCGATCCAACAAGAATGGGGTCACAAAGGTGTTCAAGGCCGCATAACCACTAAACATGACCAAGGTGAAGATGAGCAATGCCCAAACCTTGATGGATTTTAGATATTCAAATTGATCCAAGATGCTCATTTTTGGGGCTTCTTCTTTAGGATTCGGTAGAACCAAAGCGAAATAAACGAATGCTAGGAATGTCAGTAGATTCAGAATCCAGAAGATGCCACGCCAATCCAAAAAGGCAGACAATGCTCTCGCCAAGGGAATACCCACCAACATTGCCAAAGCATTGCCCATGATAAGGAACGCTAAGGAACGACCTTGACGATCTTTCTCAGCGAGTGAAGTGACCGTTGATATGGCCATGACACCATAACCATTGATGGTGATCCCCATCAAGGTACGTGCCACCAACAACAAAACAAAGTTCGGTGCGAGAATTGTTGCGATATTGCTAAATAAGCTCAAGCTTAATAGAATAAGCATCAAACGTTTACGATTGGCTTGTGCAAAGACAATCAAGATGATGGGTACGCCAATGGCAGCCCCAATAGAGAAGCTGGTTGCTAAAAGACCTGTCAAAGCGACGGACACATTTAATGAAATTGCGACTTGATCTAAGATGCCACCAAAAACCATGGCAGACATCCCAATCACAAAGTTCATTAACATAAATACGATTAAAGTGAGTTGAGATTGTTTCATGCATATACCCTCAACTTGATTATACGGCTTGGAGTAAAGTCTAAGTCAAGTTGTTTTCATAAGAACCAAGGTTTAAAATTAAAAAGACACATGGACAATACCCGCCATCTTCAAAACCCTACAAGAATTGGGATGCATTGCGGAAGATGAACTCTATCATGTCTTCAATGTGGGCATTGGAATGATCCTTGTGGTTAAACCTGAAAATGTAAAACTAGTTAGGGATCATTTTAAAACCATAAACGAAACAGCTGTGATCATGGGTGAAATAAGCAATGAGGTCGGCATCCAATGGCTGTAAGATTTGTCGTCTTCGCATCCGGCAATGGATCTAATTTTGAGGCCTTGGCAAAAGCGACACAAAACGGAGACTTAGATGCACACTGTGTCGGCTTGATTGTAGATCGTATGGATGCGTATGCGATTAAGCGTGCGCGTCACTTGAACATCCCTGTCTGCTTGTATCTCAAGGATTGGTACATGAATAAAGAAGCCATGGAAAGTTCAATGCTTAAACAGATTCAAGCTTGGGATGCAGAGTGGATTGTCTGGGCTGGATACATGCGCATCATTGGTAAGACCATACTTGATGCATTTGAGAACCGGATCGTGAACATTCATCCCTCCTTATTACCGAAATATCGAGCTAAAGATGCTTTAGGGCAAGCTCTACAAGCAAAGGATAAAATATTGGGGATCACAGTTCATTTTGTGGATGATGGTTTGGATACCGGTAATATCATCGATCAAGTTGAATTTGAAATTACGGACGATGAACCACGGATTGAAATTGAAGCGAAGTTACACAATCTGGAACACATATTTTATCCAAGTGTGCTTAAACAACTCTGGGAGGAAGAATCATGAAAAAACGTGCTTTATTAAGTGTCAGTGATAAACAAGGCTTGATTGAATTAGCTCAAGTGCTCATCAAACATGATATCGAGCTGATTTCAACGGGGGGTACGAAAGCAACGCTCGAGAAGGCGGATCTCTCTGTCTTAGCCATTGAAGAAGTCACAGACTTTCCAGAAATGTTGGATGGACGTGTCAAAACACTACATCCCAAGATTCATGGAGGACTGCTTTTCCGTAGAGACCTGCCTGAACATCAGAGACAAGTCGATGAACAGGACATCCATGCGATCGATTATGTCATCGTCAATCTCTATCCCTTCCAACAAACCATTTCCAGAGCGGATTTTACGTATGAAAAGGCCATTGAAAACATCGACATTGGAGGACCCTCCATGCTTAGAAGTGCCGCTAAGAATCACCAATCCGTAACGGTCATCTGCGATCCTGAGGATTATCCAAAGCTCATTGAACAACTGGAAAGCAAGGGTGAAACAGACTTGGATTTTCGTGCTTGGTGTGCAGCCAAGGTCTTTCGTTTAACAGCGAGTTATGACAGCATGATTGCGGAATATCTCACCCATAAACAAGGCATTGCGTATCCTGAGCGTTTCACGGAAACCTTTGTTTTGAAGCAAACGCTTCGTTATGGTGAAAATCCACATCAAAGTGCAGCCTTTTATCAAACACCCTTTGATGAGTCTTATTCCATGGCATCGGGCATTCAAATTCAAGGGAAAGAGCTCTCCTATAACAACATCCAGGATGGGGCAGCCGCACTGAATCTAATCAAAGAATTCGATGCGCCTACCTGTGTTGCGCTTAAACACATGAATCCATGTGGAGTTGGGACAGCAGACACACTCTTAGAGGCATGGCAAAAAGCCTACGCGGCGGATCCCATCAGTATCTTTGGAGGCATCGTCGCTTTCAATCGAACCGTTGATGCGGATATTGCACATCAATGTGTCGACATCTTCTTAGAAATCATTCTGGCACCGAAGTATACAGAAGAAGCGCTCCAGATTTTCGCAACGAAAAAGAACCTACGTGTTCTTCACTTCCCCCATCACATTGTCAAACCTTTCCAAAGAGCGACGGTTCGCATCAGTGGTGGTTTATTGGTTCAAGCCGTAGATGATCACAATACGGATGTCCATGACTATCGTTGTGTCACGAAACAAACCCTTGATCGAGCTTGGATCAGTGATCTTGAAATGGGTGAATGGGTAGTCAAACATGTAAAATCCAATGCCATCGTCATCATCAAAGAGGGTCAAACGATCGGCATCGGAGCAGGGCAGATGAATCGCATCGGCGCTGCAGAGATCGCACTTAAACAAGCCGGTGAAAAAGCAAAAGGTGCGATTCTTGCCAGTGATGCCTTCTTTCCGATGGATGACACGATACGATTGGCTGCCGAATATGGCATCGCATGCATCATTCAACCTGGAGGCTCCATTAAAGACAAAGATTCCATTTCAGCCTGTGATGAATTGGGCTTGTGCATGGTCTTTACAGGTGAAAGGCACTTTAAACATTGATGGAAAGATAAATTCTAGTTATTGGCAGTGGTGGTCGTGAACACGCCATTGCGCATGCATTTCATAAAAGCAAAAGTGTAAAGCAGGTCTATGTACTTCCAGGTAATCCCGGTATGGAGGATGTGGCAAACTGTGTGTCCATCGATCCTCTGAATTTTGAAGTAATCATAGACTTCTGCATTAATGAACAGATCGATTTGGTCTTTGTTGGACCTGAGCTTCCTTTATCCAAAGGGATTGCGGATGTCCTTAAGCAAAACAATATCTTAGTATTTGGACCCATTCATAATCTTGATCGAGTTGATTCAAGGGTCTACCATGTGGGGACTTCTAAACAGGGCGATGCATTTATCAATCAAGGCGGTCGTGCTCTATGTGTAACATCTCTTGCGAGTACGCTTGATGAGGCGAAAAAGATGGTTTATCAGGATCTAAAGAAGCTCGATGCGAAGCAATCTTTTTACCGAAATGATATTGGCTCTACGGTATGAAGGTAAAAATCTAGCTTTAGTTTCCAATACATAGATGATTATCTATATATCTATTGACAAGCGTTTGTTGAGGCGTATAATCGTTATATAGATGTGTGTCTATGTAGGAGGGCTCATGGCGTTCTTTAGTTTCTTAAACAATACGTTCTTAAAAATGACATGGTTGAATGAACTTGTTGGTAAGTTGGTGTCCGATGTTTTTAACATCCGTCTTGAAAGTCAACTCGGCGCAAGCTTACAGTTCTTCATTTATGATGTGATCAAAATATTCATATTACTGTCTGTATTGATTTTTACCGTATCCTACATCCAAAGTTATTTTCCACCTGAGCGGACACGCAAGATTTTAGGACGATACAAAGGCTTTACAGCGAATCTGCTTGGGGCTTTATTGGGGACGGTCACACCGTTTTGTTCATGTTCTTCGATTCCTTTGTTTATCGGTTTTACCTCAGCGGGTTTGCCGATTGGGGTCACATTCTCATTCTTGATTTCCTCACCCCTTGTGGATCTGGCCTCGGTCATCTTACTCGCAAGCATCTTTAATTGGCGGATTGCCTTAGCTTATGTCGCAGTAGGGGTTATCCTTGCGGTCATCAGTGGAACGATCATTTCCAAGCTTAAGATGGAAGATCAAGTCGCTTCGTTTGTTTTCAAGAATTCTGGTATGCCAGAATTGGAATTAGAGGAATTAAGCGTTAAAGATCGTGTTCAAATATCCGTTGCAGGTGTCAAAGAGATCGTCCAAAAAGTATGGTTGTATGTTTTAATTGGTGTAGGGATTGGGGCTCTCATTCACAATGTCATCCCTGAGAGCTTCATCACAGCGGTCTTGGGTGTTGATAAGTGGTACTCGGTTCCACTTGCGACCTTGATTGGTGTGCCCATGTATGCGGATATTTTCGGGACCTTACCCATTGCCGAAGCTTTGGTTTCCAAAGGCGTTGGGATTGGGACGGCCTTATCCTTCATGATGGCGGTAACGGCGCTTTCATTACCAAGCATCATCATGCTTAAGAAGGTTGTGAAGAATAAGTTGTTGGCGGTGTTTGTGGGCTTGGTTGTGACGGGCATCATCATCATCGGCTTACTCTTCAATCAATTCGCATTCTATCTGATCTAAAAAAGGAGAACAATATGATCATCAAAATTCTAGGTTCCGGTTGTAATAATTGTGTGCGTTTGGAAGCCAATGCCCGTAAGGCTGCGGAAGAATTGGGCATCACAGCTGAGTTTGTCAAAGTAAAAGAGTTGGCCGACATCGCAGCCTATGGTGTCATGCGCACACCGGGATTAGTCGTGGATGAAAAAGTCGTATCATTTGGTAAAGTATTAAGTCCAGAAGACATCAAACCATTAATCTCAAAGTAATTCGTTGAACAAACGAATTTTCTTTTGGTCTGGTTAATAAAACTTAACAAATAATCAAGACTTGCATGTTGTGTCGGTAAGCCTATTTATTCTATAATCATATCGAGGAAAATCGATATGAACGAACACTATATAAATGATGCCAAGTTGTTCAAAGCACTGTGTGATGAACATCGCTTGGCCATCATTGAATTATTACAAAGCAGAGAGAAATGTGCCTGTGACTTATTGGAGAGTATTTCAATCTCACAATCAACGCTCTCACATCATATGAAAATCTTAGTTGAAAGTGGCATCGTGCATGCGCGTAAAGATAAGAAGTGGACCTATTACAGCTTATGTGATGAAGGCATCACATTAGCCAAGCATCGTTTGGAAGCTATCTTAAATAAGGACACAAAGACATATCTAAGTTGTTCAAGTAAGGAGAACAAGAAATGCGCATCGTAATCATTGGAGCGGTAGCGGCAGGGACATCAGCAGCCGCAAAGGCAAGACGGAACGACGATTTTGCGGAGATTGTGATTTATGAAAAGGATCAAGATATTTCTTATTCTGGGTGCGGCTTACCGTATTATATTGGGGACGAGATCAAGGATATTGAAGTACTGACACCACGGGATGCGAAATTCTTTGATGAGAAATATGATATAAAAGTGAAGACCCAACATGAAGTCACCCATGTGAACATGATTCATAAACGCTTGACGATTAAGAATCTCGTGACGGGTGAAACCTTTAATGACCACTTTGATAAATTGATTCTAGCGACAGGTGCACGTCCTTTTGTGCCAAAGATCGATGGGATTGATCAGAAACATATCTTCTTTCTAAGGAATGTCCAGAATGCGATTGCCATTAAAAAATTTATTCAAGAACACAAACCAAAGACAGCCATTATTGCAGGTACGGGCTTCATTGGTTTTGAAGTCCTAGAGAATCTTCACCCTTGGAACATCAAAGTTACGGTCGTGGAAGTGATGAACAAAATCACACCCAATTTGGATGAAGACATGGCCATGCTTCTTGAGAACAAACTTATTGATAAAGGCATAGAGATCATCAAAGGCACCGGAATCACGGAGATTCACGAAGACTGTGTGACTTTGAGCAATGGTCAGGTTGAAGATGCGGATATGGTGATTTTGGCAACAGGCGTGAGACCGAATGTGGATCTTGCGAAAGCCATGGGACTTCGTTTAGGCACAACCGGTGCCATCTGGGTTGATGATACGATGCGCACAAGCCATCCGGATGTTTATGCGGCAGGGGATTGCATCGAAACCTACAACAGCATCACAAAGGAAGCGGTTTATCGTCCTTTAGGTACGACGGCGAATAAGACAGGTCGTATTGCAGGAGATAATATCACACGAGTTGATAACTCGGGTGGTAAAATGCATTATCAAGGAAACCTCAGTACAGGAATCTTCAAACTCTTTGATTTGAGTATCGGTTCAACCGGACTATCCGAAGTTGAAGCACGCAAAGCAGGCTATGATATCGAAGTCATTCACAACATCAAGCCCCATCGTCCTAGCTATTTCGATGGGGAAGAGATGGTCATCAAGGCCATTGCGGATCGTACAAGCAAACAATTGTTGGGTATCCAAATTATTGGGACAGAAGGTGTGGACAAACGCTTGGATGTCTTCGCAACACTCATTACCTATCATGCGAAAGTGGATGAACTCTTCCATTTGGATCTGTCCTATGCACCTCCGTTCTCGACCACAAAAGATCCTGTTCATTACACAGGGATGATTTTAGATAATGCGATAGAACGCAATCGTAAGATTCTTTCAAACACGGAACTGGACAAGATCAAGGGACTCCAAATCGTGGATGCACGAACGGACAAAGATTATACAAAGAAGGGACATGTGGAGAATGCGATAAGCATGCCGCATGCGGAGCTTAGAGAACGACTGAATGAATTGGATTCTAAGAAACCAGTTGTGACCTATTGCAATAAAGGGACGACAGGCAATGCGGCTCAAAATATCTTAATCAATCGTGGATTCAAACACGTATACAATCTATCGGGTGGACATCAGTTCTACAAAGCCACACGTGTTAAGAAGGAGAAATAAAATGGAAGGCATCAATTTCTTTCAGAAGTATCTGAGTATTTGGGTTGCGTTATGTATGGTTGCGGGTGTATTGATCGGGCAGTATGTACCAATCATTCCGGAAACCTTGGGCCAATATGAAGTCGCGAATATCTCGATTCCCATAGCCATCCTGATTTGGGTCATGATTTACCCGATGATGATGAAAGTCGATTTCGAAAGCATTAAGAATGTTGGTAAGAATCCAAAGGGCTTATATGTGACTTGGATTGCGAACTGGTTGATCAAACCTTTTACGATGTTTGCGATTGCTTGGGTGTTCTTCTTTGTCTTATTCAAGCCTTGGATTAATGGTGACTTGGCGACACAATACCTTGCCGGTGCGATTCTCTTAGGGGCAGCGCCGTGTACGGCAATGGTCTTTGTTTGGAGTACCTTAACCAAGGGAAATCCAGCGTATACGGTTGTACAAGTCGCGACCAATGATTTGATTATCTTACTCTTGTTTATCCCCATCGTTAAGTTTCTGTTGGGTGTAAGCAATGTGACGGTTCCATGGGACACTTTGTTTTTATCGATTGTATTGTTTGTGGTGATCCCTCTTGTTGGCGGTGTGCTGACGCGTCATATGGTTGTAAAGAACAAAGGTTTGGATTACTTTGAAAATACATTCTTGCCTAAATTTGATGGTATTACGACATTGGGTTTATTACTTACTTTAATCCTATTGTTTTCATTCCAAGGTGAGGTCATCTTACAAAATCCACTTCATATCGCTTTGATTGCGATCCCTTTGACGATTCAAACCTTCTTGATTTTCTTTATCTCTTACTTTGGCGCAAAGAAATGTGATTTGACACATGATGTGGCGGCACCTGCAGGCATGATTGGGGCATCCAATTTCTTTGAACTTGCGGTTGCGGTTGCGATTGCACTGTTTGGTCCAACATCACCTGCTGTATTGGCTACGGTTGTAGGTGTTCTCACTGAAGTTCCGGTCATGCTAATCTTGGTAAAGATTGCGAATAGTACGAAACAGTGGTTTAAAGGAGCCTGATATGATCAAAGTCCTCTTTGTTTGTGTGCATAATGCAGCACGAAGTCAAATGGCAGAAGCGTATTTGAATGCTTTGGGAAAAGGATACTTTCAAGCGGAGAGTGCAGACTTGAAAGAAAGCAGTCAGAAAGGCTTGGCGTTTTGCGCGCTTGGTTAGAAGATAAAACGTATACAAATCAAGCTGCGTGGATTGAGGCTTTAGTGAATCTGCTTTGGTTGGAGTTTGAGCCATCCATGCTTAGTGCAATCGACCAAAGTGAGTTCACACAAACGCAATTGATGGGATGGATTCGAACGTTTTATAAACGTGCAAGTTTGAATCCAACAATACCAATGGATATTCGACAATTCGAAACATTATTGCATGCGCATTATGAAACCAATCAAAGTCATGTGCGATTGATGACACATTCACTGAGTAATATGCTTAATCAACAAGTCTTAGTTGACACATTGATGAAAGCCATACAAGATAAACGCACTATCATTTGGTTGGGTAAAGAAGATGCGGGTGTGCTTGTTGGGGTTGAAGGCGATGAACTTGGTCCACAAAGTCTTCAAGTCTTATGCAAAGGAATCATCGAAACCAAGTCGATCAAGGAGTGCTTGGATTTATCCAACGAAAATGATGTATTGATGATTGTGGAACGAAAATAAAAGCCTCACGGCTTTTTTTGATAAAATGATTCTAAATTTTTAGGCAAGACGTAAGGTTTTATGTCTTTCTGCTTAGGTTTATTCAAGATATAAAGCAAGATCTTTTCAGTCAAGAGTTTGACGCTCGGAGCATTCACTGTTTGACCATCTTCTTCAAAAGTACGACAATCGGTCGCATGCCCACTGATCTCGCTGCAACAAGCGCATTCGTTTTCGGTGATTGTTTCAAAAAGATCAATATTATTGATGCGAATCGTAGGGGAGCTTTGGAAACGATACTTTAAAGCGAGGTCCTTGGTGCTCATGTGTATCTTATTGAGATTGAAGGAATAACCAAGTTCATGGAGAACAGGACGTAAAAGCTCAAGGGCTTCTTCCAAACGTTGATCGGTTGATTGACAACGATCACAACGCTGTAAGTCCAAGTAGAGATAGTCGACATTCAGTATTTTGCTTGATGGACAACACGCTTCAACATCCACGCAACATCGTCCTATTATATTGATATTCATCTATGTTCAATATACACCATTCTCAAGTGTATTTCACAATATTTTTAAGAAAGAGTGTGCTATGATTTTAAAAAATAAGGAGTCACTCATATGCCAATAGGACATGTTACAGAATTAGAAAATAAAGTCGTTAATAACCCCCTCGCAAAGGATGCGAAGATGCGCGTTTTGGTTGGACCTGATCAAGGTTGGGACAATCATGTCATGCGTGTGTTTGAGTTGGAGGTCGGTGGTTTCACACCCCGTCACCAACATGCTTGGCCACACATCAACTACATCATCGAGGGTGAGGGATCTTTATTCCTCAATGGACAAGAAAATGCCGTCAAAGCAGGATCGTATGCCTTTGTACCTGGAAATGAACTTCATCAATTCCAGAACACAGGCGACAAGCCTTTTAAATTCATTTGTATCGTTCCCAGTGAAGGACACTACTAAGACAAGCGAACGCTTGTTTTTATGTGGTGATGATCGATGATGCGACAGTAGCTGCATTGATCGTCATCTTTTGTGCTTATTCTAAAGTTCTAATTTCTTCATTTAAAAAGCTTGGCTAACCAAGCTTAGAGAATGATCCCAATCAACGCACCCGCTAGAATCAGCCAAGTTGCGCTGATTTTTGTTTTAATTAAGAGGGCTGCACTGATTAAAAAGATCACAATGCTTTGCCAATCCAAGAGTGTCGCCATTCCCAGTTTGATGGTTACCGACGCCATCAGGGCAATGGATGCGGCATTAACCCCATCCAAGAAGATTGACAATACTTTGTTCTGTCTTAATTTCTCAAACCATGGGAAGACGATCGCAACCAAAAGAAACGACGGTAAGAAAATCCCAATGGTAGCCCCAATCGCTCCTGGGAAACCGGCGATGACATAACCGATGAAGGTTGCGGTGGTGAAGACAGGACCTGGAGTGAACTGACCTACGGCAACCGCATCCAGTAAGGTTTGATTGGTGATTGCGCCATAACGTAGCACAAACTCTGTTTCAAGAAATGAAAGCAATACGTAACCACTTCCATATAAAACAGAACCAATCTTCAAGAAGACCAAGAAAACCATCAAGGCGGACATCGGCTCAACCATGAAGAGTTTTCCCTTAGGCATCTTCTTCAATATGAAATAAGCCGTTGCGCCAATGAGAATCAAAGGAATCTCGCTCAAACCAAAGAAGGATAAGGCTAACACGGTAATGAAAATCAAGGCTTTTTCAAAAGATGAAAGAATCGATTTGGACAAGCGATACAACGCTTGAATCACAATCGCTAAGATGACGGGTTTAACCCTATCAAACAACCCAGCTACGACTGGAATCGCTCCGTAGGTGACATAGATGAAGGCAAAGACCAAGACAATAAAGACAGCAGGTAAGATGAAACTCAAACCTGCAATGATGAGTCCAGGGACCCCACCACGATGATAACCCATCAGAATCGCCATCTCAGTTGAGTTGGGACCTGGTATCAAACTGGTGAATCCGTACATGTCAATGAAGCGTTCTTTGCTCAACCATTCGCGTTTGGTGACGATTTCATCTTCCATCATCGCTACGTGGGCTGCTGGACCACCGAAAGCGAAGATGCCAAGTTTGGCAAAGACTGTGAATATCTCTTTGTATATGGGTTTGTTGGACATAGGGACTCCTTGTTTGTAACAATTTACCATAGACGGGGTCTTTTTAGAAACCCATTTAACCAGGAAAATTGTTAAGGATGCTTAATATTGAATCACGTATAATAGAGTCATGAAGCAATGGTACACCGTATTTATTGTGTTGATTGGGCTTGCGACCTTCTTTGATGAGCATATTGCTATGATCTTTTTTGACCGTAATTCACTGTTCGCAAATCTCTTCTATGTGTTTGGTGAATTACCCAGTCTGATCTTGGGCGCTTTAGCTTGGTTATGGATGAGCCAATATTTAAAAAGACACAAGCACATGTTGTGGAAATGGACATGCGTATTCTATTTAGCTTTCATGATTAGTTTTTTTATTCAACCATTACGATATTCCAATCGTTTTGAATATTGGATGCTTGTTGTTCCTGTGATTCTATCTTTGATTACGTTTAGGTTATTCGATAAAGTGACGGATGAACAGCTGAATCGTTATCATCTTCATTTCTTAATTATTGGTTTGACGATTCTGTTTTCGATTCTAATTCCTCAGTTACTTAAGTTGATTTGGGAAAGACCGCGTCCTTATCTTGTCATTAGTGGTGTAGACTTTCAGGCTTGGTATATCGGATTGAATCTAACTTTTGACAATGCGACCAAGTCATTTCCCTCAGGACACAGTGCTGTAGCGGCATCCCTAATATCACTCAATGCATTTAAAATGGAAATGAAGAATCAAACGTATAAGTTACTTAAGTTTATGCTTTTCCTTTACATACTCATGATGATGATCTCAAGAATGATCAGGGGGGATCATTATTTGAGTGATGTGTTGTTAGGGGCTGTGATCCCGTATTTGATTTATGTTAATGTTAAGAACTTATGTATGAAAGATAACATTGAAATTCTGAAGTAGTTTAATTCGTTTAGGCTGGAAGACTTTGTCTTCTTTTTTAGTGTGTTTTTGATAGAATACAGGTATGCAAATCAAACGGTCACCCGCCATCGATCAATTTATGAAGCGATGCCTTAATCATATGAGTAATGATACCAAGAATGAATTCTTGGGTTTGAATATTGAAACACTTGATCATGATCGACTCAGACGAAGTATGGGGAAAGCAGGCTTTCAAGAATTTAAGGGTTCCAAAACAGAATGGCCATCCCTTTACTTAAGCACTCAGGAATACATTAGAAATCCTTATACCTCACATATCCGCTTTGATGACCTATCGCAAACAGCCTTCAAATACACACAAGAAACCATCCAAGCACATGAGCTTTTCAGTGTATCCAGTATCGTGGAAGATGAAAATCGTGAGCTCAATGATTGGATGAGCTTAAGGGCGATGGATGAACCCTACCAAGCTACGTTCTTATGGCAAGATAATGAAGTATGGATGTTGGATGCCCCATCTGAAATGAATACCATTGAACCGTATGCAAAGAAGGCTAAAGGCAAGGTGTTGACCTTTGGTTTGGGTATTGGTTTTTACGTTTACATGGCGTTGTTAAATGATGATGTGGAAAGTGTCACGATTGTGGAACGTTCACCAGAAGTGATCCAGCTCTTTAATACGGTACTTAGACCACAGTTTCCACAAAGTAAAGAGATAAAGATTATTCAAGGGGATGCCTTTGATTATTTCAATGAAGACACCTTGAACCAATATGACAGTGTCTTTGTGGATATCTGGCAATCCAATGAAGATGGCTTAGAGATGATTGAAAGACTGTTAGAACAGTACAATCCTCCTTTTGATCAAGTTGATTTTTGGATCGAATCCTCATGTATGGAAATCATGCATGCTTTGGTTTTTATGGTTCTAAAAGGAATGATCGAAAACAAGGCCTACAAAAATAAAGATTCGATGTTAAATCGGATCCTGGGCAAGATCAACCAGTATCTCCAACAAAAGGATGAAGAAGTGGATGATGTGAATCGATTAAAAGAATTGATGTATGAACCTAAGATTTTAAGAGAAATCCTTGCGTTGAGACGATGATATGAAGATCAAAGAACACTACAACAGCTTTATCCCACGAATATTCAAGGCATCTGCCGTAACCTTAGGATCACATATCTTTTATGTGCAAGCTCAAAACCAGATATCAGCACGTCTTCGCAGCCATGAAATGGTCCATGTCGAACAATATCAAAAAGATGGTTTTTTTGGTTTTCTTTATTGCTATCTAAAGACGTATTTCAAGCAAAGGATGCAAGGGAAATCGCATATCATCGCGTATTATTCCATACCCTATGAACAAGAGGCTTATGCCAAAGAGCAACAAGCTTAATATCAAATTAACGCAATCTATGGCATAATAAGAACGGTTAGAAAAGAGGGCTATCATGGGGTACCATGTTTATAAAAAAAGAATGATGAAACGATATGCTATTTTGTTTGTGGTATTTTTGTTTGCGCTCAGCGCATGCGCGAAAGAAGAATCTGAGATTATTGAAAAAGAACCCATTGATGAACCCATCGTTGAGCTGGATCCCAAAGATCGTATTGATTTGAGTCTTAAGCCCAATGAAGCCGGACAGATCATGGTTCTGATGTACCACAACATTGGCCCTGAAGAAAAAACCTGGGTCAGAACAGCTGATAACTTCCGAAAGGATCTTGAGTATCTCTATGAACAGGGGTATCGACCCATCCGTTTAAGTGATTATGTCAAGGGACACATCACCACGGAAGCAGGGAAGACACCCATCGTATTGACCTTTGATGATGCGAATTTGAATAACTTCAACTATCTCGAAGATGGATCCATCGATCCAGACAGTGCGGTTGGCATCTTGGTTGAATTCAATCAAGCCCATCCCGATTTTCCCCTCCATGCGACCTTCTTCTCCAATGGGGCCAATCCATTTCGACAAAGTGAACTGATTCAAAAGAAGATCGATTTCTTACTTGCGAATGGGATGGACATCGGGAATCATTCAAAAGAACACATGAATTTCAAGGATGCGACGCAAGCCGACTTGGAATATCAATTGGGTGCGCAAGTTCAATATCTACAGAAATTTGTGCCCAGTGATTATGCCATTAATACCTTGGCCTTGCCTTATGGGTCTCGACCTAAGGATAAGACTTTGGAAGTCTATCTTCAAAAGGGACAGTATGAAGATGTCTCTTATGAAAACATTGCCATCCTCAATGTGGGTTGGATGCCTGCTTTGAGTCCTTTCCACAATGCCTTCGATCCGTTATCCATTCCACGCGTTCGTGCCAGTGAAACGGATGTGGATAATGTAGGCTTTATGAATTATCTTTTGGATTATGAAATGAATCCTCAAAAACGCTATATCAGTGATGGGGAACCTTCCATCATTACCATACCCTCCTCGGTTGCGGACAAACTGAACACATCACTTCCGCTAGAAATCTACAGCTATGAATAAACGTAAATTCCTTCTCATCTTAATGCTTAGTCTTGGTCTTGTTTTAGTTGCGTGCTCAAAAGATGAACCGACAAATGAAAACCCGCCTGTCGAAGAAAATCCGAATCAAGAAGAATTGGATCGCTTGGAAAGAGAACGTTTGATTGAAGAACGACGTGTGTTGGAAGAAGAACGCAAAACAGCACTCGGTGAGTTCTATGTACCTTTGCCTGATTTGGATGATCCTGTTGAACCGTATACCGTCAAAGCAAAAGCTTTATACATGACATCCAATGTGGCAGGTTTCAACTTCAATGAAGAAGACATTCAATACTATGCCAATTATATTCTTGCACTGAGTGGTCAATCAGGTCAGCCGGTTGATGAAAGTCGCTTGGAGGATGTGAATAAGCTTGAAAAGATTCTTGGCATCATCGAAGCAACCGAAGTCAATTCAGTGGTCATCGATGTCAAGAATGACTTGGGTTTGGTGGCTTGGAAGAGTGATATTGAAATCGTAAATACCGTAGGTTCCAATTGGAATACGCCAATGAAGAATTTCAGTGTGTTGATGGATTATTTGAAATCCAAAGAAGTTTATACCATTGCACGAATCGTCGCGTTTAAAGATCCTTACTTTGCCGAGAATAATCCAGATCATTCCATCCAGCTCAGTGCTGGTGGGGTCTATAAGGACAAAGCAGGCTTTGCCTGGGTCAATCCTTTTGATGAATATGTCTGGAAGTATGTCGTGGCCATCTCGCAGGAAGCTGCTTTACGTGGCTTTGATGAGATTCAATACGATTACATCCGCTTCCCGGATAATGCGAAATACTACAATGAAATCACGACTTTCCCAGGACGTAATGGCCGGGATAAAGATGAAGCGATTGAAGACTTCCTGATTTTCGCACAAAAAGCCTTGGAACCGTATCATGTTCATGTGTCGGCTGATGTCTTTGGGGTCATCACACATTCATGGGATGACAAGCCTGAGGATATTGGTCAAACATGGCGCAAAATTACCAACAATACAGAGTACATCAGCCCAATGGTCTATCCAAGTCATTATGGTCGTGGTTATTATGGCTTTGATGTCCCGGACCAACATCCTTATGAAGTCATTCAAATCGCATCCAGAGAAGCCATTGAACGCAATGCGGCACAAAAAAATCCAGCCATCATTCGTCACTGGTACCAAGGATTCACAGCACCTTGGGTCAAAGGCTATATCCTTTATGAAGAAGATGCGATTCAGAAACAAATCATTGCCGGTGTGGAACTGGGTTTGGATGAATACATCATCTGGAACTCCGGCAACACCTATTATCCTTTGAGTTTCTTCTATCATGACAAAGTGAATAAGAATCTACGTCAGCCTGGGTTTGATATCCTGGGTCGAAGTGCAGAAGTCGCAGTGACACGTTACCTGGATGCTCAACGCTTCAAGCGCACCAATCATCTCTATCTCTTGACACCGATTGATCTAAGAGCGGAAGACTATGACGACTTTGTGATCGATTATCAAGCCAAAGGGATACAACTTGTGAATTACACGATTCAAAGTGTCGAAGCTCAAGCGGATGGATCAAGCATTGCGACGGTGAAAGTCAAGTACCAAACAGAAACACAAGAAGCCTTGATGGAAGATGCGAAGTTTAAGATTGTACTTGAAAACGATGTGTATAAGATCGTACAAGCAGAGCTCAGTTTTACAGATAAGACGAACTAAAGAAAAAGAACTTTATTTGCATATTACAAGTAAAGTTCTTTTCTATACTATATTTACAATGAAAAAGATAAGCTTATCTTTGATTATAGGCATTTAGTCCTAATGCACACGCACCTAACAATCCAGCCTCATCCCCTAAGCCTGGAGCTGTGATGTAATGTTCATCCATCGTAAGAATCGAAGGATGTGCGATATAAGCATTGAGTCGTTCCTTCACGACCAAACGAATCATCGGAAACAATTGTGTTTGATGCATGACGCCACCTCCCAATAAAATACGCTCTGGAGATAAGACACAAATCAAGGTGCTCAATGCTTCACCGATCAAGCGTGCTTCTTCTTTCCATGCGGGATGATCGACACTCAATTCACTGGCTTTCATGCCCCAACGCTTTTCAAGCGCTGGACCACTGGCCAAGCCTTCCCAACAATTATGATGATACGGGCAAACGCCATCGCTGACACTGAGCGTCGCCACATGCATGTGGCCCATCTCAGGATGAACCAAACCATGGAGACACTGTCTATTGGATACAAATCCACCACCGATGCCCGTCCCAATCGTGATGTACAAACAGGAAGCCACATCCTGGGCTTTACCCCAAAGACTTTCACCTAAAGCGGCCCCATTCACATCCGTATCAAAACCGATGGGTCCAGCATAGACTTCACGTAGGGAGCCTAGGATATTGACATACGCCCAATTGGGTTTTGGTGTTGTCGTGATGTATCCATAATGCGGGCTTTTCACATTAAGATCAATCGGCCCAAACGATGCGATGCCCAGTGCATCGGGATGATGTTTCAAGACAAAAGCTTGGCATTGTTTAAGTGTTTCTTCAGGGGTAGTGGTAGGGAAACTGATCTGTTCAATGAGCTTTCCATTCTCATCGGAAATGCCACAGACAAATTTCGTGCCACCCGCTTCAATTCCACATAGTTTCATGATGATGTCCTCTTTAGTTTAGTTTAGCATGAACCCTTATGAATTGACCGAAAATCATAAGTAACATACACTAATTTAAAGTGAGGATGATTAAATGGAAAAAAGTGTTCAATTCAATGATGTTAAGATCATGACGGAAAGTTTTGGAGATCCGAAAAATCCTTGTCTACTCTTGATCATGGGATCCGCAAGTTCATTGCTTTGGTGGGATGAAGCTTTGTGTCAGATGTTTGTGGATAAGGGATTTTTTGTGATTCGCTATGACAACCGTGATACCGGTTTATCCACCAGTTATCCTTTGGGAAAACCAGCGTATGACTTTGAAACGATGAGTGAAGATGCGATTCGTATCTTGGATGCGTATCAGATCGATAAAGCTGTTTTCTTTGGGATGTCCATGGGTGCGATGTTGGCGCAGATGATTGCCCATCGTCATCCAGAGCGTGTCAGTGCTTTGGTGCTCTATGCGGCTATGTATTTTGGAGAAGGTGCAGAAGCGCTCCCTGTGTTTAGCGATGAAGTGAAAGCGTTCTTTGATCATTATGGAGATTATCAACCTGAAGGCTATCGAGCTCAAGTGGATTATGCTTTTAAGCAATGGCAGGCTACGCACAAAAGCGAACGAACATATGACTTAAATGAAATCTATGCCATGATTGAAAAAGATGTGTCAAGAGCACTCGATTATAATGCAAAGCTCAATCATGCGTTTGCGCAGGTCAGTACGGATGTTTTAGGTAAACCTGAAGCCATCCAAGCACCGACACTGATCATGCATGGGACGGTTGATAATGTGATTCCGATTGTCCATGGTGAGTATTTGGCTAAAACGATTCCTTATGCACGCTTTGTCAAACTCGAAGGTGCTGGTCATGAGCTTCATCCTGATGATTATGCTGTGATTGTTCAAGAAACAGGACGTTTATTGGATTAAAAAAGCTTGGCGAACCAAGCTTACATAATTATTTGCTTTCTCTTCTGAAACACATGAACCAATCCAGACAGTATTGATCATCGGATTTGCTTTCCATGCGTTCCTTCGCAACACCACATGAACCAGCGGTAGGAACAATCACGTCTTCACCTGGTCTCCAGTCAGCAGGGGTTGCACAGGCGTCTTTATCCGCTTTCTGTAGAGCTAAGATGATACGTTTGATTTCATCAAAGTTACGACCTGTGGAAAGTGGGTAGTAAAGAATGGTTCGAATAATGCCTTTTGGATCGATAACGAAAACGGCACGAACCGCTTGGGTTGTGGATTGTGATGGTTGGATCATGCCATATAGCTTCGAAACATCCATCTTGATGTCTTCAATCAAAGGGAACTTTACTTCAACATTCTTGAAATTCTTCCATTCAATCTCTTGAATACGACGCAACCAAGCAATGTGTGCATATAAGGAATCTACAGATAAGCCAACAAGTTCTGTATTCAAAGCTTTGAATTCATCCGCCATGGATGCGAAGGTCATGAATTCGGTGGTGCAAACAGGTGTGAAGTCAGCAGGATGTGAGAATAAAATAACCCATTTGCCTTCGTAATCTGCCGGAAAATTGATGTCTCCCTGAGTTGTTTTCGCAGTAAAAGCCGGAGCTGCATCCCCAATAAGTGGCATACGATAAACTGTGTTTTCTTCCATTATGTATTTTGTCTCCTTTATGATATTAATTATCATTACTAATATTATAGGCTGCTTGTTAAAAAAATACAATGCTATACAAACGAACAAATTTGTTCTATAATTTCACATACAGGAGACTTTAGATGAAAAATACGCGCCAAAAAGAAATTATCCTCGAAGCCGTTAAACACTTAGAAAACCATCCCACAGCGGACGAAATATATCTTTATTTGAAGAAAGATCACCCGCGTTTGAGTTTAGCAACCGTCTACCGCAACTTGAATCAGTTCGCCACGGAAGGACGTATTCGTAAGGTCTCGGTACCGGGCGATAGCGATCGTTTCGATGCGGAGATGGATACCCATGAACATTTCTATTGCGAAAGCTGTGGTTTGATTCATGATGTGCAGATTCCAGGTTTAGAAGCACAGTTATTAAACCATCCAACCATGAAAATCTCAGATTACAAATTGATGTTGTTTGGTGAATGTGAAAATTGTAGAGCACGTTAACAGTTTGTGAAAGCAAACTGTTTTTTTGTGTCTATTTGTTCAATTCGTTTGTCGTAATCAACAGATGTTGGCACACGGCTTTTAATTACGAAACAATTGTGATTAGATAAGATAAAGAGGTATTTCTATGATCATTCAAAGCACACGTGTTTATTTAGAAGAACTTTGGGTCAGTGCCCAATTAGAAATTGAAAATGGTAAGATTTCAACCATCTGGCCATATGATACAAAAGTCGTTGATAAAGATTATGGCGATCATCGCATTCTACCAGGCTTCATCGATACGCATTGTCATGGGGCGTTTGCCTTTGACACCAATGATGCGGATGAAGAAGGTTTATTAAGATGGTTGAAACAGATTCCCCAAGAAGGGGTCACGTCTTTATGCCCAACCACTATCACGCAAAGTGAAGAAGTCCTGACAAAGGCTTTACAAAAGGTCGCAGAAGTTGCAGAAAAGAAACCAGAAGGTGCACAAATCGTGGGCATCCATTTGGAAGGACCGTATCTGTGTACGCTCTACAAAGGTGCACAACCAGAGAAATACATCGTCATGCCGGATATTGAACAATTTAAACGCTATTATGATGCGTCCAAGGGTTTGCTCAAGATCATGACGATGGCTGTTGAAAATGATAAGAATTATAGCTTCATCAAAGCAGTCAAAGCGATGGGTGTATCCATCAATATCGGTCACTCCGCCGCAACCTATGCCGAAAGCCTGTTTGCCTTAGCCAATGGGGCCAATGGTTTCACCCATACCTTCAATGGCATGAGTCCTTTCAACCATCGTGAACCCAACCTAGCTGGAGCAGCGATGCAAATCAGAGATGGTTATTCAGAAATCATCACCGATGGCATCCATGTCAGTTGGCCTGTTGTGAACCTTTTGTTCAGAGCGAAGGGAAAGGATCATGTGGTCATGATCACCGATGCTTTGCAAGCTAAGGGGGTTGGGGAAGGTCGCTATGTCTTTGGTGGACAAGAAATCGATATCAAAGCCAATGGAGGGGCCTACTTGGCCAATTCAAACAGCTTAGCGGGAAGCACCTTACGTTTCAATCAAAGTTTAAAGAATGTGATTGAACGCGCAGGGGTGGAAGAAGTCAGTGCCATCAATTCCTGTACGATCAATCCTGCTAAAGTCTTGCATATGGATGATGTGAAAGGTCGTCTAAGAAGTGGGTATGATGCGGACATCGTTATCTTGGATCGTGATTATGAAGTGCTTGAAACCTATGTCTTAGGGCAAAGTGTTTATTGTAAATAAAAAATCAATGTTCAAACGTGAAAATTGATTATTATAAGCTTATTGAATTTTTAATTAAGGGCGCAAAATGAATTTGATTTGCGCTCTTTTAAAGCGTTGGATGATTTGTCGCTCTTCTGAGAGTTTATAAGATTTTATGAAGATATTAGAAAATGTTTCCCAAATAAACAACCAACCCCCTACAAAAAGACCATCCTTAATAATCTGTGAAATAAAGCTTGAAGCCTCATCAAACACAGTATAGAAAACAATAAAGAAAAAGACGCCAATCGAGAAGTAACGTAATGTCTCTTTAAGATCTTTGATTCTTTGACGTTTGATTTTTCGAAGCATGTAGTCGAACTGATGATTCAAAGCACTGATCAACACTTTTTCTTTTTGTTCGTTCTGTAAAGCCTGAGGAATCGAGAATTCAAAAATAACATCCATATGTGAAGGAATGTCTTCAATGGAGTCCCATATGAAATCCAAGAATTCATCTTCAATATCCCGCATCTTAAAGGGCGATGAATCCCAGTCATCAAAAACATCATCGTATTTATCCAATGAAATCTGGATGATGACACGACCCGTTTCTTGGTCTTTTCGATAACTATTGAGTGGAATACTCTTTTTTGTCAGTCGCTTTATAATCGATAAATTCATAGCTGAATTATAGCATATCCAAAAGGGTGATTGATTTTCTTACTAAATACAAAAGTTCGTGCCACATTTGTTTCAGATATCATCGTCATAGTCAGATAAATAATACTAACGAATTTTTATATAAAAGTTATGATAAAACATACTTTTTAACTCAAAAAAGGTAGATTCGATTGATTTCATTCGATATAAAATTTCTTAATTGAAGCCATTTTGTGGTTAATAAATAATTATTTTATAAGTTGTTGACAAAAATGGTAAACGCTACCATAATGTGATTATACAAAATACAGTATTCTGTATTTAGGAGGTATAATCTTGAAAATTGTGGTCGGTGGTCAAATGGATAAACAGATTTTGGCGAACCTCATTAACAAGTATGGGAACGGTGAAGTTGAAGTGTCGATTAAAAGTGATATCGAAGCCGCTTTAGCTGTGCAAACCAATCAAGCTCAATATTATTTTGGAGCATGTGCAACAGGAGCTGGGGGTGCATTAGCTATGGCCATCGGTCTAATTGGTCCACAATTTTGTGTTTCAGTCACGATACCGGGGAAGATTATGCAAGAGGAAGAGATTAGGTTAGCTGTAAGGAATGGAAAGAAGGCGTTCGGATTTGTAAACTACGACGCTGAAAAAATCATTCCGATCTTACTTGATGAAATTCTCAAAAAATAAGGAGGAAAGAGAATGATATTTCAAATCAATGTATTGACGATTATTGTTATGGCTTCGCTTGGAGGGATTGCTGCTTATCTTGCTAATCAAAATATAGCGGTATTCCATGATGGCTTACGTCCAATGTTCCCGGCTTATTTAAGCAATGCAATGGACCGTAAAACCCTGTTTGCTACTAGTTTCGCATTATCCTTTGGTTTAGTTATTGGTTTTGGATTACCTACATCTATTGCAGGCAAAATCATCATTGTTCATACGATTTTGTTAGCCACTGATATTATTGGAACTATGTTTCCAGAAACAGGCAAGAATAAGTGGTATGCAGTTGCTGTTGGTGCTTTGTTTGGTGTTGTCTTATTGTTTGGTATGCAAGCCATCATCGATGCATTGAAAATTCTTCCAATTGACTTTACTGGGAATTTGGGTACGGTTGGTAGTTTAATCATCTTGGCGTTTAGTGTGTTTCCTGCGATTGCTGTTGCTTATCAAGCAGGTATCGTATCAGGGGGCGTAGTTCTTGCCTTGATCATGATTGTTAAACAAGTAACAGTTTTATTTGGAAAATTTGTAGTTAACGATGTCACGATTGCCTTGAATGCTGACGGAATGGCTTTGCTAGTTGGTATTATCGCAATGGTTGTAGTTGCTGCAAGACAGAAAAAATCGGCAGATGGTAATGCGACGACTGCATTTGCTGTCTTTACGAAGAACATCGAACGTATTAAAAAGAATATGGTAGTTTTAGCATTAAGTGGTGGGATTGTTGCACTTGCTACGACTTTATTGTTAATTGCTGAAGGTCCAGCTTCCTTGACTTTAATGGCTGAAGGTCAGTACGCTCAAGCGGCTATCGTTGCTTTGGGAAGAACATTAGGGTTCATTCCGCTTGTTATGACGACTGCAATTGTATCTGGTGTGTATTCACCTGCTGGAACAAAACTAATTCATGTTCCAGCGATTCTCTTTATCAATATGGGGATTGTAGGTTTGGCAGGTTCATTTGTAACTGGCGCAATCATAATGGTTGTTGAAGTTCTCTTATTAGGTTTCATAGCTCAAGGCATGGATCGTTTCCCAGGAATGAAAGATCTTGGAGACAATACGCGAACTGCAATGAGTAAAGTACTTGATTTAGCATTATTGGTTGGTGGTATGTTAGCTGCAAATGCGATTGCTCCATCCATTGGATACATTTGGGTTATCGGTTTATATTTCCTAAACCAAGCTTCTAAAAAGCCTCTATCCACAATGGCGATTGGGCCGATTGGTGCAATTTCCATGGGGATAATCGTGAATGTGTTACATCTTATTGGCCTGTTCCCTATCATCGTAAAGTAACTAAAGATAGTGTAAATTATAGAGGAAGAAAGACTCTTCCTCTATATTTAATTATGGAAAGGGTGTCGTATGAGTGATCTGAAAAACCTTATCATGAATAAAAACGGCTTGGTCTCCATGACGCTAGCTAAAATTTTCCTACAATTAAATGTTGGAGACAAAATCCCAACGTTTAGTGAGTTATCTGAACAAATCGGGATAGCAAGAGGAACATTGCAAAATGCAATGAAGCTTTTAACCAAGACAAAAGCGATCGAATTAGATTCAAGAGGTCACTTAGGTACTTTCATACTTCAAAAAAATATGAAAATACTTCTTGAGTTTGCCAATATAACTTCGCTTGTCGGTGTTATGCCCCTTCCATATTCCAAACATTATGAAGGTTTAGCTACGGGCATAATTTCCGCTATGGAAAATGAATATAACATACCAGTGAATTTAGCTTACATGCGAGGTGCTCGTAAACGCTTGTCCATGATGTTGGAGTCAAGATATGATTTTGCACTAGTTTCAAAGCTTGCATTTAAAGAGATTTCGGAACAAGGGGCTGATATTTGCATAATCAAAGATTTCGGACCGAAATCGTATTTAAGTAGCCATATCATCGTCTTGAATGACTTGAATGCAAATGGGATTGAAGATGGGATGCGTGTTGGTATTGATAATGACTCGATTGACCAAACGAACCTAACTTACCATGTGACTAAGAATCATAAAGTAAAGTTGGTGGACTTAGACTATAACCAAATTCTAAATAAACTTAAAAGTGGTGAGATTGATGCAGCCGTTTGGAATGAAGATGAAATCCGAGAATCCTACCCTGGAACAAAATACATTCGCATTGAAGATATCGATGAAAATGATACTGTCGCTGTAATTGTCGCGAAAAGATCTGAAACAGAGTTGTGTAATTTATTAACACAGTTAATAAATATTGATACAGTCCTCAGTATTCAACATCTTGTAGCCCTTGGAAAGATGATACCTCGATATTAAGGAGGACTATGAAAACACAGAGTAGATTACATTTGATGGTGAATGCCTCAATGATCAGTATTGAGCAAGCCCAAAAAATTCAAAGACTTATTGAAATATACAAAAAGGAGTTCGGTTATTCTTTTGATGAGGAAGCTGCTGAACGTTTTATAACTCATTTTGTGGGGATGTACATGCGCACAAATAGAGGTGAATCTATTGAAATGATTTCTGAGATTGTCATGGAGCAGTTATTGGAAGAGCCGAGCTGTAATAAGGCTATGGAAATGCTTAATATCCTTAAGGAAGAAATAGCACCTCCAAAAGAAGAAGACGGATATTTTCTATTGCATCTTATGCATTATTTGGGGCAACAAGAAAACGAGGATATCGTATGTTGAGCAACCTAACACTCATACACGAGCATTTTTGCATTGATCTTTCCGGTCAAAAAAATGATTTAGATTGTAAAATGAATTTACTTGAGGATGGGCTTCAAGAAATTATTGACTTAAAAAAATATGGTGTTGTCCGCGTACTTGATTGTACGAACCGTGGTATGGGTCGTAATATTGGACAGCTCAATGCATTAGCTCATAAAAGTGGTATCGAAATACTCAGTTCAACAGGATACTATAAGGCCCCCTTTTTACCGGATGAGGTTCAAGTCCTTTCTGTTGAAGCGTTATCTGCAATTCTAACGAATGAAATCGTAGATGGCATTGAAGGCCAACAACAAGCCTCAGTTATTGGTGAGATTGGGTCAAGTCTTAACAAAATAACGGAACAAGAAATGAAAGTGTTTCAAGCAGCTTGCATTGCACATAAAAAGACAGGTGCTCCGATCCTTACTCATACGACATTAGGAACAATGGGAGAAGAGCAATTGGATTTGTTTATCAATCTAGGTGTGGATTTATCTAAAGTTCTAATCAGTCATGTAGATTTAAAAAATGATTTTGATTACATCATTCGCCTTTTGCAAAAAGGTGTCAATGTGGGATTTGATACAATAGGTAAAAATAATTACTTGCCTGATGAAAAACGCCTTGATTGGATTGTTAGACTAGTTGACATGGGTTTTATTGATCAATTGTTTTTATCGATGGATATAACGCGTAAGTCAAATCTTGCGACTTATGGTGGAATTGGCTATCGTTATTTATTTGAAACATTTATTCCTCTATTAAGGCAAAAAGGTATCGCGGAAGTGCAACTCCAACAATTGTTGGCAGAAAATCCAAAGCGTTTTTTGGATAGGAGTTCAAAATGATTCAAGCGTATCCATTAAGCTCAATCAGCGTAGCTGAGGCAGCACAAAAACAGTTTGATTTGGTAGATTGTATCTGTCATGAATTTGGTGGTTTAGAGTTTCTTCAGACAGGTGATTTAGGTGTAAAAGCACCCAATAACAAACCAGATACGACATTAAAAGTAGAAAAAGTTCTTGCACGCTTCTTTAAGACTGAAAGTGCCGTCTTGGTTCGAGGATCAGGGACAGGTGCGTTACGATTGGCATTTGCAACTACTGTCCAAGGCAAACGAAGAGTATTGGTGCATGACGCACCACTTTACTCTACGACCGAAAGCACTTTTGAGATGATGAATATTGAAGCTGTTTATGTGGATTTCCATGATGCTGAGGCATGCTTGAATGCATGTCAAGATAAGTCGCTTAGTTTCGTGCTGGTTCAAACGACTCGTCAGAAGCTCGATGATCATTATGATTTAGAGCTTGTGATCAGACGATTCAAAAATGCGTGTGATTTACCAATTATTGTGGATGATAATTACGCGGTTATGAAAATTGATAAAATTGGTGCTGAATGTGGTGCTGACATATCTGCGTTTTCAGCATTTAAGCTATTAGGCCCAGAGGGAATTGGTGTGGTCGTTGGGAAAAAGCATATATGCGATAAAATCAATCAGATCAATTATTCAGGCGGATCACAAGTGCAAGGGTTTGAGGCTCTGGAGGTCTTAAGAGGATTGGTGTATGCTCCAGTTGCTTTAGCATTACAAGCGACCGTAACACAAGAGTGCTGTAACCGATTAAACAATAATGAGATTGTCGGTATTAAATCTGCGTTTATAGCAAACGCTCAATCAAAAGTTTTGCTTGTTGAATTTGAGGATGAAATTGCTGAAGAAGTATTGGCTCATGCGCAATCGCTTGGTGCAGCTCCCCACCCAGTGGGAGCAGAGTCCAAATATGAGGTAGTACCAATGTTTTATCGTGTATCAGGAACTTTCTTGAAAACGGATAAAACACTTAAAAAGAGAATGATCCGAATCAATCCAATGCGATCAGGGACAGAAACAGTTCTACGTATTTTACATGAAAGTATGGCTGCTCTTACGAAAGAGGGAAAATAATGTTTTTAGAGAAAGTAATGGAGAGAAATCCCCAATTAATAGAGGCAGCAATTCGTTTGCACCAAAAAGGTCTTATTGATCCGGATACCTATGTCATAGACTTACCTGTGCTATTAGAGAATGCGAAAATGCTTCTTGCGGAAGCGAAAAAGTACAATCTAAATTGTCTCTATATGAGCAAGCAAATTGGCAGGAATGCAGTAATTGCGAAGAAGCTAGAAGATATGGGGTTTGATGGTGCAGTTGCTGTAGATTATCGCGAAGCGCTACATTTGGCAAAACATGGTTTAAAATTATGGAATGTTGGGCATCTCGTCCAAACACCTACGGCTGTTCTTGAAAGACTAATCCCATATGGTGCTCGTTATTTCACTGTGTATTCTATTGCTAAACTGTGTGAAATTAATAGGATTGCTGAGCGCAATAATATCGTACAGTCGATTATTTTAAAAATAGCGGATGAAAGTTGTCTTATATATGATGGACAACAAGGTGGCTTTAATTTAGAGGATTTGAATGAAGTTGTTGAAGCTTCAAAAAAAATGCGTTTTGTTGCGATTGAAGGAATCACTTCATTTCCGTGCATGCTTTATGACGAGCAAACAGGGAAAATTGAAAAAACAGCTAACTTTGATTTGCTCTTAAAGGCAAAAGTAAAACTTGAAGCGTTGGGTTGTGTTATTAAAGAAGTGAACACTCCATCATCAAATACGTCTGCAAGCATGAGATTAGCTGCAAATAATCATTCAACTACCGTTGAACCAGGACATGCTTTAACTGGAACAACTCCTTATCATGCTTATCATAGTGATGGAGAAAAACCTGCACTAGTCTATTTATCAGAAATATCGCATCAAGTAGACGATACAAGCTATTGTTTTGGAGGTGGTTTTTATCGACGCTCTAATTTGAAGAATGCAATGATTATCGATGGTAACGGTAATCGAGATATGACATTCATTCATGGACCAAATATAAACAGTATCGACTATACATTAAAGGTTGATGGATCTTACTCTGTAGGGTCTTCTGTTGTATGCAGCTTCCGCACCCAAATCTTTACAACGCGAAGTCACGTGGCACTTATTGATCCTCAGATAGAAGACTGTATTATTGGAATGTTTGATGCTCATGGGTATGCGTTATGAATCGGTTTATAGTAATTGTGTTGGATGGTTTTGGGATAGGTGCTTTAGAGGACACATATGAAACGCGGCCTACAGACGTTAATGCAAACACACTGAAGAGCATTCTAGGTGTTTATCCAGATTTGAAGTTACCAACACTCGAAAAGTTTGGTTTAATGAATGCAGCTGGATTTGAAAGTGAGAATATGCATTT
This sequence comes from uncultured Erysipelotrichaceae bacterium, assembly GCA_964424595.1. Classification (GTDB taxonomy): domain Bacteria; phylum Bacillota_I; class Bacilli_A; order Erysipelotrichales; family Erysipelotrichaceae; genus UBA2212. The sequence goes on along the minus strand of CAYRIW010000001.1, from coordinate 73,932 downwards.
CAACCCTCATGCTAATTACGGGAAATCCTTTTTGATGCATGATGGGGCAGATACGTTTATGGGGCATCAGGAAATTTTGGGTACTAAACCTAAGAAACCTGTTTTGCAATGTTTGAATGATCAATTAGAACCAGTCAAAAACGCGTTATTAAAAGCCGGTTATAAAGTTGAACTAATCGGAACAGAGAAACTAAAATATTTTTTAGTTGAAGATTATTGTACAGTTTCCGACAATATTGACTCGGATCTTGGTCAAGCTATCAATTGTATTGCGCCTCTAGATTATATGCCATTTGAAAAGCTTCTTGAAATTGCTGGTGTCGTCAGAAATGTTGTAACATTGAATCGCGTGATACCTTTTGGTGGTACTGGAAATACTATTCAAGATATATTAGATGCACAAGATGTAAAAGAAAATCGATATATTGGGAATGTTGCGGTGAGAACCAAATCTTATTTACAAGGTTATAAAGTACTACACCTAGGCTATGGCGTCGACGCAAGTGTTCAAGTTCCAAATCAATTAAAAACGCACGATATACCAACGATTTTGTTAGGAAAAGTTGCAGATATTGTCGCAAATCCATATGGCAAAAGTATTTCATGCGTAGATAGTGAGGAAGTGCTTGATTTAACTATTAATGAAATGAAGTCAATTACGCATGGTTTCATTATTACGAATGTCCAAGAGACGGATTTAGCTGGTCACAGTATGAATACGAAGTGGTACAAAGAACTACTAGAGCTTGCTGATAAGAAAATTGGCGAGCTTAAAGAACTGATGGATGAAGGGGATATACTTATAATTATGGCCGATCACGGAAATGATCCAGAAATAGGTCATAATCGTCACACGCGTGAATATGTACCCTTATTGATACATCAACCAGGGACCGAATGCATCAATATTGGGGTTCGTTTAACGATGTCAGATGTAGGAGCGAGTGTCTGCGATTGGTTTAATTGCCCAGCTCCGCAGAACGGTAAGAGCTTTGCACAATCGTTCTTGAAATGGAAATAATATAAACTAATTATAGTTATACCGCATCAAACGATAGAGCCAGTGGCTTGTTTGATGCGTTTTTATAAGGCAGAGAAAACCTGTGAGTTGGCTAATTAATTCTCAATCTCTTACATGGTGAATAATCGAGAAGATGCATTTTATCGAATACTGAGTAAAAACTTGAAACAATATTTCTTTAAAAAAATATAGAGAATGATTCTATTTGTAAAACATTTCTGATTAAACACAAATTACATAATAAAAAAGACTATCAACGTTTCTCGATAGTCTGAAGAATCAGCGATTTTTTTTAATAAGAAGAATAAGATTCTGTATACCGGACACAACCGTGATTCCAATCATGGCAACCAAGACCGCAAGACTGGGTCCTGAGTTTTGTTGGTCGAGAATGGTCCAAACAAGCAAGCCTGCGACTGCGAAATAACCGATCGTCTTAATTAAAAGAAGCGAAGTCTTTTGTTCATTCATGGCTTTTGAACGTGCGTTTTGATGGGGTGTGAAAGGTGAAATCTTCTTGTATTTCAAAAGCATCTTCTGGCGATAGAAATATTCAAGGGACACAAACAACAAGGCACTTACGGCAAAGGCATAAACAGGGGTTCCTTGAAATAAAGTATACAGGACGACACCAACGGCAATGGCGATCCAATGACGATACGCCACGACCTCTGCCATCTTGATGTCTTTTTCAGGGATGAAATAAGCAGTACGTGATTTTGAATGATAGAAATAAGGACGATGATCCTTATCATAATAGATGCCTAAGATGCGGCGTTCAGGTGCAGTGTTTTTCATGCTTTCATTATAACGAAGAAATGTGTCAAGCCAAGATCGTATTGTAAAAAATGGTGATAAGGATAAAGAATGAAACTAAAAAGATAAACACTAAGCAAGTGGGCTTGACTATAATGAAGATGAAGAAAGTGGGTGACCCTTATGATACTCCAATTGAATGAAAACGATCTCCGTAAACAAAACGCCTATGAAACAGCGCGTGAAATAACGCACCAGCCCTCCATGTGGCTTAAGACATGGACATTGATCAAAAACCAGAAACAAGCCATACAATCCTTCCTACAAGGATTAGGACAGGACTATGACATTGTCTTCCTAGGGGCTGGAACCAGTGAATATGTAGGAAATGCCTTGGAGCCATACTTTAATAAAGATATGAATTTCAGACTACGCAGTGTTCCATCAACGGACATGATCACAGAACCAAGTCGCTATATCCATCCAACGCGACCGACCTTATGCATCTCCTATGGCAGAAGCGGGAATTCTCCAGAATCCGTAGGATCGGTCCTAGCGGCGAACACCGTCAATAAAGATGTTTATCATTTGTTCATTACCTGTAATAAAAACGGTGCCTTGGCTGAACTTGCCAAAACACAGAAGAACACCTATGCCTTGATTCTACCCGATGAGACCAATGACCTTGGCTTTGCGATGACATCCAGTTTCACCAGCATGTATCTGGCGACGGTCTTGGTGTTTAAATTGAATATTTTGGAAGAAACCGAAGCAGACGTCGAAAAGTTGGCGAAAGCCGTAGTGCATATCCTTGAACATGAAGCTGCTGGCTTGTTAAACTTTGTGAACAGTTTCAAGTTTGAACGCATCATCTATTTGGGCTCCAATCTCTTGAAAGGCATTGCCCAAGAAAGTGCCCTCAAAGTTCTTGAGTTGACCGCTGGGAATGTGGCGACCTTGTTTGATACCCCAACCGGATTCAGACATGGGCCTAAATCCTTCATCAATGATAAGAGTTTGATTGTCGTGTATTTGAGTGATGATCCTTTGACCCGTCGTTATGAAGTGGATCTGCTTAAAGAATTGGATGCACAGAAAAAGGGCTACAAAGTCCTTGTGGTTCATCATGAAGATGCTAATGTGCCTTGTGACTATAAAGTAAGCTTGAACTACGATGGTTTGAGCATGGATTATGTCGCACTCAAAGCGATTGTCGTAGCGCATATCTTAGGTTTCTATAAATCGTATACATCCGGAATCACAACGGATAATCCTTGTCCAACCGGTGAAGTGAATCGTGTCGTAACGGGTGTGACCATTTATCCCGTCAAGGAGGACTAAAATGATTGGTGTAATTTTAAGTGGGCATGGCCGCTTTGCGGAAGGAATGCTCAGTAGTTTGGAGATGATTGCAGGGAAGAGTGAAGCGGTTGAAGCCATCAACTTCTTGGAAAGCGACAGTACGGATGAGCTTGAAAAGAAAATGTTAAGTGTCATTCAAGACTATAATGCGAAATACGAGGGCGTCTTGGTGTGTTGCGATCTTTTGGGAGGCTCTCCTTTCAAGACAGCCGCAACCTTATCCGTTCAAGAACCCAATGTCAGTGTCTTAGCCGGGATCAACCTTGCGTCCTGTTTAGAACTTTTATTCATGCGCATGAACAGTACGGATGCCGGTGAATTGGCGGATGCCTTGATCAATGCGGATGCGAATCGTTTACTTAAGTTCGCTTTACCCGCTAAGAAAGAAGAAGTTGAAAGCGAGGATGGCATTTAATGGATTTAAAACTGTTCTTCAATGTCAGTTTGATACTTGCGATCAATGCGGCCATTCTCTTTGCGATTTACATGCTCATCAGTTTCTTGCGTCTAAAAAAGCGTAAACAACCTTTTGAAGAACTTCATCAGAAACTCAGTATTGGTAATCAAGTGTTGCTCGCCAGTGGTTTGTATGGAAAAGTAACGGACATTAAGAATGATGTGGTCATGGTTGAAATCGCTCCTAAGATTGTTGTGAAGGCATCACGTTTTGCGATCCAAACCATAGTGGAGGATAAGTAATGCATCCATTGAAAGAGCTCTTAAATGAACGAAAATTAAACGATGTCAAAGGCATTGTTTCAATTTGTACGGCAAATCCACGTGTTTTAAAGGCGTGTTTCGATTTCTATAAAGATATCAAGAGTCCTTTGGTGATTGAAGCTACAGCCAATCAGGTCAATCAAGATGGTGGTTATACCGGAATGATTCCTGAAACTTTTAAGGATTTTGTCTATGGTTTAGCTGAAGAAGCCAAGTTTCCATTGGAACGTTTGTTTTTAGGTGGTGACCATCTTGGACCTTTGACCTGGTCAAACCTCAATGAAGCGGAAGCTCTAGAAAAATCCAAGATTTTGGTTCGTGATTATGTTTTAGCAGGCTTCACAAAAATTCATCTCGATACGAGCATGCGTTTAGCGGATGATTCCAAAAATGAAATGTTAAGTACAGATGTGATCGCACGTAGAGGCATCACCTTGCTTCAGGTGTGTGAAGAGGCCTATCAAGAACGTTTGAAAACAGTTCCAAATGCGCTTCAACCCGTGTACATCATCGGTTCAGAAGTTCCGATTCCGGGTGGTGCTCAAGAAGAAGATGGTATTGAGGTCACGAAAGTCGATGACTTTAAAAATACGGTCAAAGTTTATCGTGAACACATGGAAGCGAAGGGATTATTGAATGTCTGGGATCGTGTTTTGGCGGTGGTTGTCCAACCCGGTGTTGAATTTGGAGATGCCAGTGTTCATGAGTACGATCGTATCAAAGCAGATAAACTTATCATGAGTTTGAAGGATGTGTCTGGGCTTGTCTTTGAGGGTCATTCTACGGATTATCAAACACGATTTGGGTTAAAAGAAATGGTTGAAGATGGTATTGCCATCCTTAAAGTAGGTCCTGCGTTAACCTTTGCCTTGCGTGAAGGCTTGTATGCCTTGGCGTACATTGAAAAAGCTTTGATTGATGAAGCATCCCAATCGAAGTTTATGGAAGTGTTGGAAGCTGTCATGTTGGAAAATCCAAGCAATTGGAAGAAACACTACCATGGCAGTGAAGCTGAACTTGTTTTCAAACGTCACTACAGTTTCTCCGATCGCAGTCGTTACTACATGCCCGATGCACGCATTGAGCACGCGATTGAAGTGATGATGAAGAATCTGAGTGATATCCCCTTGTCTTTGTTGAGTCAGTTCATGCCGATTCAATATCGCAAGGTACGTGAAGGCCAACTTAAAAAAGATCCTGAACATTTAGCTCAGGATGTGGTTCACGAATTATTGAAAGATTATCGATACGCGGTTGAAGGGGTTTACTAGCCCCTTTTTTAATTGGCGATGGATTTGGCGTACTCACTGGGGGAGATGCCATATTCCAATTTGAACTTACGTGAGAAGTAATGGATGGATGCGAAACCCAACATATCACTGACTTCACTGACGGTACGTGCAGAGTTCTTAAGCAGGACTTTGCTTTGTTCGAGCTTGATGTTGTTGATGTAGTGCTTAGGGGAGACATTGAGATTGCGTTTGAATAAGGCTTGTAAAGATGAGCGTGATATAGCGAACTTATTACAGATTTCTTGGATGGTCAGGGAACTGTTGATGTGATTCTTGATGTATTGGACCAATTCAGTCATCAGTTCATCTTCGTAGTGCTGCTGCATGGGATTGAGATTCTGCGTCATATCCAATTCATTGGTCTCATCCATTGCAAAGATGATCAATAACTTCAATAAACCCAACAACAATTCATTGATGTGTTCCCAATTCTCATTGGAGAGATGCATGAAGGTGCTCAATGTTTGAATCATGTTCTTACTGCACGGAATAACACGATTGGCCAATTTTGAAGGATCCATGTCCTTCATATCAAACATGATGGTCATATACGAACATGTACTCTGGGGTGTCGTGTGCTGGGTGTGAAATTGATTTGGTGCATAGAAGAACATGGAACGCGTTGGTAAAACGTAATCATTATCCCCCACGGTTGTGACCAATTCACCCGTATCGATGAAGGTCATCTCCCAATACGGGTGTTGTTCACCTTCAAATTGGTAGTTGTATCCCTTTGTTGAATAGTAATAAGCATAGATTTCTTGTAGCTTGATGCTGGATGTGATTGTTTTAGAACCAAATACAGGAATTTTAATCTTCGTATTGTTCGCGTGCATGTGAACATACATCGTGATGCTGCCTGTTTGGGAAAGGGCGACAAAATTGAAATGAACCCCTGGTTTTATCTTTAGAATCTTATGAATCGCAAAGAGTTCAGGTTCATTGCCGAGCTCGTCTAAAAAGACGACACCAATGATACCGCTTTCAACTTTGACATAGACGGAACGATCGTATACGAAAAGTTCGTCGATGTTTTTCTTCTTAATGGTTCGCTTTGCGCTATGGTAGTGTTGGACCTGCAGTGGCAGGGACCGTAGGACATCTCCATATTTAGCGCATTGAATCGAGGTGGTTTTCTTATGCATAGACCTCCAATACATTTGTGTTTATTTGATTTATATTTTTATTCTATAACGAAAAATCCAAATAGTATAGGAAAAAGTACAAAGCAATTAGACCCTCCATCATCTATATTGTAAGTAGAGATAGCGCTATCATGTGCTCTTTAGAAGGGAGAAATGTTGTGCCAAATATTGTTTTAACACGTATCGACAATCGACTGATCCATGGGCAGGTCGCAACCCAATGGGCATCGAGCGTCAATGGGAATTTGATTCTTGTTGCGAATGACAAAGTAGCCAATGATACTTTTAGGCAAAGTCTCATGGATATGGCTGCTCCAAGTTTCTGTCAGACGCGCTATTTTACGTTAGAGAAGACCATCAACGTAATCCACAAAGCAAATGATGCTCAAAAAATCATCATTATGTGCGATTCTCCAGCAGATGTTTTGGCTTTAGTTGAAGGCGGCGTTCCGATTAAGAAAGTTAATATCGGAAACATGCATATGGCTGAAGGCAAACGCCAAGTCGCAACGGTTGTTGCCGTTGATGATGCGGATGTGGAAGCATTTAAGAAGTTGCAGGAGTTGGGGGTTGAACTTGAGATCCGTAAGGTTCCAAGTGAGTCATCCGAAGATATTCAGAAGTTATTTAAAAAATAAAAGGAGATGAAAGAAAATGACATTTAGTTTCTTACAAATCGTACTCGTTATGGTTGTCACATTCATCGCCGCTATTGATCAGTTCTCCTTCTTAGAATCATTGTATCAACCAATCGTAATGGGTCCAGTTGTTGGAGCCATCCTTGGGGATATGAATACTGGCTTGATCGTCGGTGGTTCATATCAATTGATGATGATTGGGAGCATGCCGGTCGGCGGTGCGCAACCACCTAACAGTGTAATCGGTGGTATTATGGCAACGGTCTTCGCCATTTCAATGAAGATCACAGATCCTCAAGCAGCGCTTGGTTTATCCATTCCGTTCGCATTATTGGGTCAATACTCGGTTATCTTAGTCTTTACAATCACTTCGCCTTTAATGGCTAAGGCAGATGAATATGCTGCAAATGCAGACACCGGTGCTATTGAACGTTTAAATTACTTTACAATGGCAATGTTGGGCTTATTCTTCTCATTGGTCGTCTTCGCTGGTTTGATGTTCGGTCAAGCAATCGGGGAAACCTTGACAACTGCTTTACCTGAATGGGTTTGGAATGGTTTAAAAGCTGCGGGTGGTATGATGCGTTTCGTCGGGTTCGCTGTCCTGTTAAAGGTCATGATGTCCAACGAATACTGGGGTTTCTACTTCGCTGGTTTCGCTTTGGCGACAATCGTCGACAAATCTGGTTTAGGTGGTCAGGCTTTGGCTTTGATCGCGTTGATCGGCTTTGCGGTAGCAGTCTATGATTACCAAACCAATGTTAAGATGAAACAATTTGGTAAAAAGGAGGTAAGTGATGATGGCATCTAATCTTGCAACACAATATCGTGATCTTACACCAGCCAAAGCGCTTGATAAGAAAACATTGAATCAAATGGCATGGCGTTCACTCTTCTTGCAGGGTTCATTCAACTATGAACGTATGCAGGCTGCTGGATGGCTCTATGGCATTATCCCAGGATTGAAAAAAGTTCATACGAATAAGGAAGACTTAGCCTTGTCGATGCAACACAATCTTGAGTTCTTTAATACGCACCCATTCTTGGTAACCTTCGTTATGGGTATCATTCTATCCTTAGAACAAGAAAAAGCTGACTTAGCGACTATCCGTGCGGTCCGTGTTGCGGCAATGGGACCTTTGGGTGGTATCGGGGATGCAATCTTCTGGTTCACACTTGTTCCAATCGCTGCTGGTATCAGTGCTAACCTAGCATTAGATGGCAGTATCATGGGTCCGATCGTCTTCTTATTGATGTTCAACTCGGTTCAATTCGTTGCTCGTTATTGGTTGATGCATTGGTCATATGACTTAGGAACCAAGGCAATTGAAGCCATCACACGTAATGCGAAAGAATTTACACGTGCTGCTTCCATCTTGGGTATCTTGGTTGTTGGTGCGTTGACTTCGTTATACGGTGGCACAACCATCGCTCTAACCATTCCTAATGGTGAAAGTCCAATCGTTCTTCAAACAATCTTAGATGGTATCTTGCCTAAATTGATTCCGCTTGGATTGACTTTGGGTCTCTATTGGTTGATCAAAAACAAGAACTGGTCAGCAGTCAAATGTATCGGCCTGCTCCTTGTCCTTGGCTTGGTCGGCGGATTCTTAGGCATATTCTAATTTAGTACAACTCCCTTCTCAAAAAGGAATCTCAAACGAGATTCCTTTTGCAGGTAATGACCATGCGCTTCGCAATCAAACACATCAACATCACACCTACTGAACCCAGTTATCTATCGGGTCAAATCAATCGTATCGTCAAACATACCAATGTTCTCGATCCGCTCTATGCCACCATCATTGTGCTCGAGCAGGAGGATCAGATATTTGCTTTGCTTGGTTTCGATCTTTTGATGTTGGATGAGCGTTTGGTGGATGAACTGCGAAGCGCAATTTCTTTGCATACAAAGATTTCTTATGAACATATCTTAACCATCCCTTCACATACCCATGCGGGTCCTGAAGTGCTAGAAGAAGGTTTATTTGGGATCAAGCTTCAAGAAGTATTGCCTGGGTATCGTGAGAGCTTAGTTGAAAAAGTGAAACAGATCAGTATCGAAGCACTGAGTGAACTACAAGATGTTCATTGTTTTTTCACTAAAGTAGAGCTAAAAGATTTGTTTACCAATCGTAATGATCCCAATAAACCCATTGATCGATATCTTCGACTCATCGCATTTAAGAGCAATAATGGAGAAATACTTGGTTCATTCGCAAATCTTGCCTGTCATCCCACCATTTTGGGACCAGAGAATACAGCAATCAGTTCAGATTTCTTTGGGATCGTAAGAGATGCCATTCAAGAACAATATCATTTCCCTATCTTAATCAGTAATGGGGCTGAAGGGGACATCAGCAATCGTCACACGCGCATCAGCAGTGACATCCATGAAATGAAACGTGTTCGTGAAAAGCTCGTGGCTCTACTTCCTTTGAGCTTAGATTGGGTTCCAGTTGACGATGGATTAATATTCATTAAAAATAATTTCAGATTTGAGACTTTCCTCCAAAAAGAACGCATGCAAGCCATGATCGATCATAATGATCATTTGCTTCAAGCGGAATTGAATGTTGATAAGATAAAACTTCTGAATGCCAGTAATACCGTTCTCAAAGCGTATCTGTCTCGTCCGACTGAAGGGCAAATATCAATCGAATACAACATCCTTAGACTCGGAGATTTAATTTTATGTTTCTTACCGATGGAGCTTTTCTCTCGTCATTATTTGGACTTAAAAGCAAAGCTTAAACATGAGCTCATCATGATCGGTTTAAGTAATATTTCTATTGGTTATTTAGTGGATAAAGACGCGTATGGAGAAACCTATGAAGGCATGACGAGTCCTCTGCCTTGGTCAGAGATTGAGCGTTTCCTCAATCAATTAAGTGTGGATTTGACTCATCTGGATAACTGAGATGGTACAATGGGAATGAGGTATTGATATGTTAGAAAAAGTCGCATTTGTTAAAACGTTATTGCCCGATATTCGAAATTACATCTTAAGTCATCCAATTCAAAACATTGAGGTCAAAGATAATGAGTTTGACAACATCGTTACGGATATCGATGTGACGATTCAAAATCGTTTGGAGAAAGCTTTAATTGAAAGATATCCTGATACGAGTTTATTTGGTGAGGAAGCCGATGAACATTTGTTCACGCCCAAGATGTGGATCATCGATCCGATTGATGGGACGAAGAACTTTGTCCGTGCCAAAGCCGATTACACGGTATCGATTGCGTATTATGAAGACTTGAAACCGGTCTTTGGCGTTGTGTATGATGTCGTATCCGATGATGTCTATGTCGGAATTACTGGTCAAGGCGCTTGGATGAATGATGTGAAGTTGAATCCACGGCCTTCGATTACGCTTCATCAAGCGGTCATCGATATGAGTCTTAAGACAGTTTATGCTTTGGAAAGAAGACATCATGCGGATGTCTACAGCTTATCCAAGAATGTTTTTGCCCATCGTAACCTGGGTTCCGCATCACTTAGTTTGTGTAAGATTGCGGCTGGGTTTCATGATATTTATGTTAATATTCATCTCAAACTTTGGGATTATGCGGCTGCGCGGATCGTTTTAAATGAAGTGGGTGGAGTCACAGAATTTCCTTTCGAGTCTAAACAAGATTTGAATCTGCATTCTGTCTTTCTCTTCTCAAGCAGTCATCCCGATCTTCACCAAGAACTGATGAACTTATTGTTCACGAAGGAGTAAACATGCATCATCAAAACTATGCCAAGCATTTGATTGATTTGATTGAGAAGGTTTCGACTTCACAGAATGAAGTTATCTTAAAAGGTACAGAGGCAATGGCAAATGCCATTGCGAACAATCGTGCGGTCTTTGCCTTTGGGGCATCCCATGCGGGGATGTTGTCGATGGAATTGTTCTATCGTACGGGTGGTTTGGTTGTGGTCAACCCGATCTTTGCTCGTGATTTGATGCCGGATATACGGCCTGCGACCTTGACGTCCGATGTGGAACGTTTGGCCGATTATGGAAAACTCATCTGTCGTCAATCTCCTCTCCAAGCAGGGGATGTGGTCATCGTTCACTCGGTATCAGGACGTAATACGGTTCCAATCGATCTTGCACTTGAAGCTAAGAAAATGGGTGTGACGGTCATCGTTATCACCAATCTCGCATATACGGAACTCGTGACGTCACGTCATAGTAGTGGGATGAAGCTTAAGGATTGTGGTGATATCGTCATCGATAACTGTGGTGAGTTTGAAGACTCCAGCATCACTTTACCTGGCTTTGCACAGAAAATGGGTCCGACCTCTACCGTCACTGGAGCCTACATCGTCAATGCAATGGCAATGGAGTGTGCGGTCCTGCTTCATGAAAGAGGAATTGAAGTTCCAATCTTTCACAGTGCCAACATTGATGGTGGCGATGAACACAATCATGCCATGTTGGAGAAGTACAAAGATCGCATCCATTACATGAAATAATTTGTGAAGTATCACATGATTTACACAAGCTATTTATCGAGAATACGAATTACTATCAAAAAGTAGATCAAGTGGTCTACTTTTCTTATTTGAGCATTGAGCTTGACACGAGAACAATCTATAATTGATTTAGAGAAATAGGAGAAAATAGACAATGAATCTTAAGGGTACAAAAACTGAAAAGAATCTAGAAGCAGCATTTGCCGGCGAATCGATGGCTCGTAACAAATATACGTTCTACGCTACGAAGGCACGTGAAGAAGGTATGGAACAAATCGCTGATTTCTTCTTGGAAACAGCACGCAATGAACAGGAACATGCTTTCTTGTGGTTCAAGTTCTTACATGATGGTTTACCAACTACAACCGACAACTTGGTTGATGCGGCAGCGGGTGAACATTATGAATGGACGACCATGTATGCGGATTTCGCTAAAGATGCGGAAGAAGAAGGCTTTGCGAAGATCGCATACTTGATGCGTGAAGTCGCTAAGATCGAAGCACGTCATGAAACACGTTATAATGATCTTTTGAAGAACATCCAAGACGAAAAAGTCTTTAAGAAAGATGAAAAAGTCGTTTGGGAATGTGATGTTTGTGGTTATCAAGTTGAAGCTGAAGGTGCTCCAGGTAAATGTCCAGTTTGTGGATATGAGAAAGCTCACTTCCAGGTCGACGAAAAGAATTATTAATCAAAAGCCTGCAAAGGCTTTTTTTAGGAGGTTCTGTGTTTCAAATTTTTCATACCAACGATGTGCACAGTGAGTTTGAAGCACTGGCATCTCTACAGACGGTGCTTGTGAATCAGCGTGATGAAGATGACCTGCTCTTGGATGCGGGTGATTTTCATGACTTCAAATCGATTCTACTCCAAGGAACGCAAGGAAGAGCAGGTAAGCGTATTTTAAGTGCGATGAACTATGATGCGGTTGCGATTGGAAACAATGAAGGGTACAGTTCTATTCCTAATCTTGAAGCGATGTCTGGGGATGAAGTGCCTTTATTGAGTTGTAACTTGGTGCGACTGAATGGTGAAGAACTTCCATTTATCCGTAAATCGTGCGTCATTCATAAAGGGAATCATCGTTTCTTGGTCATTGGTGTGAGCCCTTATTATGCACTTGATGGCAGTGACAGTTATAATGTTTTCTTTGCTTTGGATGACTTGAAAGTCTTAGATCCTGTCGAGCGTATCCAAACTGAAATAAAAACACATCAAGGTGCCTATGATTTCGTAATTCTACTCAGTCATCTTGGTTTGACGTTTGACCAACAGATCGTTGTGTTGATTCCTGAACTCGATGTCATCATTGGAGGTCATTCGCACAGTAAGATGGAGAAACCTTTGATTATTCATGACTGTGTGATCCATCAAGCAGGAGCGTATGCACAAAGCTTAGGACGCATCACTTTTGATATCCAGAACGATCAACTTATTCTAGTGGACAGTCAAACCATTGAAATCAAAGCAACACCTGATTCAGAGCTAATGGATTTACTCGAAAAGGAACAAGCACTTGCAATCAAAGTCTTAAGTGAACCCCTTTTAGTGAATCATGCGTTGGATTTCGATCCGATTCATGAGAATCGTTTGATGAACTTTCTGTGTGATTCCTTGGTTAAACATCATCCTTGCGACTTTGCGATGATCAATCATGGCATCATCTCCCATGCTTTACCCGATCCCATTACGACCTTAAGTTTGATTGAGGCTTGTCCATCGCCTTTGAATCCATCCCTGCTTCGTTTGAAAGGCCACCAAATCAAGAGGGCTTATCAACAGAGCTTGGACCTTGAGTATTGCATGCGATCCGGGAGAGGACCCGGCTTTCGAGGATCATTCATCGGCGCTTTGACTTTTAGTCAGGCAATTCGTATTCAAGATGATCATATTCTTTTGAATGAACAAGAACTTGAGGATGATCGGATCTATGAGGTCATGAGTTCGGATTACTTACAACGAGGGACGGCCTATCCCAGTTTGACCATTCCCGATGAAGAAACAATCTTTCTTAAAGGTTACATTCGTGATGTCCTCTTGGAACATCTTCTTGATGAGAGTCTCCATGCGTCTTCTAAAATCAAAAGAAAAGTGAAGCTTTAAAACTTCACTTTAATTTTATGCATTTGTTTGTAGAGGTAAGATGTCACTTTGCTTTGGCTTAACACGCATCAAATACAGCAGATAAAGACTTGCAAGGATAAGGATTCCAAAGATAAAGATGGTATTTAGACTTGGATCAACAAGCATGATGGAGCCACTGATATTGAAGACGATATGAAAGAGAATGCCAGGAAGCAGACTGTTTGTGATGTCTACGATCTTAGCTAAGAGAATACCTAAGACGATGGCTACGATGATTTGTTCAATTTGATTGTCGACAGACATGCCGCGCATCAGATTGACGATATGGCCCAAACCAAAGGTGATCCCTGAGATGAGAATGGCACGATTTGTGCCTGATTTTTCTTTAATGGCTTGGTACAAGTAACCACGGAAGATCAGCTCTTCCAAAAAGCCTATATTGGCCATGAGAAGGACAAACAAAGCAATTTGATATCCATTTAAGTCAGGGTTCAATCTGCCTGTAAACTGGCTTAAACCAAGGATGATGAGGGGGATGAAATAGAGCATTTTTTTGTATGAGTCGCTTTTGATTCTGTTTAAACCGAAACGTTTTGTTAAATTATTTCTTGATAGATAAAGTAGACTCAAGACGGACAAACCAAGCAAACCCAGACTTGTCGCAAGATTTAAGACACCGATACTTTCCGATAACGCATCCAGAACATTGACACTACCAACATAGATTCCAATCCAAGCTAATGCGTGAGTCAGCGGGTTTTTCGTGAATAATTTAAGCATGTGTTTCTTTCTTCTTAAGAAGTTGGTATTTGAAACCTGCAAAGGCGTCGCGTAATATCGTGGTGACCTCATCTAGGGAGAGTTCGATGTCATTGGTCGCACACATGGATGCGATCCCATGCGTGATCAACCAAACATCGATGAAGAGTTGTTCAGAAAGGACGAGGCTTAAACCACTGAGCTGAGCTACCAACTTAACCACTTCTTGGTTCTCATCATCTTTGATGATTTGAATCAAACTGGTTTGTTTGAACTCATTGGTCATGAAGAGCAGTTTGAATAGATTCTTTTCTTCTTGAGCAAACTGGATGTAGCCCAAACCGATGCCTAGAAAAGGATTCGAGTTCTGCATGCCTTTCTGTGTGTATGCATCATAGATTTTCTGTGCTTTCTCAAGAAGTGCTTGTTTCAAGGAACCCATCGTCTCAAAGTTCTTGAAGATGGGTTGGATTGAACAATCCAATTGCTTTGCAAGTGCACGTGCATTCAAGGCATCAATCCCGGATTCACGAACGATGTCCATGGCAGCTTGAATGATTTGATCTTGTGTTACTTTGACTTTAGGTGGCATAAGTCTCCTTTAAATATCTAATGATATATATCACTTGATATTTATTATAATTAAAATCTATAAAATGTAAATCATTTTTTTAATGGATTGATAAATTTTCTTTTGCTAAACTTTTAAAGCTGACTTAAGTATTGTCGATTTATAGCGATATACCTACGAATGGTGTAGTTTTGTTGGGCTTCATTTTTAATTGTGCCCAACTAGAAGGAGTTCAGGATGAATTCTGTACACAGTTTACTCGATAATGCGGCGATCTTGGTAGCGTCTACCATCATCTATCAAGTATCCGTGCATTTCAAAGAAACACGTAATCGCTCATCAGAACTCTTCGTTGCATTTTTGTTTGGCCTGATTGGAATCTTGATCATGGCCATTCCGTACCAAGCTTTTCCTGGTATTCTGATTGATACGCGTTCGATTTTGATTGGAGCCGTTTCCTTGATATTTGGTTTACGAAGCAGTCTACTCTTAACGACCATGTTGGTGGCTTATCGTGTGTATTTAGGTGGGGTGGGAATGCTTTATGGCGTTGCGTTGATTGTGGCAAGTTTCTTGATTGCCTTAGCCTTCAAACGTTTAAAAAGCCTCGATCCTTGCCCATTGTCTATCTGTAAGGTCTATTTCTGCATACCTTGGTCTATGCAAGCCTAGCATTACTCCAAATGGTGGATCCTTCTTACTTGCAGCAACAACTCTTCGTGCCGCTTGTGTTGGTTTTACCCTTTGTAACGGTGGTGGTAACGAAGTTATTCGACATTCAAAACAGTCGCCTCGAACAACATCGTCTCACGCAAAAAGCGGAAGCCTATCATCGTTCCATCTTTGAACAGGCGACGATTGGGATTTGTTATTTTGATCGCTATGGAACAATCACCTATGCGAATCCTTTTATGGCTAAGCTTTTCAAAGCAAAACAGAGTCATCTTGAGGGTGAGAGTCTACGTACCTTGAATATTCATCGTGAGAAAGATTTGCCCTATGGTCTGGACTTCAGTACGGTTCAAGACCGTTCAAATAGTGTAACTCTAGAGAAACAATTATTGCGTTTGGATGGCTCGCAGTTCTGGGCAAACATCAGCTTCTCCGCCATTCAATTTGATGAGGAAGAACTCTTTATGAGCACCATCATCGACATCAGTGATCGTAAAGAAGCTGAAGCCATGATGGCCTATCTCAATGATCATGATCAATTAACTGGCTGTAAGAACCGCTATTTCTTTGAAAATCACCTCATCTTTTTTGAAGCTTCTGAACATTGGCCCAATGCCTTTGTGATCGTGGATGTGAATGGTTTGAAGCTCTTCAACGATGCCTTTGGCTTTGAACATGGGAATGTGATGATTAAAAGCGTCGCGAATATCCTATTGAAAAATACACCGAATAATGGACACACCATCCGTTATGGGGGCAGTGAGTTCCTCGTTGCCTTACCACAACACGATCTTTTCAAAACACTCGCTTGGATTCGCAACATCAAAGATCAAATCGCAGAGTTCAATATGAACGAAGTCCAAATATCCGTCTCTACCGGCTATGCCTTGATGGAGAATGATCACCAATCCATCGCACAACTCTTGGTTAAAGCCGAAGAACGCTTGAATCGTGAGAAACTCAGTGATTCGACCAGTGTGATGAGTCATACCATCGAGATCATCATGAATTCTTTATACGCGAAGAATAAGCGCGAGATGGAGCATTCCAAACGGGTCAGTGATCTTTGTGAAAAGATGGCCATTCGTTTACGCTTGGATTCCACTTTGATTCAAAAACTCAAAGTCGCAGGCTTGATGCACGATATTGGTAAGATCGGGATTCCCGATGCCATCTTGGATAAACCCGGAAAGTTGGATGACAATGAATTCATGCTCATCCAGAAACACGCGGAATCGGGGTATAAGATCTTGAGTGCGGCAAATGAATTCTCAGAGATTGCGAATTACATTCTCGCCCACCATGAACGTTGGGATGGCAAGGGTTATCCCAAGGGTTTGAAAGAAACCGAGATTCCGATTTATGCCCGCATCATCTCGATTGCGGATGCCTACGATGCGATGACCTCGGATCGTGCGTATCGCAAAGGTTTGACTGTGGACGCAGCAATGAGTGAGTTGCAGAAGCACAGTGGACGTCAATTCGACCCCTATCTTGTGAAGATTTTCACTGAAATGCTGGGTAAAGACAAATCAAATCCTTCCGAAAAGTTTTCATAAACAAAATGTAAGAAATGATTGACAAGACATTTTATGCTTGATAGAATTCATACAGAAATGCGAAGATAAGAAGAGTAAATCTACAAAGTCTTTCTAGAGAGCCTCGAAGTGCTGTAAGAGGTAAGATGGGTTGGATTGAACATGGTCTTGGAGCATCATACCGAGGGGCAACCTTAGGCTATGACGTGTGCGCCCGTTAAAGCGCTAGAGTATGAACCAGTCACTGGCGTACTTGATAAGGTTTATAAAGTGATTTATAAACAAACAAAGGTGGTAACACGGGTAAGCCCTCGTCCTTCGGATGGGGGCTTTTATATATTTACTTATATAGGAGGAAACAATGATCGAAATTAAAGGACTCAGTAAAACCTTTAAAACCGCAAATGGATCACTCTTGGCTCTGGACAATGTCAGCCTGCGCTTAGAAGCAGGTGAGATGGTCGGAATCATCGGGATGAGCGGTGCTGGTAAAACAACACTCTTACGCTGTTTGAGTTTGTTGGAGAAACCAGATGAAGGTGCCATCACGATTGATGGCTTGAACTTGCTTGAAGCGAGAGATGATCGAATGCGTGATTACCGACAAAAAATCGGCGTTGTCTTTCAGGGGAACCAACTCTTGAAACAACGCAATGTCTATGAAAACATCGCCTTTCCCTTAACCCTTAAAGGTGAAACTAAACAAAACTACGATGAGCGTATCAAGCGCTTGATCGAATTGGTTGGATTACAGGGTAAAGAGGGGTCTTATCCTTCACAACTCTCGGGTGGTCAGAAACAACGAGTCGCCATTGCCCGTGCATTGGCAACAGAACCAGACCTTCTCTTATTGGATGAGCCGACCAGTGCTTTGGATGCCATTACGACACGCGCACTCTTGACTTTGCTCAATGAGATCCATGCGAAGACACAAGCGACGATTCTCATCATCACCCATGAATTGAATGTGGTGGAACGCGTTTGTGAGAAGGTTGTGGTCATCGAAGATGGCAAGTTCATCGAAGAAGGCAGTGTCGAAGATGTGTTCAAACATCCAAAACACAAAACCACACGTCTACTCTTGGGATTGGAGGAACAAGCATGAATGCAGCACAACTCTATGATCTCTTGAGTGTAGGTTTTGTGGATACCCTGTGGATCATCTTGGGATCGAGCTTTATTGCTTATCTCTTCGGATTCCCCCTTGGTGTCTTGGTCACACTCACAGGTAAGAATGGACTTTACCCAAAACCAGTTCTATCCCTCGGCTTGAATCGCGTCATCAATATCTTTCGAAGCATCCCGTTCTATATCTTGGTTGTGGCACTGATGCCCTTATCCAGATTCGTCGTAGGCACCAGCCTTGGCATCAAAGCAACCATCTTCTCTCTCAGTGTCGGAGCCATTCCCTTTGTCGCAAGACTGGTGGAATCCGCTTTATTGGAAGTCGATCCCGATATGATCGAATCCGTCATCACGATGGGCGCGTCCAAACTCCAGATCGTAACCAAAGTCTTGCTTAGAGAAGCCTTACCGCAATTGGTTCAAGGCTTATCCATCACCATGATCATGTTGGTCGGTTACTCGGCCATGGCAGGTCTGATGGGTGGCGGTGGACTCGGTGATATCGCCATACGTTATGGTTATTACCGCTACAACTACACCATCATGTATTATGCCTTGATCATCTTGATTGTTTTAGTTGAAGTCATTCAAACCAGCATTGGTTTAATTGTTAAACACATTGATAAACGCAATAAATAGGAGCACACATGAAAAAACTTATCAAAACATCTTTATTACTCTTAGCTTTAATTCTTACCCTAACAGGTTGTACTACCGCTAAAAATGACAAAGTCATCAAAGTCGGTGCATCCATTACCCCGCATGCGGAAATTTTAGAAGTCATCAAACCTTTGGTTGAAGCACAAGGCTATACCCTGGAAATCATTGAATTCACAGATTATGTTCTTCCGAATACAAACCTAAATGAAGGCGAATTGGATGCGAACTACTTCCAACATGTTCCTTATTTGACGGACTTCAATGCCGAAAACGGTACGAAGATCGCTTCCGTATTGGCTGTCCACTTTGAACCACTCGGTCTCTATCCTGGTAAATCCGCGAGTGTTGAGGCACTTCCTGATGGCGCACAAATCGCCGTCCCCAATGATGCGACAAACGAAGCACGTGCTTTGAATCTACTTCAAGCTCTAGGTTTGATTACCATCGATCCTGCTAAAGCTGAAACCGCAACGATCCTAGATATCACTTCCAATCCAAAGAATTTGGTTATCGTTGAACTTGAAGCCGCACAACTGGCGCGTTCGCTACCGGATGTCGATTTGGCGGTCATCAATGGCAACTACGCTCTCGAAGCAGGCATTACTGAAACCGTCTTGACCACGGAAGATAAAGATTCTGCGGCAGCTCTCAAGTATGCGAATATCTTGGCAGTTCATGAAGATCAAGTCGACAGTGAAAAAACTAAAGTCTTGGTAGACGCATTGAAATCCACTGAAGTCAAAGCCTTCATTGAAGAAAGCTACTACCCAGTCGTCATCTCAGTAACCGAATAAGTTAAAACGTCTCCCACACAGAGACGTTTTTTTTTATAATGAAATCATGAAGAATATCGAAACACCTGAATTATTGGAAATCATTGAGCGTTATGACGATTACTTTGGAGCACCGGGGCAGATTGAATTGATGTCGTGTCTAAAGGACTTACAACAGAAGTATGGGTTCGTACCTCGTATCAGTTATCCACTCTTGGAGAAACATTTTCAAACCAGTTCAAAGATCATTGTATCCATCATAAAACGTTTACCTGCTCTTTTGGAAGAAGGGGGTCCCCATACTTTATTGGTCTGCAGTGGACAGCGTTGCACAGATAAGGGTGCAGCCAAATTCATCACGGAGATCGAACAGCTTTTGGGCTGTAAAGTCGGTGGTGTGAGTAAAGATGGAATGTTTGAGCTCAGAACGCAGAATTGTTTAAGACGTTGCGCACAAGGGAAGAATTTGAACATTGA
>CAYRIW010000001.1:38617-53767 GCA_964424595.1 uncultured Erysipelotrichaceae bacterium | reverse complement strand
CAATTCATTTAGAGCTGCCATCAATCGAGTAATGCCGTCTAGAGTATAATGCTCAGGTCCATCATGATAATTCGGTGATGTGATATCACCCAAGAAAATCACCTTCTCTTCAGGAATGAATACGATGGAACTGTCTTCCGCATGATCATTATCCAAACGCAAGATCAGGCAATTCAAATCCCCTAAGTCTATATTCAGGAATTTATCAAAGATGATGTCGGCTGTTTTAACCTGGATTTCTTTAGGATCTTCATATTCTACTTTGATACAGCTATCACAGAATTCGATATCCTCACCACTGATCAAACGTGCTTGCATGGAGATGGGGTCCCATTGCCACTTCGCCATCTCCATCAACTTGGCTTGGGTCTTGGCACTGCAGATCGAAGGGATATCCAGATGGCATAGGCCATAGACATGGTCCCAATGCCAATGCGTCAAGACGACAAAATCAGGATCCTTCAAATCCATTTTTTCAAGCTCATCAAGAAACATTTGCGCATGGGCAGGTGAGTTCCCCGCATCAATCATAATCGCGTATCTTGAGCCCTTAATGTAGCCAAGCCGTGGACGGTCATTCAGTTCTTCGTTATCCGATACATAAATATTGGGTGTGATTTGATGGATCATAGAATACCTCTTTATTCATTATAAACTTTTTGTGAAAAGAGTGTTGACACAGAATAATAGGTAATGTATTACCTATAGGAGATTTATGCGTAAAATAGACCAAATACCAAATCATCTCTATATCTTTGGTAGTTTATTCATCCTTGCGAATCGTGTGGATACCCTCATGGAAAGAGCACTGAGTAAGTTTGGCGTAAGCTCTAAGCAATGGTTCCTATCCATCTGTGTGGCTTCTCTGTTTGATGAAGATCCAAGTCTTAAGGAACTTGCAAAGGTGAGTGGCTCATCCCACCAAAACGTCAAACAAGTCGCATTGAAACTAGAGCAAAAGGATTTGATGAACCTATACAAAGACCCTAAAGATGCCCGTGTGACACGTGTTCGACTCAGTGCTTCCAGTCCGGCATTTTGGGCTCAAAGCGATGGCGATGCTCAGAAGTTCTTAAGTGATCTTTACGAATGTGTCACCGAAGAAGAGTTGAACGTTGTACGCAAGGTGTTTGAAAAACTGGAACGAAATCTGGAGTCCATGGGGGAAAAATGAAAAAGCTCGTGAAAGTCAGTCTCATCCTACTCGCCGTCTTACTCATCAGTGTCACTCGATGATGTTTATTTTCACCAACGGCATGGAAGATGCCAAAGCCATCCAAATCAATGCGGTAGATCAATCCAATCTTGAGGATGGGGACTATATTGGAAGCTTTGATTTGACACGATGGACCAATGAAATCAAGCTTACTGTTAAGGATCATAAGATCATCGCATTAGATGTCGTTGAGGATGTGATGTTTAAAATGGATGAAGTCACGAAAGCTCTATTTGATCGCGTCATCCACTGGATGTGGATATTGAGACTGGCGCAACCATAACCAGCCATGCTTACTTAAAGGCCATTGAAAATGCCTTGGAGTGAAAATGATGAAAACGGTGGTACTCTATGCTTCGGGTTATGGTTATGCGAAAGAGATGGCGGAACAAATCACTTCAGGTCTTGTAGGGGATGTTCAATGTGTCAATCTCAATGTTAAGCAGAAGCTTGATTTAAAGGATGCGGATACGATTGTATTGGGCTCTTCAATCTATGTTGGTCAGGTTCATAAGTCGATGAAAGAATTCATAAAATCCAATCATGACCTGTTATTAAGCAAACGCTTGGTCATCTATCTGTGCTGTGCCTTTGAACATGAGTATGAAAATCATCTGAAGAATAATTTCCCCATCGAACTGCTCGAACATGCCTCGATGATCCAAAATCTAGGTGGAGCGATTGATAAGTCCAAACTCAATTTTGGACATAAGATGATGGTCTCCATGATTGAGAAAACAGAAGCAGGAAAGAAGCCGATTCTACGCCATGAGGATCGAATTCAAACGATTTTAAGCCACATCAACACTTGATTTTATGAAATACTGAAAACAAATTGACTTTAGGGCCAATTTTATTTATACTTCTTTAGTATTCAAAATTTAGCCAGCAATATAATGTCTCAGATATGGTGAGGCAGTCTCTACCGGATACCGTAAACATCCGACTACTGTGGTGAGGCGATCAATCGCGTAAAGATTGAGTCGGTTTCTCCCGACTTTTTTTGTTTGTTAAAGGGGAATACAG
Organism: uncultured Erysipelotrichaceae bacterium; assembly: GCA_964424595.1. Lineage (GTDB taxonomy): Bacteria > Bacillota_I > Bacilli_A > Erysipelotrichales > Erysipelotrichaceae > UBA2212. Next base: position 51,525 of record CAYRIW010000001.1, on the reverse strand, counting down.
AAAGAAAAAAAGAGGAGAATTATGGAAAAGTTTTTCAAACTTAAGCATTATGGCACCAATGTCCGCACCGAAATCGTCGCAGGGTTCACTACCTTCTTCACGATGGCGTACATTCTGATTGTCAATCCAAGTATTTTGGCGAATACCGGACTCGATCGTGGCGCTTTGTTCTTGGCCACCATCTTCGCATCCGCGATTGGGACCTTGGTCATGGGTCTATTTGCGAACGTGCCGTACGCCCTTGCCCCAGGAATGGGCTTGAATGCCTTCTTCACATTCGTCGTAGTTTTTGGTTTAGGTTTCAGCCCTTTTGAAGCCTTAGGTATGGTTTTCATTTGTGGTGTCATCAATATTCTGATCACCGTCACACGGATTCGTAAACACATCGTTAAATCCATTCCACTCTCTTTACAACATGCGATTGGTGGTGGTATTGGTCTCTTCATTGCATTCATTGGTTTCAATGATGCCAAGATGTTGTTGTTGTCTCCATTCAGCGAATTTGGCACAGGTTACACCGAACTCTTAGCGTTCAAGACACCTTCACAAGTGCTCTTCATCATTGGTTTGGTCATCTCCATTGTCCTCTTGGCTAAAAAAGTCAAAGGTGCAATGTTGATCGCAATCGTTCTCACCACCTTGATTGGTATCCCGTTGGGTGTCGTCAATCTCAGCGCCGCAAGTGTTGATATGGGTGCCATCGGTTCTGCGTTTGCAGCTTTGGGTGAACTCTTTGGTAAGGGTGTCACGGAAGGGATTCCTTCTTTATTCGCAGATGCTTCACGTCTCCCTGTTGTCTTAACGACAATCTTCGCATTCAGTTTATCCGATACCTTTGATACCATTGGAACTTTCATTGGTACAGGCCGTCGTTCCGGTATCTTCTCTGAAGAAGATGAAAAAGCTTTGGAAAACGGTAAGGGTTTCTCCAGTCGTATGGATAAAGCTTTGTTTGCGGATGCCATCGCAACTTCAGTTGGGGCATTCTTAGGTACTTCGAATACAACCACCTATGTTGAATCTGCGGCGGGCATCGAAGAAGGTGGTCGTACCGGTCTAACCGCTGTAACCGTTGCGGTCTTGTTCTTGGTTTCCATCGTGTTCGCACCATTCGTTGGTTTGGTTCCTGCTTCGGCAACCGGTCCAATCTTGGTTATCGTTGGGGTCTTGATGGCTGGCGCATTTGCTGACATCAACTGGTCTGATTTTGCAGAAGCGGTTCCAGCATTCTTTGCGGCAAGTTTCATGGCGTTCTTCTATAACATTTCTTACGGCATCGGTTTTGCGTTCATCGCTTACACTTTAATCAAAGTTGTTACAGGTAAGGCTAAGGAAATCCATCCAATCATGGGTGTCGCATCCTTATTGTTCGTTATCAACTTTGTCTTAATGGCAATCTAAAAGCACTTCGGTGCTTTTTCTTTAGATCAGAACAAGGGTTCTGATCTTTATTTCGAGCTGAGAATATAAGTATTTGTATTAGAATGCAAACCTTATTTAAGCTTAATCGTTATTGCATTAGAGTACAAAAACTACACAATTCGATACTGTTTACACATGAATTTATGTCATAAGTGAGTGAAACATGTATTCATGTTGTACAATACAAGTAACAGGTGTCCATGCGTCATACCGTACTCAAAGGAATCTTTCCAACATTATTGCTGCTGATCCCGATTGGAGTTTTCATAATGGCGTTCATGTTGTTCTTCATGGATCAAATGACAATGTATGAATATGCCGCAATTGACATGATCGAGCAGACAAGCTTAAGTGGGATAACGGTATTAAAAGGAGATCTTTGTCCGAATAATAAATGCATGCATCTGTTATTTGAAGATAATGAGACTCTAGAAGAACACTGTATTTTCATCAATCCACCAAACCTGCCACTTCAGTTAGAACATGACGCATGTGAGCACAATGAGCTTCATGTCTCAGCACTGAATCGCACCCTTCAAGAGGATAAACAAGATGGACTTCTCAACCAATGAGAAGTCTTTTCATTTGTGAAAATTGTGCATAAAAAGATAAATCAAAGCTGCTCTAAATGCACAGTTTAAATTATTTTGCATACGAAGCGCTTACATTTGAGGAATATGAATAATCTTTATAATGTGATATACATCACTGTGTTATAGTAGAAGCGTAAACACTAAAGGAGACACCAAATGACTAAAGCTTGGCAAGGATTTGAATCTGGAATTTGGCAAAAAGTTGTGGATGTGGAAGATTTCATCCGTTTGAATTTTACGTACTACGATGGGGACGATCAGTTCTTGGCTCCCATTTCAAATAATACACGTAAGGTCTGGGAGCGCTGTGAAGAACTCCTAACTGAAGAGCGTAAGCTTGGGGTTTTAGACATTGAAATGGATGCCATTTCTGGTATCAACAACTTCAAACCCGGCTATATTCTACGTGAACATGAATCCATCGTTGGTCTTCAAACCGATGCGCCTTTGAAGCGTATCATCAACCCTTATGGGGGCATCAAACTTGCTTCCAAAATCGTTGAAGGTTATGGACGCAAGATGAAACCAGAATTTGAAACCTTCTTCAATGATTATGGTAAGACCCACAATCAAGGCGTCTTTGATGCGTATACCAAAGACATGAAGAAGGCACGACACACAGGATTATTGACAGGTCTACCGGATGCCTATGGTCGTGGACGTATCATTGGGGATTATCGTAGAGTGGCTTTATATGGGATAGATTTCTTGATTGAAGAGAAGAAACAAGACCTGAACGCCATCACCGTCATCAATGAAGAAAACATTCGTTTGCGTGAAGAAGTCAGTGATCAGATTAAGGCCTTGAATGATATCAAGAAGATGGCCGCACAATATGGCTTTGATATCAGTCAAGCGGCTGAAACAGCACAGGAAGCCGTTCAATGGTTGTATTTCGCCTACCTAGCTGCCGTTAAAGAAAACAATGGGGCTGCGATGTCTTTAGGTCGTACATCGACCTTCTTGGATATCTACCTTGAACGCGATCTTGAAGCCGGTAAGATTGATGAAGTCTATGCTCAAGAATTGATCGATCAATTCATCATCAAGCTTCGTTTGGTACGTCATTTGCGTTCACCAGAATACGATGAGCTCTTTGCGGGTGATCCAACCTGGGTTACCGAATCCATCGGGGGGGTCTCCAGCAACGGCAAACCTTTGGTTACGAAGACATCGTTTAGATACTTGCATAGTTTGACCAACTTAGGTCCTGCACCTGAGCCTAATATGACGGTTTTATGGGCGGATACTTTACCTTTGAACTTTAAGAAATATTGCGCCAAGATGTCGATCGACACCGGTGCGATTCAATATGAAAATGATGACTTGATGTCGCCGTTGTATAAAACGGACTATGCGATTGCGTGCTGCGTATCGGCGATGCAGATTGGTAAGCAGATGCAATACTTTGGGGCGCGTACCAACTTAGCCAAGGCCTTGCTTTATGCGATCAATGGCGGACGGGATGAGAATTACAATGAACTTGTCATCGAGGGTATTCCAAATTATGATGCGGAAGTCTTGGATTATGACAAGGTCATGGAATTGTTTGATTTAATGATGGACAAGACGGCTAAATTGTACGTCGACACCATGAACATCATTCACTACATGCACGATAAATATGCATACGAGAAATCCATGATGGCTTTGCATGATACGCATATTGGTCGTTTGATGGCTTTCGGTGCGGCGGGTCTTTCGGTTGTGGCGGATAGCTTGAGTGCGATCAAATACGCCCAAGTCAAACCGATTCGCAATGAACATGGCATCGCGGTTGATTTCGAAATCACCGGTGATTTCCCTAAATTCGGGAATGATGATGACCGTGTCGATTTGATTGCGGTTGATATCGTTAAGAAGTTCGCAGATAAACTAAAGGCGCATCCACTTTACCGTGATGCGAAACATACCTTGTCGATCTTAACCATCACATCCAATGTGGTCTATGGTTTGAAGACCGGCTCCACACCGGATGGTCGTATGAAAGGTGAAGCCTTCGCTCCTGGCGCAAATCCAATGCATGGACGTGATAACTCCGGTGCTTTAGCTTCCTTGAACTCCGTTGCTAAGATTCCTTATGATGATGTATGTCAGGATGGCGTCTCCAATACCTTCTCCATCTTGCCGGAGACTTTAGGTAAATCCAAAGATGAACAAGTTGAAAACACCGTTCATATCTTGGATGGTTACTTTGGTCAAAACGCGCACCATTTGAATGTCAATGTGTATTCACGCGAAGTCTTGATGAAGGCGATGGATCATCCGGAATTGTATCCAAACCTCACGATTCGTGTCTCGGGTTATGCCGTGCATTTCAATCGTTTGACCAAAGCCCAACAACTTGAAGTCCTAAAGAGGACTTTCCATGAATCCATCTAAAACAGCTTTCATTCAAAAAGTCGAAACCTTTGCGACTGTGGATGGTCCAGGTATCCGCACGCTCTTCTTTCTTGCGGGCTGTCCACTCCGCTGTCTCTATTGTCACAATCCAGAAACCTGGCAAAGTGGTAAGGGGCTCACCATGGATGTGGAGAAACTCGTCACTTTGGTCAAACGCTACAAGCCTTATTATGGTGAATTGGGTGGTGTGACCTTCAGTGGGGGTGAACCACTTATGCAAGCTGAATTCATTGCCGAAGCCTTCAAACGTTTGAAGGAAGAGGGCATTCATACCTGTCTCGATACATCGGGCTACAGTCGCTCCCCTTATTTGCCAGAAATACTGAAACATACGGATTTGATTCTGTATGACATCAAAGCGGCTGAACCGAATTTGTATCGTAAGATCACCGGCCAAGACATGGCGGTAACCGATGATTTCTTAGCCTTAGCGCAAGAACATCAAGTTCCGCTTTGGATACGCCAAGTGGTCGTACCGGGTTTTAATGACACCAAGGAACAGATGGATCAGCTCGCTGAAAAGATCCACAGTCTACGTTATACCGAGAAGATTGAACTGCTTCCGTATCACACCTTAGGGGTGACGAAGTACTCGAAACTTGAAATCAAGTACCCATTAGAAGGTGTCCCTGCCATGGACATCGATCGTCTAAAAGAACTTGAAGATTATCTCTTTGATCAACTCCAGAACCGGTGAAAACCGGTTTTGTTGTATACTAGGAATATGAGTTATAATCCTTGGCATGGCTGTCATAAAATCAGTGAAGGCTGTGTGCATTGTTATATGTTTCGTGGGGATGAACGTTATAACCGTAACCCCAATGAGGTGCATAAAACAAGCAGTTTTAAGCTGCCCATTCAAAAGGATCGAACAGGGAAGTATAAGATCCCTTCGAACACCACGATTTTCACCTGCTTCACTTCTGATTTCTTTCTAGAGGAAGCGGATGAATGGCGTAAAGAAGTGTATCAAATGATGAAGGAAAGAAGTGACTGTCATTTCTTTCTGACCACCAAACGCATCGATCGTTTCCATGTCTCTTTACCAGAGGATTGGGGGGACGGCTATCCCAATGTGACGATTGCGGTGACGATCGAAAATCAACGTCAGGCGGATTTAAGACTCCCAATTTATATACGCTTGCCGATTCAACACAAGTGCATTCTTCTTGAACCTTTATTGGAGAAGGTGGATGTGCGCAAGTATCTCGACTCTATTGAAGAACTTGTGGTGGGGGGTGAGAGTGGACCTGAAGCACGTCCATGTGACTATGTTTGGGTCTTGGATCTACGTGATCAAGCGATGGAGAAGGGGATCAATTTCACCTTCAAGCAAACCGGGGCCAATTTCATCAAAGATGGAAAAAGCTATCATCTGGATCGACGTTTCCATGCCTCGCAAGCTAAGAAAGCACAGATCAATCTGTTTTATAAACGTTTAAGTTATCAAAATGAGGAAAGTGTATGAAATATCTTGCATTATTCGGACTTAAGAAAGAAGCGGTCTTATTGGATTCTTGGTTGTATATTTTCAAAGCCATGGTTGCGATCAGTGTGGGTTTCGTTTTAGGCAATGCCTTTTCAATCACGCGTTTGGATATGATTTCGGTCTTATTGGGGGTCATGTATAATTTGGAGCCCATCAATGTGAATGCCTTCAAAGGGGGCGTCAATCAACTCTTGGCATCCAGTTTAGGTGCATTGACGACAGGTTTATTGATTGTCTTGTTTGATTATCAAATCAGCTTCATTATGGTGGCTTTAGGCATCGGGTTCACCCTATACATCGCCTTGAAGATTGATTACCGAATGGTATCGCCTGTTGCGATTTTTACCAGCATCTATATGAGCCAATTCTTACAAAGCAATGCCCAAGGTTTGCCCAGTGTTTGGTTGACCTTTAGATTGCGAATCATTGCCTTGGGTTTAGGGGTCTTGATTGCTTTGGTGTTCAACTATCTGTTTTCCATACTTTATTATCAAAAGATTGGACGCAAACGCTTGGAATACGTCAAACGAACAAGCATCCTTGCCTTTGAACAAAGTTATGCACGTCTCAATCAGAACTTGAATTCTGATCAAATGCAGGGTGTAATGACAGGTGTCTTCAATGACATCGATATGGTGCGATCCAACTTGGAGGCCATTCAATCAGAACGTTTGTTCATTCATCCCAAACATGAACGCGAACGGATTGGCATCTATCTCAAAGCCATTCTTGAATTCAAACTCATGGTTCATCTTAGCTACGACAATTTATACCTGCAAGAAGATCAGATGCATATTATGTCGCTTGCGGAAGACAAGTTCTTTAAGGACATAATCGATGCATTAAAAAAGAGTGATTTCTTACAATCACCCCATCTTAATGAGATTGATTACACAACAGTAGCGATTGAGGATCGTCTCGCCGATAACATCGCTCTGATGGCCAGTTCTTATGCACGCTTATGTGCTTTGATGAAGTCGCTTTAGTTTACGTTTCTGAAATCGTATCCCTAACAAAGTACTTACAATCGCCACATAGAAGAAACGGAAGAGATTATTATAGAAGATCTATTCCAATTTGAAGAGCATGAACAAACCAATACTTAGATACAACACGATGAAATGTGAGAAGTAAATGAACGAGCCCAAGTCCTTATACGATTTGGGTTTTTCTGTGCTTGATTTCTCCATGCATAGACTGAAGAGAAAATAGACCGTCGGTATGATGGAAAGATACATGTTGTATTCAATTGGGATACCCTCACGTTCCAAGCTTAACATCTCCACAAACATCAAGATGAATCCAATGATAAAGCCAATGAGTTTGTAGATCGCTTTGATGTTTAAAGCAGAGGTCTTAAAGGAATAGCCGAGACTTACGAAGAAAAAACCAAAGAATAAGCCGTTGCGTGTAGTCTCGAAAACATTGAGATAATCATCTACGAAAGTCTCAATTCCAAGAAATGAACTGAAGCCGTAATACGCATCTCCAAACAAACCAATGACATAGAGCAGAAAGCCGATTATGAGGATGGTTCTAAGTTTGATGTGTTTGATGAGGAAACCTAACACCAATACGGCAAAGATGCTTGCCGGAAGATACCAAAGATGCACATGGACACCAAGATGGACGATATCCATTAAAATGTTGGCTTGACTAGAGAAATAGGCTTGTAGTCGGAAGGGGAGATAGATCAAAGACCAGATCAGTGTAAGCTTGAGAATGTTTTTCAACCAAGCCTTTACCTTATCTTTTTGATCATAATCCATGAAGAAACCCGTTGCCATGAAATAAAAGGGAACCGCGATCCGCGCAACGACTTGGGCCGACGCAAAATCAAGCGTTGGATCAAAGCCGGCAAGGGGTCTGAAATGAATGATCAAGATGAGATAAGCCAGCAACCATCGTGCTTTATCAATTCGTGGATAGTAGATTCGCATGACCTTATTCTACCACGCTCAAACTTGCATATCACACTAAACAAGACTATGATGAAGCTATAAGAGTGCTATTTAAGCGGAAAGGAGCAGTACATGATTAAACGTCTAATTTGGATCTTAGTGATCGTCCTTGGCATGGGTTTGAGTGCCTGTGCAAAAGAAGCCGATCCAGTGGATGAAGTTGAACCGGACGATAATGAAGAAGTCCTCGTTTCGCTTGATCTTCCATCGGATTATCCTTCTGAAGTTCTACCGGTTTATCCAGGTGGCTTCGTGGAAGTTGCCATGTCTGTGAATAAGTCCTATACGATTGTGGCTTATTATGAAGAAGATCCCAGTGTATTGATTGCCTATTATAAGGATCTAATCAAAGATGCCTCTGATTTGATGGTTACCGAAACAGCGAGTACGTATACAGCTTTTGGTGGTTTGGATGATCATACCTTTACACTGGATATTGGAACCAGTACCACTTATGAAGACTATCCGACAAGTTTATCCCTCACTCTAACTTACAATCAGAAATAGATGATGAAAAGTGAAGTTCGCATATTCGCATCCTTTAGTTTAGCCTTCGTCATGATAGATTTCTTCTTTCATGCTTTGAACGGTTTTAATTTGGTTCAAGTTCAAAGTTTGCGCATTCTGGCGTTAAGTTTTAGCTTGGCCAGTTTGCTTTTTTTATGTGCGTATCTTTTACCGGGAAAAATTCGTAAGTTTACGCTGATCGTCTTTCTATTGGTGTTATCCTTCTATGGCTTCACCCAAGTGAGTTATCATCTCTACATGAATGCGAACTATTCCTTATCGCTGCTTATTTCCATGTTTGATCGTGTTCAGGATTACGCAGCTGATTTCACAGGTTATTTGAAGCTGAAGAATCTACTGATTTTTCTGCCGACCATCGGTTTTATCTTTCTTGTTTATAAGATAAGATTCGAAACCATGAAAGCGAAGGTCTTTTTGGTTCTACTAAGTGTGGCCATCGCTTCCCATTTTGTTGGACGCTTAAGCCTCTATCAATTCAAACAAGAAGAAGATGCGTATACAGCTTATGAGTTGTATGCGAATCCCTTTAGTGTGGACATGAGTCTCAATCAATTGGGTTTATCCACCTTTGTCATGGTGGATACGCTTGCTTTGTTCAAACCAATCAAAGAAGAAGTCATCATACTACCAGAACCGATCAACGAAGCTGTTATCAGTGTTCCAGACTTTGCGCGCAATATCGATGACAGCGCATGGATCGCAAGCATGGCGGATGAGACATCGGTTGTGATGAAACAGATTGATGAGTATCTCTTAAGTAGACCCATTCCAGATAAGCATGCGATGACGGGCTTATTTAAAGATAAAAACATGATTTTGATCATGATTGAAGCCTTTGATTGGATGGCGATTGATGAGCAACTCACACCAACTTTATTCATGATGACGCAAGAAGCTTATTTCTTTGACCATTACTATGCCCCACAGTATTCCTGTGCGACGGGTGAAAGTGAGTTCATTGCCTTGACTTCATTGGTTCCGCGCTCGGGAATCTGTTCCATGAATACGTACTTGGATAACGCATTTCCGCAAACCTTGTTTACTTTATTCAATCAAAAGAACTATGTGAGTACGTCTTATCACAACTATACCGATAAGTTTTATGATCGCACCACCATGCATCAATTGTTTGGAAGTGAACACTTCTACAATCGTGAAGAATTGGATATTCCAATCCTTAAAGGCTGGCCAAGTGATGTGAATCTGATGGATGAAGCCTTTGCGATCTTTGGACAAAGAGAACCGTATTTCAGTTTCATCATTACCTCGAGCACACATTTCCCTTATGATGAAGATTCCACTTTAGGCAATCGATACCTTGATGAAATCAACTCGGTGCATCCAGACATCCCTATGAACATCAAGCGCTACATCTCGAAAGCCATGGAGGTGGATAAAGCCATGGCAAGACTCTTGGAATTACTCGAATCATCGGGTCAACTTGAGGATACGGTGTTGATGCTGTTTGGGGATCATTTCCCTCTTAAAACCGAACGTCAAGATTTATTGGACTACAGTAATCCAATGGGTGATCGCAACATCGGCTATGACATCAATCGTCTGCCGATGATTCTATACCACAGTGAAACCAAAGGAGAAGTCATCTCAAAGACGATGTCCAGTTTTGACATCTTGCCCACAGTGGCCAATCTCTTTGATTTGGATTATGATCCGCGCCTGGCCTTTGGTGTGGATATCTTTGATGAGAATCAAAAAGCCTTGGTCATGTATCCCTCTTTGACCTGGAATAATGATATCGGATTTTACAATGTGTACAAACATCAATTCAATCCTTATGATACGAATAATCGTTTAAGTGATGAAGAAGTTAAGCAAATCAACGAGACCGTCAAAATTTATGCGGAAATATCGTACCAAATATTAAAACGTGATTACTTTAGCCAGCGAGAAGTGTTACGATAAGGACAGTAAAAGTACAGGAGGAAATCATGGCATATAAAGATCCAAAATTCTCACTCTATCGTTCCAAAGATGGGGCCATCGTTGGTGGCGTCTGCTCCGGTCTATCCGAACATTTTAAAATCGATGTGACCATCATTCGTATCCTATTCCTTGTGACCATCTTAGGATGGGGCTCAGGCTTCTTGGCCTACCTGATCTGCTGGATTGTGTTCCCAGAAAAAGAATCATAAAAAAACATCATTGTGATGTTTTTAACGCCATAAGTTCTTGAATTTTAGCCCTTAATGCAAGGAGCCCTTCATTAGGATCATCAATGTTTAAGACAGTGGCTTCCATGGGACACATTCCCGTGCGATCGTTGTTTTGGATGTAAGGCACCAAGACGTCATAACTGACTTGGATCTTGGAGGTCTTTAAACTATTGAGTGCATGTTCACTTATGATTTGAGCATGGATGGCTTGAGCTTGGCCATAAATCAAGAGCAAGGCAGCGGATTTACCAATGACCTTATCAATCACGATCGCATCCTTAAAGAAATAGGGATCTTCGTTGAGGGGTTGAATCAAAGGTCGAATGCCCATGGCTTTCGAAGTATACAAAGCGTGTGTGCAGTAAGCAACACAGGAATAATGCTCCGTTGTAAGGAGGTTCAACCCTTCTTGAATGGTTTCTTGGATTTTGTTTATCATTTCATCATTATAATCGGGAGGCGAACATGAAGACAAGAACATTTGAAAAATTAGGCATCCAGACCTCGCTATTGGGTTTTGGATGCATGCGATTTCCAACCTTAGAAAATGGCAAAATCGATGAGAAACAGGCTGAGGCGATGTTGGATAAAGCCATCGCATCTGGCGTCAATTATATTGATACGGCTTACCCTTATCATGGGGGTGAGAGTGAAGCGTTTGTTGGCAAGGTGCTTAAGAAATATCAGCGCAATCAATTCTTTTTAGCCACAAAACTACCCGTTTGGAAGATCAATCATAAAGATGAAGTCTTACCGATCTTTGAGGAACAACTCTCCAAACTTCAAGTGGACTATGTGGATTTCTATCTCTTGCACGCTTTGGATGAAGCACGATGGGATGCCTTGGTCGAACAAGGGGTCTTGGATGTACTTGATCAACTGAGAGCAGAAGGCAAGATCAAATACATTGGTTTCTCGTTCCACGATGAGTACCCTGTTTTTGAAAAGATCATCACAGCGCGTGCTTGGGACTTCTGTCAGATTCAATACAACTATGTCGATACTGAAATTCAAGCCGGGAATAAAGGCTATGTCCTTGCGGAGAAATTAGGCATTCCGATGGTCATTATGGAACCCATCAAAGGCGGCAATCTTGCGAGTCTTCCAGAAGACATCGCACGTTTCTTCAAGGCCTATTATCCTAAGAAATCGTTGTCCTCATGGGCACTCCGTTGGGTCGGCTCACATAAGAATGTCAAAGTCATCTTGAGTGGCATGAGCACCATGGACCACGTTTTGGACAATCTTGATACTTTCACCAATTTCAAAGCCTTGAACCAAGAGGAACATGATTTGGTGCACAAAGTAACGGAGATCATCAAATCCAGAACCAAGAATGGATGTACCGGTTGTGAATATTGCATGCCATGCCCACATGGTGTGAACATACCCCGCAACTTTAGAATCTGGAACGATTGGGCGATCTATCGCAATGATGATCAAGCTCGACGTCGCTACTTCAAGGATTTGGAAGTGGATGCCCGTGCAGACGTGTGCCAAGCCTGTGGAGCCTGTGAACCTCAATGTCCACAAAGCATTCAAATCATTCAAGATTTGATGCGTGTTCATGAAGATATGAAAGCCATTCAATAGAAAAGGACCGAAGTCCTTTTTTTATTCGATAAAGATTTTAACGGTATCCCCATCTTTGGTGTCGATATCTACAATTTCACCACTGGAACCATCTTCGATAGCCTGGAGAACCATATCCATATCGATCCCTTTCATATCAACGGGATTGCCATTGATGTTCAACTTGGATGCGATGTCCACACCAGCTTTAAGCAAAGAGGTTGGGACATTGATGCGAACTTTATCGCCATCGGCACTGTCCACTGGAGCCGATTGCGATTGGGATCTTGGCCATCAGTGTTGGATCGGTTTTGATAGCGTTGTTATTGCCTTTACTGCAAGCGATGCAGGTATTGGGGTTCTAAATGCGTAAGTTCATGAATGTGTTCATCGTGATTCTTGTCTTGGGCTTAGGTGTTTTCTTTGCCCAACGTTTTCAGCTGAATCAGCGCGATCGACAATTGGAAGTGCTTGAACAAGCGATTCAGAGAAGTTTGAATCTTTGTTATGCACAAGAAGGCTTCTATCCAGCTTCAATCGATTATCTGGTTGAAAATTACGGTTTGGTTTTAGATGAACAATTGGTTTATGTTTCGTATAAAGCTTTTGCGTCGAATATCCGTCCGGATATCACGCTTTTCGATCGAGGAGAATAGATGCGTCAAATCACTCCCATCATTCATTGGATCATCTTAAGTATCTTTGCGCTGGCAATGGTTTTTATGCTGTATTTAGCGGCCATTACCTTTGATCGCATGCATGATGA
>CAYRIW010000001.1:0-38517 GCA_964424595.1 uncultured Erysipelotrichaceae bacterium | reverse complement strand
CAATGGTTTTTATGCTGTATTTAGCGGCCATTACCTTTGATCGCATGCATGATGAAGCGAATCGTATGTTTAATGAGAGGACTTTGCATTTGTATTTCAATCAACGATTCAAACAAGCGGATGCCATAGGCGCAATGGTTGTGGAAGAAGATCGTTTACAGATCAATCATCCGGGTTACTATACTTTGCTTTATCTTGAAGATGGTTATTTGGTCGAGCAGGTTTCAGAGACCAACCAGATATTAGAGAAGAGTGGACAACGCATTGCGGAGATTGCGCAATTATCGTTTCGAAGTGAAGGTCAACAAATCATCATTGATGTGATACATAAGAATTTGGATGCGAAATCGTATCGCTTCACCTTGATCAGTGAGGTGGGCTCATGAAGAAACAGAGTCAACGATTATTGATCATGGAGATTGCATTAAGCTTGGGTTTGTTGATCATTGCCTTGAGCTTGAGTTTTGGTTTCTTTTACAGTGCACTTAAGCAACATCGTGAAAACATTGCGATGCATAAGATGACAGAAACCATGCTTATGATCAGTGAAGATTTACGAAACGGACAGAATGTAACAGTTGATACGAGCTTTGATGCGTCGGGTAACGTTGTAGATCAAGGCATCTATCAACTGACATCCATTACCATTGAAGGGGGTCTAGAACTTCGATTGATGCATGAAGACACAGTCCTTCTGGCTTGGCCAATCTGGACGGGAGGACAACCATGAAAAAACGTTTCTTCCTTTTTGGCGTTCCAACGCTTTTTACGGTTTTTGTGATTTTAATGGTATTAAGTTTTGCGAGTCTGGCGTATCTCAATGTCAGTCAAGAGACGAAAGCAATGGCGCGAGGAAACGTGGTACTCACGGAAAGTTATACGCTCTTGTATGAGGGTCAGATGAAGCTGGAAGAGCTTCAAAAAGACCTAGATTCTGGCATGCGTATCGCTGATTGGATCAAGCTGCATAATTTGGACTATAATCGATTGGAGCAGCGTGTTAAACTAGAAATGAACACAATAAGTTTAGGCTTAGAAATGACCATTGAAATTAAACAGGGGCCTGAGGGACTAAAGCTTAAGGTCTTGGAACATCGCTTGGTCAATGGAATCGATCAGGATTATTCCCAGAATGGGAATCCCGTATTTGGAGGCTAGTATGAACATACAAGACATCATACAAAAAGCATGTGACGCTAAAGCATCCGACGTATTCATCGTAGCAGGGACACCGGTGGCTTATAAGGTCAAAAACGTTGTGGAACGCATCGATGATTACAGTCTGACTTCCCAAGATTGCACAATGTATATTCAAGAATTGTATCGTTTGGCGCATAATCGATCGATGGTTCGTTTGGAAGAGCGTGGTGATGATGATTTTTCATTTTCCTTAGCGCATCAAGCACGTTTGCGTGTCAATGTTTACCAACAACGGAACTCATTTGCGGCGGTTATTCGTTTGGTTCAATTTGAGATTCCAACGGCTGAAAACTTGAAGATTCCCCAGGAAATCACACGCTTTGCCCAGTTGACAAAAGGCTTGGTCATCTTCAGTGGTCCAGCTGGAGCAGGGAAATCCTCCACACTTGCGGTTCTTTTGGACATCATTAATCGTGAACGTTCAGGTCACATCGTGACCATTGAAGATCCGATTGAATTCCTGCACAAACACAAAAAAAGCTTGGTTTCCCAACGTGAAGTAGGCAGTGATTGCGACTCCAGTACAACAGCTTTGAAAGCCGCTTTGCGTCAAGCACCGAATGTCTTGTTTATCAGTGAAATGCGTGATTTAGAGACCATCTCCTTGGCGATTACCGCTGCAGAAACCGGTCATCTCGTCTTCACGACCTTACACACCTTAGGGGCTGCAAATACGATCGATCGCATGGTTGATGTGTTTCCTGCCGCTCAGCAACAACAGATCCGTGTCCAACTCTCGATGGTTCTCGAAGCGGTCATTTCCCAACAACTCATCTCCTTGAAGAATGAAGAATTGGTTCCTGTGTTTGAAGTCATGACCAATTCACAAGCCGTACGCAATCAGATCCGCGAAGGAAAGACGCATCAGTTGAAGAATTCCATTGCGTCATCCTTAAGTGAAGGCATGGTCAGTATGGATCAAACCTTATTGGAATACGTGAAAAAAGGCCTCATCACAGAGGATGAAGCCTTATTGCATAGTTTTGAGCCAGAAGTTTTAATGAAGAAGTTTCAATCCAACAAAGCATAAACCAGGGCGCCACCGCGTTTGGTCGATTTGAGCCAGAGCGCGATGTCGATGGCGAAGAGTTTGTTGTCATCGATGATGTGGACGTAGACTTCGGGATGATCATCTAAACTGTCTAAGCCACTGATGATGACCCAATGCCATTCGTCCAGTTTCTTTTCTTCACCGTTGTCGAGATTTAAGAAAGCGATGGGGACTTGATGAACAAGTGCTGTTTCAATGAAAGCCATGACTTCATTCAATGAGGGTCGTTGGCTTTTTTCTTTGGGAATTTCAAGGTGTTCAATCGTACCCTTAAGCTGGTGCGCATCAAAAAACTTCTGTAAGCCTTCTGTAAACATGGATCGTTTATAGACCCCTTTAAGCGAGGGTGTGACATAGTTCCACATCGTATCCATCAGTGTTAAAGCTTCTTCGCGATTGAAATTATCACTTTGAGATGTCATCGTATAAATCAAAGTACTCGCAGCAGTAGGACCGCAACCTGAAAGACGTTGCCACTTTGATTTATACCATTCTTGGTTCAAACCATAAGCAAGGTTTTCTTCGGGATCGTGTTTGAGTTTATCGATATTTAAGCTAAGTTTTTTCATCAAAATCATCTTAGCATAATTGGTATCATTTAAGTATTCTAATGCCATCTATGCTAAAATACAGGCATAAGAGGACATCCCATGAACATTATCACCGATACAGGTTCTTTATTGAGCCGAGAAAAGGCCAAAGAACTTGGCTTAGAATTACTGCCTTTACAAGTAGCAGTCAAAGGTAAGAGCTACCGCGACTATTTTGAAATCAGTGCAAAGGATTTTGTGGATATGATTAAAGATGCCATTCCTGCATCTTCACAACCTGCAATTGGGGATGTGATGGAAGTGTATGAACGTACGAAAGATGCGTTGCACATCACGATGGCAAAGGGTTTGAGTGCGACTTATGATTCCGCAGTCGGTGTATTGCAATCTTTGGATCGCCCCGATATCACGATTTTCAATTCAAAGACCTTAGCGGGTACCCAACAGTATCTTGTGGAACTCGCAGCGCGTATTGCTAAACATTCGACGAAAGAAGAAGTCATTGCGCGTATGGAAGCGTGTTTGAAAGAATGCCAGAGTTTCTTGATGCCGGTGGATTTTGATTTCTTGAAACGTGGTGGACGGATTACAAGTTTAGCCGCGACCTTAGGGGGATTCTTGAAGTTGAAACCAATCGTCATGCAGGTTGAAGGCAGTGAGCGTTTGGAGAAGTTTGGTCAAGGCCGGACTTGGAACCAAGCGGTGGATGCGATCATTGAACGTATGCTTCAGAATGGTGTGAGCATGCGTCATAAGATCTACATCTCCCATGCTTTGAATCTGGAAGTTGCGCAATTGGCGATGGAAAGAATCAAGAATCGTATCCATGAAATTGAAGTTGAGTTATTAGAGTTGACACCGGTTATGATCACTCAAGGGGGTCCTGGTTGTGTGGCAATACAGTATATCTTGAAAGATGAGAATTAAGGTAAGTTCGCTTACCTTTTTTTATTGAAGTGGGTTTATAAACAAGTTATCAGTGCGGTAAAATGTGCGTAAAAAGAATAAACGAATTTGGCCTATTTTGAACACAACTGGGATTTTGCTGTTTGCTTTGATGGTGGTTGGCTTCATGACCTGGGCATCAACGGAAGAACCGATTCCATTACCACTTTATTTGTACTTTTTCTTGCCGATGATCGCGGTGATCATTGGGGTTGTATTAGCTTTACGTGAACGATTGAATGAAATCGAAAAAGGAGAAGAGGATGTTGCTGCTAAATATTGACACTATTCCTGGGAAAGAATTTGAAGCTTTAGGCTTGGTTAAAGGAACGATTGTTTTATCAAAGAATGTTGGGACAGATTTTATGGCAGCCATGAAAACCTTGGTTGGTGGTGAAATCATCGGCTATACGGAAATGTTGAATGAAGCACGCGCCATGGCCACGAAACGAATGGTGGATAATGCGGAAGAAATGCACGCAGATGCGATCGTGAATATTCGTTATGGAAGTTCATCGTTCATGCAGTCTGCAGCCGAAGTCATTGCTTACGGTACAGCGGTAAAATTCAAGTAAAAAAAGCATGGATAATGAGCGGAATTCTACTCTCACCATGCTTTTTTAGTGTTTTTGTGTTAATAAGGAAGGAATGTCATTTGTGCGATAGCTTTCTAAGAAGATGTACAAGGCTGTTGCTAAACTGCCTGTCACGATCAATAGAATCGCCCAGATGATTCTTGGCAATGGTTTGGTTTCTTTATAGAAGATCCAAAGATAAACCAAGAAGAAAGCGACATACAGATCCACCAGACTCATCTGGCCCCAAACCATACTCATTAATATGGATCCCTCTGCGGCAAAATCTCCGGTTAAGAAAGCAAATGCGATCATTCCAAACATAATCAATAAGGATAAACCGGATAAGATACGTACATTTTTCATTGTTTGACCTTACACTTTCCGTGTTCTATTTCATAATACGTCCAAATCAAACCAATCACAATCAATCCAAGCGAAATAAATTTATAAGGTAGACCCGCAAAGGGCAGTGCGATGACCGAGAATGCGATTCCAATTGAACTGAAGAAAGCGATGACACAGGGTGTGCAACCATAGGTTAGAACTCCAAAAAGGACGGATACGAAGGATAGATTTGAACTCATGCTTTCTTTACCCTTCAATTGAGCCATGATGGTGCTTAAACTTAGAAGCAAGGCACTTAGGCTCGCCATCAGAATGTTTAAGCTGATGTTCACAATAACCAAAACCATTCCGAATTGCTCAGCCATCAAAGCATAGCTGAGATTGTTGGAATCAATCAATGTATAGATGATCATGAAAATGGTAAAGAAGATCAGAGTCTGTAGGACTGTTTTTTTGTGGGTGATGCGTTCTAATGCGATTTGAAACATGTGGATACCTCTTGGAGCTAATTTATCATATTATTCTAATTTATTCCTGTCTGATGCTCACATGTAAGATTAGGATGTAACTTGCTTAGTGCATCTCAGTACACTTTTTAGTCGATTGTGCTATACTTACAATATGAAAGTAGACTACAAGCTTTGTCCTAAATATGAACGTGTCTTTGGTTGGCTCGGCAAACGCTGGAACGGCTTAATTTTACGTTGTCTTTTGGACCAACCGATGCGCTTCACGGAAGTAGCGCGGTGTTTAGAAACCTGCAGTGATAAGGTTTTAACCGAGCGTTTGAAAGAACTCGAGAAAGAAGGTTTGATTGAGCACAATGATCATCGTTATCAGTTGACGACGATGGGCATCGAGTTGAATCAGGCGCTTGAATCCATCCAAGCTTTTGCGGATAAGAATTTATAGGCAAGTCGAAAAGGGCTTGCTTTTTTCTTTCTTACAAAAAGTGAGCATATTGATTGAGCTTAAGTGTTTTCTCCTGTATGCTTGAATTACTTACTAAAAGTAACAAGGAGAAATAATCATGAGTTTGAAATTATCAGTCATCTATTACAGTACCTACGGTTCCAATGTACAGCTTGCAAAATGGGCTGAAGCGGAAGCGTTGAAGTTAGGCGCAGAAGTACGCGTACGTCAAGTACAGGAATTGGCACCACAAGCCGTCATCGATGGTCAAGCACCTTGGAAGGCGAATCAAGAAGCAACGAAAGACATTCCAGTTGCGAGTTCGGATGATCTCGATTGGGCCGATGCGATCTTGTTCTCAGTCCCAACCCGTTTCGGTAATGTACCTTCGCAATTCAAACAATTCTTAGACATTCAAGGTGGCTTATGGGCTACGGGCAAGACGGTCAATAAGGTTGTCAGTGCGATGTCTTCTGCACAGAATCCACATGGTGGTCAAGAAGCGACAATCCTAAGTCTCTATACGTCGATGTATCACTGGGGTGCGCTTGTCGTAACACCAGGTTATACGGATGCGTCTGTTGGTTTAGCGGGGGGTAACCCATACGGTACCAGCGTCACGATCGGTCAAGATGGTAAAATGATTGAGGATGTACGTCCAGCGGTTGAACACCAGGTTCGTCGTTTACTAAGCGTCGCAGAAAAAATCAAAGCTTAAATATTGCATCGAAAAATCGGCTGAAATTAGTCGATTTTTTTATGTTTGTCCTTGTTAGTGTGCAGTTTATATGGGACAATGAGGAAGACGTTTAGATCAGGTGGTGCCGTATGCAGTTGAAACTCATAAAAATGCGCTATTACGTTGTGCCGGTCATTGCAGTGGTGTCAGCGTTTCTATTTCTAACCTTTTTCATCATTGGACAAATCAAAGATCATTACGTGGACGACTTGCATAAGCTGTCTTTTAATTTAGCTCAAGGCTATTCGAATAGTTTGACAAAGATGGTTTTAGCGGATGATGTGGTCAATCAACTCTTGGCGGATAAATTGAGTTTATCGGCTCAGATCATTACGGATGAGGTTGAAAATAATATCAATCTGGATTTGAAACATTTGTTGCTTGAATTGGATGTGGATGAAATCAATATCTACAATAAATATGCCGTTGTTCGTTCTTCATC
This sequence comes from uncultured Erysipelotrichaceae bacterium, assembly GCA_964424595.1. Classification (GTDB taxonomy): domain Bacteria; phylum Bacillota_I; class Bacilli_A; order Erysipelotrichales; family Erysipelotrichaceae; genus UBA2212. Next base: position 31,754 of record CAYRIW010000001.1, on the reverse strand, counting down.
GAGCGATATCATGTTGGGATGGGAAGCGTATGATGGACATCCGGTCAAACGTTTGCTGGTATCGAAAGATGCGAAACATTATATCGAAGAGATTCGTCCGAACTTTTTGACGAAAGAGATGTATAAATATGGGTATTTTAAGCTGAATGACAGTCTGATCGTTCAATTGGGTTTATCGGCTGTACGTGTGCAGAACTTCTTGGACGCGTTTGAAATGAATAATCTTTTTAAGGATGTGTTCAAGAGCGAAGGAGTCGTGCATGTCTGTTTCATCAATAATGTGCAACGAATCATTCACAGTTCAGAACCACAGATGATTGGACATCTTATCAGTGAACCAGTCTTGGTTCAGAATTTGAGTGATTCCGATAGTTTTGGACAATACCAAGACGGAAATCGAAGTGTTTATGATATCTATGTGCCGGTCTTTTTAGATGAAGATCGCATGGGAACCTTATTGATCGGACATTCCACAAAAGAAAATGATTATTTCATGACCCTGTTGATGGATTTCACTTTGATTGGCATCGCACTTTTGTTTGCGGCTTTCAGTTATGCGTTCATCTTGATTTATCGAAAAAACAAGGCTTTGACGTTGCACGCCTATTACGATGGTTTAACAGGTCTTCCCAATGCTCAGTACTTGAAGCTGCATTTGAAAGTTTTATTAGCGCGTCGTGATGGGCATCAATATCGTTTATGCATGATCAATATCAATCAATTCAAACGTGTGAATATGTTGTATGGCTTTGATGAAGGGGATCGCATCATCAAGGTCTTGACCAAGCGCATCAAAGGTGTCTTGTATGAGACGAGCAGCTTATATCATCTGAGTGGTGATCGTTTTGTTCTACTGGTTAAGGGTAAGGACTCGTATTTTGATGAACTTTGCACAAAAATCCAGAAAATCATCGCACGTCCTTTTATCATCAATGGCAAGGAACATGTCCTTTCATCCAACATCGGAGTCATTCGTTTGAATAAAGAAGCGGCGAACATTGCGGATTTACTGCGTAATCTGGGTGTTACGGTGGATGCGATTCGGGATGATCAAAGCAACCATATTGCCTATTATCAAGAATTGTTCAGTGCTTCTGTCGAACGGGAACATCAGATTGAATCAGAACTGCGTGAAATCATTGAAGGGATTGGGACCGATCGTTTTACCTTAAATTACCAGCCACAATTGGATGTGTTGACGAATGAAATCTTGAGTTTTGAAGCCTTGGCACGTTTCTATTCGAATCAACTGGGACAGGTCAGTCCTGTGGAATTTATTGAGATTGCCGAGAAGAAGGGTTTGATTCTGGACTTGGGTCAACTCATCTTAGAGAAGGCGTGTATGTTTGTCATAACCATGAACCAAAGGACTTCGATGCGTCTTAGGGTTGCGGTCAATATTTCAGGGGTTCAGTTCTTACAGTCTGATTTTGTTCAACGTGTGATGGATACCTTGAAGCGATATGATGTCTCACCATCACAAATCGAATTGGAGATTACGGAAAGCATCTTGATGCATGATTTCAGTTTGATCAATCAGAAATGTGCGGATTTGATCCAACAGGGCATCCGCATCAGCTTGGATGATTTTGGGACAGGTTACTCTTCGTTCTTTAGACTTCATGAATTGAACATCCAAGTCCTTAAAATCGATAAAGCTTTCATTCAAAATATACAAGCAGAAACAACGGTACCTTTGGTTACGGATGACATGATTTCAATGGCACATAAGTTTGGTTTATTGGTTGTGGCAGAAGGGGTTGAGGAACTCGTGCAGGTGGAGTATCTTAGAAAGCACGCCTGTGATGTTTTGCAAGGCTATCATATCGGTCGTCCGATGAAAGAAGCAGATGCTTTGGACTTCATCCTGGGCTGAAATATGCTATGCTAAACAAGAGGGTATTATGAATCAAGACCAAAAGAAAAAAGTAATCATCAATATCGTTTATATCGCACTTCTCGGCCTAAGTCTCTTCTTTGGACTGAGCTATGTTCTACCAATCATTCTTCCCTTTGTTTTGGGTTTTGGGATTGCTTATGCATTGAAACCTGTGGTTCGCAAACTATCTAAAATCACACGCTTGCCGGAGAAAATCACTTCGCTTATTACAATCGTGCTGTTCTATGGCATCTTCGTTAGTTTATTGGTTTGGTTTGGCATAGAAATCGTCAATACGACCAAAAGTCTCTTTCAGACCTTACCGGATTTGTATTCGAATGTCTTATTGCCTTGGTTAAGGGATGGTTTGGATAATCTTCTGCGTATGGCGGAACAATTGGATCCGCTTATCTATAATTCATTGTTAGAGTACAATGAACAACTCTTGACGGCATTGGGTGATTTCATTCGCAACTTGTCGATGTTCTCAGTGACTTGGATCACGGCTTCGGCAAACAAGGTTCCAACCTTGGTCATCAATATCTTATTTACCATTATCTCTTCGTTCTTCTTTACTTTGGATTATCACAAGATCGTGGATTTCTTGCTCAATCAATTGAAGCCGGATCACAAAGCGTTATTGTTCAATGCACAGGTGTTCTTGGGGTCGACGATTAAGAAGTATCTGAAGTCGTATCTGATCATCATGTCCATCACCTATGTGGAGATTGCGATTGGCTTAAGCATCTTGGGTGTGGATAAAGCCATCTTCATTGCCTTCTTGATTGCCATCTTTGATGTCCTACCTGTCATGGGTACCGGGGGCATCATGATTCCTTGGACAATCATTACCTTGGTTGAAGGCAATCCACGCTTGGCGATTGGGTTGTTCATCTTGTATATCGTCGTGACTATTGTGCGTAATATCGTGGAACCGAAAGTCGTGGGCGATCAAGTGGGTCTACATCCAATCGTCACACTCTTTGCGATGTATCTAGGAGCGAAGTTGTTTGGTGTTTGGGGTCTCTTGGGCTTTCCAATCACCTTGGCAATTCTTAAAGGTCTACACGATTCCGGTAAGATTGTCTTGTATAAGACCTCATCGGAGGCGAAGAAAACAAGTTTCTTGTAATGAAAAATGGGCTCTACACGATGTAGAACCCATTTTTTTGAGAACTTTATTCATCCATAGTTTTAGGAATCATTTCCTAAAACTTCATAATATTCCGACTTTTAGGGATCATTTCCTAAAAGTCTGGTCGATGATTTGCTAATCGAGTAGCTTCTGTACCGCATCCAGATCTCTGGTTTTGGTATAGAATGGACGATCATCTCCTTTGTAGAAAGGATTGCGCGTAAAGTAATCCGCTGTATCGGTATTTTGATACAAGACGCCACAGGCTAGGCGTTCCGTATCCAAGGCAAGTTTCATAGCGGCTTCTTTGTTTTTAGGATCATGGTTTTCATCCAACCAGTAGGTGTTCTTCTTATACCAAGCAAAGGTATTCACTTTGTTATAGGTGACACAAGGATGGAAGATATCGATGATCGCATAGCCTTTATGTTGGATGGCTTGTTTGATCAGTTCTTTAGTCTTTGCACTGTCGCCACTGAAACCACGGGCAACGAAGGTTGCCCCAAGGGATAAAGCCAAGGCCATGGGATTGATGGGTTCGTTGTAGACACCATCGATCTGCGTCGGAGTCACTAAACCCACTGGAGAGGTCGGAGCGGCTTGCCCTTTGGTCAAACCATAGACCATGTTGTCATGCACGATGTGAACTAAGTTTGGATTACGACGGATGTTGTGGATGAGGTGATTGCCACCTTCACCATACATGTCGCCATCGCCACCTTCCGCAATAACCGTTAGTTTTGGATTGACTTGTGAGATCGCACTGGCGACACTCAAGCCACGTCCATGAAGACCATTGAAATAGTTGGAATCGATGTACTGAGGCATTTTTGCCGCTTGACCGATACCCGATGAGAAGACGACTTGGGTTGGGTCGAGATTCAACTCATTTAAAGCCGATATGATGGTCTCACGAATGGGGAAGTTTCCACATCCAGGACACCAAGCCATATCGATATCATAATTAAAATAGAAACTAGCCATTTCGCACCTCCGTGAATTTGACTTCGAGTTCATCGATGAAGAATGGTTCACCGTTGTATTTCAAGATACGTTTTGGAAGTTTGATGCCATAGGTCATCTGTAAGAGATTGGCGAATTGACCCGTCGCATTGTTTTCAATAACGACAATCTTTTCGGCTTTACTTAAACGTTCTTCCAAACCAAGAGGCAGTGGATAGACCTGTTCAAAGTGCATCAAAGTCCAATCGGGTTTATCCGCAATGAGTTCATTCAATACACCATAGGTAGAACCCCAGGCAATGATCAATTTCTTTTCATCCTTATTGCCCACAACGTATGGTTGAACGATATCTTCTTCCATGAGTTTTGCTTTATTCAAACGTTTCTCATGCATTTGAACACGCATATCAAAGGATTCGGTGATGAGTCCTTCTTCATCATGTTCATCACTGTCGACTTTGACAAAGCCTTTGCCAAAGCCAGGGACTGAGCGTGGGGATAGACCACTTTCATCAAAGCGATAACGTTTGTATTCACGATCACTTTCAATGATCAGATTCTCACCATAATTACGTGGAATCTTCAGTGCTTCTGTTTGGGCGATGGATTCCAACCAATATTGATCCGATAACATGAAGACTGGAATCTGATACTTATCGGCCATATGGAAGGCTCTAGCCATGAGTTCTAAACCAGAGCTTAAACGTCCTGGCGCATAGATCATACGTGGGAATTCGCCATGACCTGCATAGAGGACAAGGTTCAAATCGGCTTGTTCAGTTCGGGTTGGAAGACCTGTAGCCGGTCCGGGTCGCTGTGCGACGTGGATGACGGCTGGTGTTTCGGTCATACCGGATAAGCTGACGGCTTCACTCATGAGCGCAAAACCACCCCCTGAAGTTGTGGTCAGTGCACGAGCACCCGCATACCAAGCACCCAGAACCATATTAAGGGCTGCGATTTCATCTTCAGCTTGTTCGACGAGAATACCGAAATCATTGGTCTTGGCTTCCAACAGCTGCATCAAACTGGTTCCTGGTGACATCGGATATGCAGCCAAGTAGTTGGCTCCACCGGCTAAGGCTCCGATGCTTAAGACATCATTACCCGTTGTGGTTTTCATGGGCTCAAAATTAGGGTTGGGTTTGAAATCAAACTTGATGGATGAATTTTGGCCCAGTTGATAACCCTTGTCAAATGCTGCGATATTGCCTAAGACAACAGCTTCACCCCGTTTTTCGAAACGTTTGGTGATGGCATTGTGCGCGAACTTAACCGAACCATTGAGTAGTCCGAGGATGTATCCGAACATTGCTGTATTGAAATACAAGCGGTTGCCAGCTTCCTTGGCGATGCTCATGAAGTTGATGGGCGTGAAGGCGTATTTCGCTTTCAAGTCATCCTTTAAAAAGCCTTCTTCGCCAATGATTTGTGATTTGGGTGTCAATCGTGGAAGCAAGCGTTCAATCGCATGATCGTTAAAAAGAAACACCAAATCGGCAGTATACCTTAATGCTTGAATCGGTTCATTAGAGATGCGTATCGTAGCGGTATTGTTTCCGCCACGAACACGGCTCATGACTTCTTTGGATGAAAATACATGACATTCTTGAGTGAGTGATTCCACAAGGAATTCTTCAACAGTCTGGAGTCCTTGTCCGGCTTCACCCGAGAGTACAATCGTAATCGAATCTTTCATAATTCTCCTTTACCATTGTCATCAATGTCGCTTCACCTTTGACATGAAGATCATTTTCTGATGAGTCTAATGTACACTGTGATGTTAGTCACACGCAACAATCTTGCTCAACTTCATCATACGCCTATTTATACGGTAAATCACGATATTGCCGATTTAAGATGTGTAATGGAGATGTGTTTAGACCATCTAAGATTGATTTTTCCTCATGCTTATGTAATGTGTATGAAGATAAATGATTAGAAGGATGTTTGACGAAGTGGCTTGTGAATGGTATCATTCATAAGAATTTCAATCATGAAAGGGAATACAATACCCCATGGAAGCTGACGGTAGCACCGATGAGAATCACCGAACATACAACACATTAAACAAGGATCATTTGCATCACATGAATCTAATTGTATGTTGGACAGATCAATTAAGACTTTAGAACGGAACTTCAATTTACTTGTATAATTAAAGGAGAACCGTATCAATATGGATAATGAAACTATTTTACTGATCATCATTTTAACAGGGCTGATCTTAATGTCTGCTTTCTTTTCCGCTACAGAGACTGCTTTTTCAACGCTCAATAAAATCCGCTTAAAGACCATGGTCTCGAATGGAGACAAAAAAGCGAAGCGTGTTTTAGAACTTGAGGAAGACTATGACACTTTGCTTTCAACGATCCTTATCGGCAATAACATCGTCAATATCGGTGCAGCCTCTCTGGCTACCTTGATTTTCGTTCAGTATTATGATGAGGCAGGCGTCACCATTTCGACGATCGTCATGACCATCTTGGTGCTCATCTTTGGTGAAATCTCACCAAAGAGTTTGGCTAAGGAAGCACCTGAGAGTTTTGCGATGTTTGCGACACCGTTTGTGAAATTGCTTACTTTTGTGTTTGCGCCATTGAACTGGTTTTTTGCGCTTTGGAAGAAAATGCTTTCAAAACTGGTTAAAATTAAAGATACCCGTGGCATCACGGAAGAAGAGTTGATCACGATGGTTGAAGAAGCCACATCCGATGGTGAGATCGAGCAGCACGAAGGGGATTTGATTCGTAATGCGATTGAGTTTAATGACTTGGATGTATCGGATGTATTGACCCCACGTATGGAATTGGTGGCGGTTTCCGAAGAGGATTCCATTGAAGTGATTCACCAACTGTTTACGGAGAGTGGGTATTCACGCTTACCGGTTTATCGCAATTCAATCGACACGATCATCGGTGTGATTCATCTCAAAGACTTCTTCTTGCGTAAATCAAACAGTCCAAAACAATTCATTAAGCCAGTTTACCATACGACGGAATCTGTTAAGATATCGAAACTCTTACACCAACTTCAAGAGCAGAAGAGTCACCTTGCGGTGGTCTCGGATAAATTTGGTGGGACCGTGGGGATCGTGACTTTGGAAGACATTGTGGAAGAGCTTGTGGGTGAGATTTGGGATGAGCATGATGATGTCGTCATGGATATTGAAGAAGTGGAAAGCAATGTCTACTTGGTCTTTGGTCGAGCAAGTTTGGATAAGCTCTTTAGAACAGTGGATGTGGATTATGAGACAGACATCGCAACCGTCAATGGTTGGGTGACCCGTCAATTGGGTCATTGGCCACAGAAGGGTGATCGTTTTTATTTTCAGAATCTCGAGGTTGAAGTGTGTTTAGTTGAAGCGCTTAAGGCGATTCAAGTTCGTGTCACGATTCTACAATTTGATGAGGATGGAAGTTCAGGTGAATAGAAATCATAAAACAAGGCCGTTCATGAATTGAACCGCCTTGTTTAACGTTTGTGATTAAAGTAGATGGGAATCTTTTTCGAATTCCGTCGCATCATGTATATAACATAGACAATGATGTATACCACTGCGAATAAGACATGAAGCCAGTTGTTTAGAATCAAACCACGAATGCCATAGCTCAAGAAATGAACCAAGAGGAACTGGAAGGCCATGAAGCCCATCTTCAAAGGATGCTTGGGATAAAAGAAGACCATGTAGATAAGCATCGCAATGAATTCAAGATTGATCCAGAGGTCCCAGTATTGTTTGTTTTCAAAGTAAATGACACTGGAATAAAGAATCATTGTCAAGGTGATGGTATAAAAGAGATAAAGTAATTTCTTATTTTTTAACATAGCAATAGTATGCCATATTCTCCTTGAATGTGCTAGAATAAACCCATCAAAAGGGACAGATGATGAAAAATAAAGTTAATCTTCAGGATATTTCTTTTCTATATACACTCGCCATTTTTGGCCTAAGCATGGTACATATTGGTTTTGCCTTGTTGGGCTTGGGCTGTTATGTCGGAGCAGTGGGTTTCTACCTTGTGAACAAGGATAAGACTTGGTGCACCAAAATCTGTCCAAGGGCAAGTTTTCTCACGAAGACATTGAGTAAGATCAGTTTACACAAGAAGCTTCCAAAGAACTTGACGCATCAAAAAGTAAAGTCGTTCTTCGTTTGGTACATGGGTCTCAATTTCTTCTTTGCGAGCATGTCCACGATCATGGTGGCATTAGGTCGCATCGATGGCTTGCTTCATGTACGCTTGTTCATGGCATTTCAAGCACCTTTTACTTTACCGCAACTTCTGAGTCTTCAATTACCGGAGTTTTTGACTCATTTCAGTTATCGTATCTATTCGATGACCTTGTCTTCGACTTTGATAGGTTTAACTCTCGGTGTTCTCTATGCCCCGCGTACCTGGTGTGCGGTGTGTCCAGTGAATACCTTGTCAGTGGTGAAGAAACATGCGACATCTTGATCTGTTTGAATGGATTGCGGAACCCTATGCTTGGTTCTATGGCTTTCAACGTAAACACTATAAGCGTGTGATTGACGCCATGGCTTTGAAGTCGCATTCCAAGATTTTGGATTTGGGTGCGGGAACCGGTGCGATGGCTTCATTACTAAATGAAAAACATGAGGTCTTGGCGATGGATGGAAGCAAGGCGATGGTTCGTGTCATGCGTCGCTTAAATTCTGATATGCGTGTGGATCAATTGGATATTACGCAAGAGCTCCCGTTTGAAGATAAACAGTTTGATGTCGTATTGACTAGTTTTGTCTTGCATGGTTTGAAAGCAAAGGATCGTCTTCATGTCTTGAGTGAAATGAAACGTGTGGCGGACTTGGTCATCGTGTATGATTATTACGGAAAGCGACATCTTTTTACGGATATCGTGGAGTTTGTCGAACAAGGGGACTATTTCAATTTTATGAAACAGTTCAATGGGGAGTTTAAATCTTTCTTTCCTGAATATGCCATTTTCCCAATCAATTCGGGTTCAGCCTTATACATCGGAGGGTTCAATGAAGATACTCTTATCGCCCAGCAAAACACAAAGTGACATCAAACATCAAACGAAGCTCACAGAACCTCGTTTTAAAGCAGAGGCATCTGAGCTAAGAGTTTGGCTTCAAAGCTTGGATAAGGAATCGATTGGCTCCATGATGAAGCTCAAAGGGGATCTCTTAGATTCGACAGTTGAACAAATTCATAAGAAACGACCTCAAAGCTTAGCCATGATGGATGTGTACCAAGGGGTGGCTTTTGATGCCTTGGACTTGAACAGTTTAAGTGAAGATGAACTCCTTTTTGCACAGAAACATCTACGTGTTCTTTCTGCCTATTGGGGCATGCTTAGACCTTTGGACAAGATCCATAATTATCGTTTGGATTTCACGATGCATCATAAAGACATCCATCTCTTGAAACTTTGGAAGGACAAGATCGTTAAAGAACTTGATCGAGAGGATTGGATTTTGGATCTCAGCTCAAAAGAGTTTTCGCAGCTTGTCAAAGCATTGCAAGATAAGCTTCATCGTGTAGAGTTCTATGAAGAGGTCGATGGTGAACTAAAAATCATCAGTTCCTTTGCGAAACAAGCACGTGGATCATTAGCACGTTGGTGCATTCAGAATCAAATAAAATATCCTAATGAAATTCAAACATTTACAGGCATGAACTATCGTTATCGTCCGGATTTATCCAGTGAAGGTCAATCAATTTTCTCTCGAACTCAGTATATAGTTTCGGAATGATGAAGCCATAAAAAGCTTACATAAAAGATAACATCCAACTTACAAAGAGTCACAGCTGAAGTGTGACTTTTTATGTACAAGTAAGCATTCAAACATTCGATTAATTCAATCATATATAAATTTATAAATGGATAAAAATTCTTTAATAATCAGGAATAAAGTGCTAATATTAAGTAAAATAAGAGATATATTTTAAAATTGACCAAATAATCTCTATCTATAAAGAATAAATATCAAAAAATAAAGTGAGGTAAGATATGAAAGTCTATCGTGAAATGGCTAAATATCCAGTTTTTTCAATTGAAGATGTGAAAAAGATTTCTGGTAATACAAAAACGGCATACTCTCAGTTAAGAAGTATGATTAAGAAGGGCTTGGTTCGAAAAATCAGGAGTAATGCCTACTCAGTCGTGAATCCAGCGAGTGGACAGATTATGGCGAATCGCTATCAAATTGCCTGTTCAATCAACGAGGATGCTTATATTTCGCATCATAGTGCTTTTGAATACTATGGCTTTGCGAACCAAGTATTTTATGAAGTTTATGTCTCTTCAAAGTCCAAATTTCAAGCCTTCGAATATGATCATCTGATCTATCGATTCATTGCGTCAAGAATGAATGAAGGTGTTATAGAGGCTAAGAATATTCAGAATGTTCGTATCACAGACATAGAGCGAACCGTAATCGATAGTATTCATGATTTGAACAAGGTTGGGGGTCTAGAGGAACTGTTGAAATGTATCGATGCTGTGTATTATCTCGATGAACAGAAGTTGAGATTTTATTTAGATATTTACAACATTCAAGGACTTTATCAAAAAACGGGGTATATATTAAGTAGGTTCGCAGTTGATCTGAAGATACCAAACGAATTTTTTGATTATTGTAAGCTTAAAGTTGGGAAAAGCAGAAGATATCTCGTTTCGAACAATAAAATGAACAGTTTTTATGATCGTGAATGGAAGTTGATGGTTCCAAAAGCATTGATGTCTTATGGTAAACAGGGAGGGGACGAACTTGTTTAAAATTGATAAAGATTATTTAGAAAAGAAGGCAGAAGATCTGGGCTATGTCAGGGATAATTTGGAGAAGATGTTAAGGCTAATCGATATTCTAGAATATCTTAGCACGAATCCAATGCTATTTAACTGCCTTGCCTTGAAGGGTGGAACTGCCATCAATCTTGTGAACTTCGATCTGCCAAGACTTTCCGTTGATATTGACCTTGATTATTTAATCACAAATCAAAGGGAAGAGATGTTTGAGAATCGATCAGAAATCACTCGACTGGTTTATGAACACATGATAGCCAATGGTTATCTCTTGAGTAAAAAGTCAAAACAGCATCATAGTTTGGATTCATGGATATATGATTATGAGGGTGTAAGTGGAAATCGAGATCACATAAAGATTGACATCAATTATTCACTACGTGCACATCTCTTTGATGCGTTTGAGCAAAGTATCATTACACACAAACTCGATAACAGAATCAAAATTAACAGCTTGCATCCAATGGAGATATTCGCAAGTAAAATCAATGCGTTGATTAATCGAACAGCTGCAAGAGATTTATATGATGTATACAATATGATACAGGAAAATGTTTTCGTGAAGAGTGAGTATGACTTATTAAGAAAGTGTGTCGTTTTTTATGCAGCAATCACACAAAATCAAATTGACAAGGATTTTAACATATCTGCCATTGAAGTATTTGATTATCATCAGATCAAGCGTGAGCTGATTCCTCTTTTAAGAAAAAGAAATTCATTTGATTTAGAATCGGCGAAAAGTGTAACCATCCGTTTCATCCGCGAATTAATGATCTTAACAGTAAAAGAGCGAGAATTCTTAGATCGATTCGTGGAAGGTGAATATCTCCCGGAACTCTTATTTGACGATCAAGGTATATTGGATCGTATAAAATACCATCCTATGGCGATATGGAAGACAAGAAACACTTAAGGATGAAGTTGTAGAGAGAGGTCACAAATAACTCATTAAAGTTAAACCCCCACAATGTGAAGCTTTAATCTATGCTAAGATGAGATTAATAAGATTCATATTTCATCATCACAAAAAGGGGGTTTTTATGTTCGAACTTTATTGTCGTCTATATCAATTCGTTTTTAGACTGGTATCATACGTTTTACCCTTTAGAAAACCTGAAATCATTGAAAGTTCTACTGAATTGCCTAGTGTAGCAAAGAGAATTGGTTTGAAGCATCTGTTGATCATTACTGACTCTGTCATATCAAGCTTGGGTCTAATGGATGAGATGATGAAAGCATTTGAAGGACAGGGTGTAAAATGGACACTCTATGATAAGACCGTAGCCAATCCGACCATTGATAATATCGAAGAAGCGCTTCAAATCTACATCAAAAATCAATGTGATGGGCTTGTGGCCTTTGGAGGCGGTTCGTCCATCGACTGTGCAAAAGGGGTTGCGGCAAGAGTCGCACGACCCGATAAAACGATTCCACAAATGAAGGGTGTCTTGAAAGTATTGCGTAAAATACCCATCCTCTTTGCCGTCCCAACAACCTCGGGGACAGGCAGTGAGGCAACTTTAGCCGCAGTCATCACAAACAGTCAAACGCATGAGAAATATGCAATCAATGACACGGTTTTGATTCCAAGCTATGCGGTCTTGGATCCAAAGCTCACCTTAGGCTTGCCTCCTCACATCACATCCACAACCGGTATGGATGCCTTGACGCATGCGGTGGAAGCGTATATTGGAAACAGCAACACTGCAGAAACCAAGCAGATGGCAATAGATGCCATTCAACTCATCGTTCATAATGTTTATAAAGCTTATGTGAATGGATCAGACATTGAAGCTCGAGAAAACATGCAGAAGGCTTCGTATTATGCGGGTATCGCGTTTACACGTGCCTATGTTGGGAATGTGCATGCGGTTGCGCATACTTTGGGTGGTTTCTACAATACGCCGCATGGTTTGGCCAATGCGGTCATCTTGCCGATTGTCTTAAAAGCATATGGGGCTTCTGTACATCGTAAGTTGGCTGAATTGGAAGATTTGGTCTTGAAGGATACGAAGGGAAGTGAAGTAGAAAAGGCAAATCGTTTCATCGAACGCATTATGAAGCTCAATGAAAGCATGAATATTCCAAAGCAAATCAAAGGAATACAGGATAAGGATATTCCCCTGATGGTCGAACGCGCTTTTCATGAAGCGAATCCACTTTATCCCGTTCCGAAAATATTCACGCGTCAAGACTTTATAAACATCTATCAAGAAATCAAGGGGTAAGTTATGTTTGGATATACTGGAAAGTTTGCATACATAGACTTAAGCAATGCAAGTATTAAAGATTATCCCATAAGCGAGCAGGATTATGCTTTGTTTGTGGGTGGGAAGACCTTAGCGGCTAAAGTTATTTATGATTTATTGGACCATAAAGTAGAGGCTTTTTCAGATGAGAACCTGATCGTCATAACGACATCACCGATCACAGGCTCTACGGCTGCGTGTTCTTCGCGCTTTAACATCTCAACCATTTCACCTTTAACGGGTTTATTGGTTTCTTCCAACAGTGGGGGGAGTTTTGGTCTACATCTCAAGCGGGCAGGCTATGATGGATTGATCATCACGGGTAGAAGTCAAAACCCTGTATACATCGACATTGAAAACGGTAAAATTCAGATTAAAAGTGCAGAGCATTTATGGGGCTTGAGTACGTCTGTTACTCAAGATAAACTCGGTGCGAAGAATCGTGGGAAATTAGCCATAGGGATTGCGGGTGAGAACTCAGTGCGTTATGCGCTTGTGATGAGTGAAGAGCGAGCATCCGGTCGTGGGGGTGTCGGGGCGGTCTTTGGTCATAAGATGATCAAAGGCATCGTCGCAAGTGGCGATACACTGCCAGAATTGTTCGATAAAGATGGTTTCAAGAAGTTGAACCTTCAGTGGATCAAACAACTTAGAGCGCATCCTTTAACGGGTGTTCAATTACCGAAATATGGGACAGCTGGCCTTGTGCGAATGATGAATCATCACCATCTGCTTGCGACAAAGAACTTCAGCAGTGGTCGTTTTGTGGACCATGAGCTCTTGAGTGGTGAACGTTTGGCTGAGAATCAATTGATTCGCAATCGTGGGTGTATCACTTGTCCAATTCAATGTGGAAGACAGGTCAAGCTTAATGAGAAGTTGATCAAAGGTCCTGAGCTTGAGACCATTGGCTTATTAGGATCCAATTTGATGAACAGTGATATGGACAACATCATCCTCCTGAATCATCTCTGTGATGAATATGGAATCGATACGATTACCTTTGGGGGCACACTTGGTTTTGCGATGGAGCTCAATGAAAAAGGACTTTGGGACAATGGCTTGAACTTTGGGGATAATACGAAGCTTGCGGAGCTTGTTGGACTGGTTTCGAAACGTGAGGGCATTGGGGCTGATTTAGCAGAAGGCACGAAGCGTTTGGCCGAAAAGTACGGTGGAACTGATTATGCCATTCATGTCAAAGGGATGGAGACAGCAGCGTATGAACCACGTGCAGCCCAAGGGATGGGTTTGGGTTATGCCACGTCGAATCGTGGGGGCTGTCATCTCAATGGCGGTTATATGGTAGTGTTGGAAGGCTTGGGTTTGGAAATCAATGGTCAAACGACACATGGTAAAGCCGCATTCACCATCCTATTTCAGGACATGATGGAAGCGGTGTCCTCTGCGGGAACCTGTTTGTTTACGACCTATGCGATCTTACCTTCGTTCATGCTTGGAAAGTCGAATGGTTTTAAAAAGCTGATCAATGGAATCATTCCTTACACCGGAGGCATTGTGGGCTTGGTTAAACGGAATACTTGGCTTCTTAATGTCAATGTGCCTTCAATTCTTCCATTTCCAAAACTTATCAACCATATCACAGGTCATTCGATGACGATTGGAAGTTTCTTGGATTTTGGGGAGCGCGGGTATAATCTCGAACGCATCATAAACATTCGTCAAGGATTAACCCCTGAAGAGGATACCTTACCGAAGCGTTTCTTAAAAGAACTTCAACGATCGGATGAACCGAACAGTGTGGTGAAATTGGAAGGCATGTTAAAAAGTTATTATGCGATTCGGGGTTGGGATGAAAAGGGTGTACCGACTGAGAAGACTTTAAAAAGATTGAAACTGCATCCATAATCAAAACATAAAAAACCAGATCCAACAAGATCTGGTTTGCTTATTAAGTGCTTTTCAATTCGATTAAGAAGGCTTCAATGCGCGACAGCGCTTCTTGAATATGATTGATTGAATAGGAGTATGAGAGTCGTACATAACCTTCGCCGCTGATGCCAAAGGCGGTACCGGGAATCAAGGCGACTTTTTTACTGTCCAAAAGGGCGTCACAAAATTCAACACTCCCCATGCCTGTACTTTTGACGTTCACAAAGACATAGAAGGCTCCAAGAGGATTTGCGGTGGAAAGGCCCATGTCGTTGAGACGTTTGACGACAAAGCGACGACGCATATCGTATTCTTCACGCATGTGGACGATGTCTTCATCGCCGTTTTTTAGTGCTTCAATGCCTGCAAACTGAGAGATCGTTGGAGCACAAAGGACGGCGTATTGGTGGTATTTGGTGAGGGCATCGATGATGTCTTTGGGTGCGCAGACATAACCCAAACGCCAACCGGTCATGGCATAGGCTTTTGAGAAACCATTGATGACCAAAGTCTTTTCACGCATGCCCGGTAGGGATGCGAGTGAGACATGGGTTCCTTGATAAGTGAGCTCACTGTAGATCTCATCGGACAAGACATGCACATCGATATCGCGTAACACATCCGCAATGGCTTCGAGATCTTCTCGATTCATGATGGCGCCACTGGGGTTGTTGGGATAGTTGAGGATGACCAAACGTGTTTTATCGCTAAGTTTAGCTTTAAGTGCTGAAGGCGTTAAACGAAAGCCTTCGGATTCAAGGGTTTCAATGTTTACGATTTTTCCTCCAAACATGGTGATAATGGGTTCATAACTGATGTAGGAAGGTGAGACGACGATGACTTCATCGCCTTCATTAAGAAGGGTGATGAGGGCGACTTCAATGGCTTCACTGGCTCCGATTGTCACAAGGACTTCAGTGGCTGGATCGTAGCTTAAATCATATTTACGTTCCATGACAGCAGAGATCTCTTTGCGTAGACTTAAGAAACCTTTGGAGGGTGTATAAAAAGTCTTACCTTGTGAGATGGCTTCAATCGCAGCTTCACGAATGTGATAAGGCGTCGCGAAATCGGGCTCACCAACACTGAGGGAAATGACCTCGGGATTGGTGGTGAGGTCTAAATATTTTGTGAGGATCGCTGGGGGGATGGCCGCGAGATGGTGATTGGTCTTAAGCGGCTTCATGCGTTTTCCATCTGACCTCTTAAGTCTTCTTTTTTGCCATCGTCCAAGATCACACCGTCTTGTTTATACTTCTGCAAGACGAAGTGGGTTGCGGTGGAGATGACGGAGTCCAAAGGGGACAAACGTTTCGCAACGAAGAGGGCGACTTCTTGAATGGTTTCACCACGGACAAAGACCGCAAGGTCATAGTCACCGGCCATCAAATAAACAGCTTCGACTTCTTCAAACTGCATGACGCGGTCTGCGATGTCTTGAAAGCCATATTCCTTTTTAGGAGTGACTTTGAGTTCGATGAGGGCGGATACACCGGAATTGAGCTTTTGTTCATTGATGAGGGTTTTATAGCCTTTGATGACACCTTGTGCTTCCAGGTCTTTGACTTGGGAGGCGACCACGGCTTCATCGCGGTCCAAGAGGACGGCGAGTTCACTGTTGGTGAGTCGTGCGTTGTCTTTTAAGAGTTTAAGTAGTTTTTCCATGGGGAGTTCCTCGATTTGTATCATTATAGAATATTATTTTGATTTTGAAACGTTTGTTTGGAAAAAAGTTCTTTCTGAATTCTTGATGTCACATAAGTTGATGGATAATAAAATAACTTAATTACAATTTAAATGTAAATAAGTTCAATTTAATCGCAAAATGTTCTATAATATAAATGTATTTACAAACAATATGGAGATGAATATGAAAAATGCAAGAATATTATCGATAAAAATTGAAGGAGTTAAACGATTCAATAATTCTGTGTTTTCAATTGATTTAATGAATTACCAGAGAGTTCAGGGAGCTTTAGATGACGGTGGAATGTATAATCTACATTCATCTATTTATTTACCAAAAATATTAGGCTTCGCTGGCATCAATTCGTCCGGTAAATCAACAAGTTTGAAGTTGATATATTGGGTTCTCAATGTTTTTCTTTGCAACATGAAGATATCAGAAAAGTTTAACAAGGGTGTGGAGGAGATTTTTGAGAATCACGTTACTGTTGAAACATGCATATCGAATGAAAATAAATTGTTCTTAGTGAAATCTTATATAAAGCGTGATGTGTTGTTCGATAAGCCCATCTTTGTTGAGGAAGAAATTTACGAAAGAGAAATGAGCGCTACAGTAAGGAGAAGTAATATTCTTAATGTTAAGGATTATCATATAAAGTTTAAAAGAAGTACTTTGGATGATGATCTTCGCACTTTTCTCGAAGAAGACAAAAGTATTTCAAAACTAATAATTGGGAGAAATGATGATTCAGTTGTGAGTAATTATGATGAAGTCTTTATGAAACATGGATTAATGAACTTAAGAGAAAGCGACAATGCTATTCTTCACTTTCTAGATTCATCGATTGAAACGATTGTACCTTTCTCCAATGTGTTGAATGTGGCAAATACTTCTGAAAAGTTATTTAAAGTGAAGTTTAAAGGATGTGAGGAGCAAGTGCTAAAGGCAAGAGATATTTTGAGCGTACTTTCTGATGGCACAATCAAGGGCATTGGTTTGTTCAAAGCAATTAAGAGCGTACTGGATAAAGGTGGCTATTTATTGATTGATGAGATTGAGAATAATTTGAACAAGTCGATTATTGTTGATGTTTTTAAACTCTTTATATCAACGAAGTCAAATCCTAAAGGTGCAATGTTGTTATGTACGACTCACTATACTGAGATTATTGATGTACTTGAACGTAATGATATGGTCTTTTTTAACACGAAAACAAAAGATGGCAAATTAAGTCTCGTCAACTTAAGTGTGATTTTGAAACGTTCAGATCTTAAGAAGAGTGAAATCTATTTTAGTGATAATCTGAATATTGGTACTGCTATTGATTATGAGAAATATCTAGGTTTTAAGCGGTATTTTTCAGGGTTGGATAAGAAGTTTGAAGACTCACTTATGGACGGAATTGATTAATGAATGATTATGTTGCAATCATCTGTGAAGGGAAAGCTGAGAAAGCAATCATGGATATCCTGCTGGAGTCTGAATGTTTGATTTTTGATAAAAAGGATTTACTTGAAGAAGAAATCTTGTATCGGTGTAAAGTTAAAGTTTTTGAAAGTCAGTACTTGAATCGTAATTTTGGTGAAAGAAAAGTGGAGGTTGTTCGAGTTCACGATTCTTTGACAGAGAAATTTGTGATAAGCAAGTCATACCAAGCAAAAATATCAAAGATAAGTTCATTTTATACAAGACCCGAGATTGAAATGCTCATTATTATTGCTGAGAATAAGTATGATGAGTATAAGAATAAGTACATTAGCAATACAAAGCCGAGTGATTACTGCAAGCAAGTGTTGAAGCTTAGAGATGTTAAAAAGTACGACTTTATTAAAGATTATTTCAAAGATATAAACCGACTAATTGATGTATTGCGAGAATATAAGCGTGTAAAGAACGATTCGTTTCTATGCATCTATGATTTGATAAAGGAGTCAATGAAGAAATGAAGATCAATGTGACAAAGGCATTATTACCCGAGCTTAATGACTATGTGAAAGAGCTTGAAGATATTTGGGATTCCCATCAATTGACAAGCAAAGGTTCAAAGCACAATACGCTTTTAGAAGCGATTAAGGCACGATTGGAAGTAAGTGAGGCTTCGCTCTTTGTGAATGGACATCTCGCTCTAGAAGCGATTCTTGAGGCGTATGAACTGAAAGGCGAAATCATCACCACAGCCTTTACCTTCCCCAGCACGACGCATGCGATCGTACGTATGGATTGCATACCGGTGTTTGCAGATATCAAAGCGGATGACTTCACTTTGGATCCGAAGTCGATTGAAACTAAGATCACGGATAAGACGGTTGCTATCTTACCGGTGCATATCTTAGGTAATGTATGTGATGTGGAAGCGATTGAAGCGATTGCAAAGAAGCATCATTTAAAGGTCATTTATGATGCGGCGCATGTGTTTGGGACCAAGCTGAATGGCATTGGTGTTGGGAACTTCGGGGATGCGTCGATGTTCAGTATGAATGCGACGAAAGTCTTTAATACGATTGAAGGAGGTTTGCTTACGTATAAAGATCAAGCTTTGACCGAGAAGTTGGAGCTGATCAAATACTATGGAATGGAGTCATCAGAGGACATCATTTATATTGGTTCAAATCTGAAGATGAATGAATTTCAAGCCGCTATGGGATTATGCAATCTACCGTTGCTCAATCAAGAGATTGCACAGCGTAAAGCGATTGCACAAAAATATGATGAAGAACTATCAAAAATCGAAGGAATTATAGTTCCTAACTATCAGTCGAACATTGAATATAACTATTCCTATTTCCCCATCTTGATCAATCATCCCACGATCTCAAGAGATGAAGTTTTTGATTATTTAAAAGAAAAGGGAATAAATGCGAAGAAATATTTCTATCCTTTGGTTACGGATTATGCTTGTTATAAGGGAAAGTATGAAGAAAACTTACCTGTTTCAAGAATGATTAGTGAGCAAGTCTTATGTTTACCTTTGTATGGTGATATGACAGAGGAAGAAGTTTCTGATGTAATTAGTGCATTTAATCAACAATTCTAAAACTGTCTTTTCCTAATTCATATGTGCAATTGGACACAATTTTATGGTAATATGCACTTATAGACCCGCATAAAGATTTTAAAGAGGGTAATTAGGTGCAATATGATTGATAATAACAAACTATTTGAGGCATTTGAGAAACAAGCTGGAGTATTGAAGACATCTGAGTTGCGTGAGCTCGGTTTGAGTAGTCGTCAAATAAGTCGACTGATTGAAACCAATGTGATTGCGAAGCTTAAACACGGTTTTTATGAACGCGTTGATGTTGCTACCTCAGAGGATGTGATCATAGCAAAGCTCTTTCCAGATGCGATTCTATTTCTTGAAAGTGCGCTGTTTTATTATGGGTATACAGACCGAATCCCAAGTGCTTGGCAGCTTGCAGTCAATCGAGATCAAGAGAAAAGTATTTATAGAATTGAATATCCCAGAATCAAACCCTATTATCAAGAGCGAAAGCTTTTGGAAGTAGGTGTGACACATTATGTTAACCAAGGTGTCCATATAAAAATCTATGATCGTGAGCGAACACTGTGTGATGTATTGCGCTTTGAAAAGAAGCTTGAAAAAGAAGTTTACGCAAATGCGATCAAGCGCTATATTAGCGATTCAAAGAAAAATATAGGAAAACTTTTTGAGTATGCGTATATTTTTAATAACGCGAAAAAAGTTCAATCGCAGATCGGAATCTGGTTATAGTGCACAATATTGGTCAGTCCGTGCTTTCAAAATTAAAGAATAAAGCTATAAATGAAGGTGTCGCATTTCAGCAACTCTTAACGCTTTTCTTACAAGAAGAATTTATTCGTAGACTTTCCCAAAGTGAATATCGAAATAAACTCATCTTAAAGCATTGATTGAAAAGCTGAAATACTAAAACAAGACCCAAGCTTCAATATGAAACTTGGGTCTTGTCTATTCAATGGTATTGATGGATTTCAGCTTCGTTTTAATTGCGTTAACACTCTGTGAATCCAAAACATAGTAGTAAAGGTTTGCCCCAAAACTTGGGGTGTAGATCATGGACCCATGACCCTCTAGTTCAAGTCTTTCTGGCATCAATGCTTCGACACCATCAGAATTCAGAATTAAGTTTGCTTGGTTATATAAATCCACAATGGATTGACCATTTAGGTTGGTTAATACCGATTTCTGAACCGTATTCAAGAAACCACCGATACGCCACCATTTGGTGGGTTTTGCGAGCTCTTTGATCATGGCGAGCATAAAGGCTTCATGATTATTTGAACGTCCTAGAGCGCCATCTGCGAGCGTTTTACGGTGTCTAAGGAAAGCAAGAGCTTCGCGTCCATTCAATTTCTGTATTCCAGGCTCTAATACAATTAAATCATCGAAACTACGATTCTCGTCCTGTTCTTCAATGCGTTGAGGGATATCGATTTCGACACCACCAAGGGAATCGACCACATCGATTAGTCCTTCAAAGTCAATCAACATATAGTGATTGATGGGAATATCCAAGAACTTTGTTAGAGTCGCTGTAAGACAATCTGCACCATACCAACCGGTATGGGTGATCTTATCACGCTTGCTCGTACAGGTATTGTAGATGTAAGCATCGCGGGGAATACTGTTCATGGCGGATTCTTGGGTTTTGAAGTTATACGATACAACGATGATCACATCGTAGTTGAAACCTGAGGTACTGTTGCCTTGAATAGGGTTGTCGCCTCCGATGAGAACGATGTTCAACACATCCCCAACTGTTGAGAATAGATCTACTTTTTCTTTGAACTTAACATTCCAGATGCTATGTAGAACACTTGTATCGATTTCATAATTTTCAATTGATCCAAACGTCTTTTGGTAACCACCTGGTAATACAATGATATCAATCTTTTCTTTTTGAAGTGCTTGAATGGCTTCGATATACGAGTTGTATTCAACAAACTTGATATTTAGTCCATTCTCTTCATTGATTTGTTTAGGATAAATGTATCCAATGAGCGATGACTCATCGTTAAGAATACCAACCTTTTGATCTTTCAAGTCATTGATCGAAGTGAGTTTTGTTTCATTTAGACTTACAAAATGTACTTCATGGGTTACTGTTTTTGTGCTGATGGCACGTACGAAACCGGCAAAGATTGTATTAGGAAATGCGATCAAAATGATCA
This sequence comes from uncultured Erysipelotrichaceae bacterium, assembly GCA_964424595.1. GTDB lineage: Bacteria > Bacillota_I > Bacilli_A > Erysipelotrichales > Erysipelotrichaceae > UBA2212. The sequence goes on along the minus strand of CAYRIW010000001.1, from coordinate 9,984 downwards.
AGCCAAGTTTAATCCATACATGAATATGATTGATTTTCTTGCGATTCTTGGATTTGGATACCCAAAAGTAAACCAATGAATCGAGAATACCAATGATGACAATGAGCATCCATCGATAGAGATTGGGAATGAGTGTTGCGAAGAGTAGGTTCAGAATCAGTACGAGTGATAGGAGTTGACTGATGCGAAACCAATTCAGTTTTTTTAGTTTTTCAAAATGTTTCATGATTAAGGCTCCTTATTAGGACGGAGTCAAGATTATCACTAATGATGTGCATTGTAAAGCAAAACAAAAGATACGTTTCCGTATCTAGTCAAGTGTATTTCTGCGTTTGCGATTCTTTAGCTTCAAACTGTGCCCTAATGTCTTTGGAGTCTTGGAGTTCTTTGCATAGCGATAGTTGTAATAATAGTAGCTGTTGCTTCTTGAATGAATCATGGTCATAACCGTACCGATGATGTTCGCATTGGCACGTCGCAATTGCGTAATGGCCTGCACAGCACGTTCTTTCTGTGTTTGGTGTGAAGAAATACAGAAGAGGACACCATCACTGGCTAAGCTAATCGGTATCGCATCGGCGATTGGCATGACCGGTGGTGCATCGATGACGATGAAGTTGAAATGCTCTTTCAAAACAGCTAAGAGTTCTTTGAATCGTTTGCTGGAAAGAACTTCCAAGGGGTTGGGAATCGTCGAACCTGAAGTCAAGACGAAGAGGTCATTGATACCTCCGGTAACTTTGACGGTTTGGATGTGTTTGCTTAAGGCAGCTAAACTTAAGTCATGATTGATCAAGGCATTGGTTAAGCCGGTACGATTGCTTAATTTAAGAATTTTGTGGACATCGGGGATACGAATATCGCAGTCCATCAAAAGAACTTTATTCTTTTGGGCAGCCATGACCTTGGCAAGATTGATTGAGGTTGTGGTTTTGGCTTCAGCGGCGTCGGCACTGGTGACGGCTAAGACTTGAAGACTGGTGTCTAAGGATGTGAATTCGATGTTGGTTCGAAGTTGTTTATAGGCTTCGAGTTCATCGTGATGATAGGTTTTTGGTTTATCCAAATCGAGATTTGGAAATTTAAGTTGTGACATGATATTCCCCCATTACATATGATTATAGAGAGTAATTGGGTTGTTGTAAATGTTTTGGGCTTTAAAAAGCTAAAGAGGCGTGCTAAAATACGATTGATTAAGGGGTGGGGTACAAATGACGAATATCAATGTTCAAGAAGATTTTAATGATGAAATCGATTTAATGGAATTGTTCAAGTTGTTATTGGACAATTTGCTTTTGATTATCGGTTTAGGTGTGTTGGGCTTCGCTTTGGCGTTTGGCTATACAAAGTTCTTAGTGGAGCCAACGTACAGCAGTGTTTCTACGGTGTATATTCAACCCACGGTTAAGGATAATCAGGTTGTGGCTTCGGATATTACGACGAATCAGAAGTTGACGACGACCTATACGGAGATTGCGAAAAGCAATACCGTATTGAGTCAAGTCTTACCCTATTTCAGTAATGATTTGACCAAAAAGCAGATGGCAAGTGCCATCAGTGTTCGATCCATTGGTGAGACACAAATTATATCGTTTACAGCTGTTACGACGGATCCTGAGTTATCGGCGCGTTTGGTGAATCGGGTCGTGGATGTGTTTGTGAATGAAGTTAAAGAAATCATGGCGATTGATAATCTTACGATCATTGACAGAGCGATTGTGAATGAGGATAAGGTTGGACCGAATACTACGATGAACAGTGCGATAGGTTTGATCTTAGGTTTGATGATTGGGGTCGGGATTGCATTTTTAAAGATGATGTTGAATAGAACGATTCAGACACGTGTTGATGCGGAACGTTTATTGGGTATCCCTGTCTTAGGAGAGATTTATTATAATGAATGATTTAGTTGATCTGCATAATCATGTCCTACCGATTGATGATGGGGCGAAAGATCATGTGGATGCGATTAAAATGTTAAGAGATGCGGTCGAAAGTAAGATTTCGACTGTTTTCGTAACGCCGCATATGATTCCTGGGGGGAAGTATGATCCCAGTGTGGAGCTTATCACGAACGCTTTTGAGGCGCTTAAGGTGAAAGTAAGTGAAGAGAATATTCCTGTTGAATTGAAGCTCGCGAGCGAATTTCAAATCAACAGTGAAGCCATGGATGCGATCCACCATAAGAAGTACATCTGTTATGAAGATACAGATTACCTCTTAGTAGAGTTTGTACGTAGAAGCATGCATTTTCATACGATCAATCATGCCCTTGAGGAATTGTCGTTTCAAGGGGTTAAGATCGTTATTGCGCATCCTGAACGTTATTTCGATAATGTAGATGAAGCACTGAGTACTTGTCATAAGTGGGTGAAGCAGGGTTATGTGTTGCAGGTGAATCGTACATCACTCCAGAAGGAACATTATCCTTTACAGCGTAAGATTGCATTGAAGTTGATCAATGAGAATTTGATACAGCTTATTGCGAGTGATGCGCATCATGCGGAGGGTAAACGACGTTTGCGATTGGATGATAGTTACCGCTTGATTCAGTGGTTGTTTGGGAAGCGTTGTGCGCTCTTGTTGCATAAGGTGAATCCGAAACGTTTGATGAATAATGAGCCGTTGATTAAAATGCAGAAGGTTCGAGTATTACGAATGCACTTGATTCGGTGGGTTATTAAGTATCTCTACTAATGTGTACTGAGTTTAGAAATTTGCGAATATTAATTGCTTATGACGGATATACGAAAAAACTATCATAAAAACACTTATAGTGTGTAGTTTAAATATTGATTTGTTGTTACAATGATGTAGTATTTAATGAAATGGTTATATTTCATTAAGGAGGTCTTACTATTCAACGTTGGCATGTGATACAAGTTATCAGTGGTCAGGAAGAGAAGATCGTGAAGTTGATTGATCAAGAACGGTTCCATGCTTTTATACCAAAGAAGGTTAAGTTCTTGATACGTAAGGGTGTTAAGATTCGGGTTTATGAGCCTTTGTTTAGGGGCTATGTGTTTGTTGAGACAGATGCGGATGCTTTGGGGTTTCAGGCGTTTCTGTTGGAACGGGTGAAGCCGCTTAAGGAGTTTGTGAGGGTGTTGAGACACCGTGAACAAGATCTTGAGACGGTGTATCCTGAGGAGAAGGCTTGGATATTGAAGTATTGTGATAAGCAGATGGTGATTGAGCCTTCGATTGGGTATATTGAGGGTGATCGAATCTTGATTACGGAAGGTCCTTTGGTGGGACAGGAGCATTTAATCAAACGGGTGAATCGTCATAAGCGGTGGGTTGAGGTTGAGTTGATGATGTTTGATCAGATACAGAGGCTTCAGTTGAGTTGTGACATTATTCAAAAGTTACAGGATTAGGGGAGTTCAATCGTTGTCGGGGGCACGTTGAAGGTTCGCTATGGTTAGAGTGGTACTAAACTGGGTTTTTTAACCTTTGTGGGCGTAGCCACTTTTTTTATGCATTGGAGGGGGAAGAATGAGTTCGGTGGTACGAAAACTTATATTAATCATTGTCGATATAGCGGTCATAAACATTGCATATTTCTTGGGCTATTTCATACGCTTTGATGCGTATATGTCTAAGATGTATCAGGATTTGTTTATGAAGAGTGGATGGGTGTTCACGCTGATTGTGTTGGTTATTTATTATGTGGTGGGGATGTATCATAGCTTGTGGCGTTATGCGAGTATCAATGAGTTGGTAAAGTTGGTGTTTGCGACGATCTTGGCGTTTGTGGTGAATTATATTACAGCGGATATCATGAAATGGAACATACCGAATTCGGTGATGTTTATTTCGTTTATTCTAACTTTAATGGGGGTCGCATCGTCGCGTTTGGCGTATCGTTTCTTAAGAAGATTGAGAGCGAGTTTGAAACCGAGCAATGGTAAGAAGCGTGCGATGATCATTGGGGCTGGGGATGCAGGGGCGACGATTATCAAGGAGTTTAAACTGAATGCGAATTCAGGTGTTCAACCGGTATTAATCGTGGACGATGCGGTTTGGAAGCAGAATACTTTGATTCATGGCATACGGGTTAAAGGGACGACACAAGATATTGAAGATTTAGTTAAAGAAGAGAACATTGATGAAATCATCATTGCAATGCCTTCTGCGAGTAAACAGAGAATCAAAGAAATCGTTACCGTATCAAAGCGAACGGGGTGTAAACTTAGAACACTTCCGAATATCAGTGAGATCGATAAGATTGATTTGACAAGTTTAAGGGATGTGGAGATTGTGGATCTCTTAGGAAGAGATGAAGTCACCTTGGATATCAGTGGTATACGACAATTCATTGAAGATCAAGTGGTGTTGATTACGGGTGGTGGTGGATCGATTGGTTCCGAGATTTGTAAACAGTTGATGCCATTCAAACCAAGACAACTCCTAATCTTAGACATCTATGAGAACAATGCGTACGACCTTCAACAATTCCTCAAACGTCAATATCCCAATGCCGATATCAAAATCATCATTGCAAGTGTACGAGACAAAGAGCGGATTTGTCATATCTTTAATGAGTATAAACCAAGCATTGTGTTTCATGCGGCAGCGCATAAGCATGTGCCGTTTATGGAGGATCATCCATCAGAAGCGATTAAGAATAATATCTTAGGTACTTTGAATGTGGCACAGTGTGCACATGAGAATAATGTAAATAGATTCATCTTAATCTCTACCGATAAAGCTGTGAATCCAACCAACATCATGGGTGCCACAAAAAGAATTGCAGAGCTTATTATTCAATCAATGAATTCAATATCGAGTACAGAGTTTGTGGCGGTACGTTTTGGGAATGTATTGGGCAGTAATGGTTCAGTTATTCCTTTGTTTAAAGATCAAATCAAAGCGGGTGGTCCTGTGACCATCACCCATCCAGACATCACACGTTATTTCATGACCATCCCAGAAGCTTCAAGACTTGTCATACAAGCTGGAGCGATTGCGAAGGGTGGAGAAATCTTCGTGTTGGATATGGGTGAGCCAGTTAAGATTGTGGACTTAGCAACACAACTGATTGAGTTGAGTGGACACATACCAAACCAAGATATCAAGATTGAGTTCATTGGTTTAAGACCGGGCGAGAAGCTGTATGAAGAACTTCTTCTTGAAGAAGAAGGATTGGAGTCCACCAAACAAGAGGGAATTTTGATCGCAAGACCGAGTGATGTGACATATCAAGAAGTACTCGATGTCATAAAGGATGTCAAAGAGTGTTTGTATGATATTGCAGTACTTAAGCAGAATCTAAAGAAGTTGGTTCCAAGTGTGAAGGTTGAAGAGTAACCCTATTCATTTGAATAGGGATTTTGTTTAATTATGAAGGGTGATGTGATTAAGGTTCGAAGTATGTTTAGTAAAAACAACATCAATGGTTTTACTCTAGTTGAGTTGGTTGTGATTATTGGAATCATTGCGGTTCTATTATCGATAATGATTCCATCTTTCACTCATTATCTTAAGAGTGTAAATGAAACGGTGTGTACGAGTAATCGAAATACAATTGAACGATTGTATGAAGCTGCTATGATTAACACAAATGACGCAATCAGTTTCAATATGTTTATTGAAGAATATTCTGATGAAATCTGTCCGGATGGAGGTGTAATCTCGTATGAAGAGGATGAAGTCAAGTGCAATAAGCACTCATCTAATGATGAACCTCCTCATGAAGAAGTTCCTTGGTTATAAATGAATCATAGTTTGGGTTAATAACACGACGTGAGTATGGTGAAAGGATAAACACAATATACAGCATAAAATGGCGTGGAAAATACATTTAGACCACAATATATAGATTTCAAGCTTAAATTATACATGAATCAGGAAATTAGAGGTGCTAAGAAAGGCGCCTATTTACATAAAAGTGATGGAAGGTAAAGGGGATTGAACTTATATGATTTATAAATTTTTCAAGAGGTTATTCGACATCACAATTTCAATGATTGGATTGATAATTACTTCTCCAATACTGTTAATAACAGCAATAGTAATTAAGCTTGAATCTCTAGGACCTATCATCTTTAAACAAGAGAGATTGGGATTAAATGGTAAAGTTTTTAAAATCTATAAGTTTAGATCAATGTGTGTTGATGCTGAAAAAGGCGGAGTATATGAGAATAAAGGTGACCCTAGAGTTACCAAAGTAGGGAAGTTTATACGTAAAACAAGCATAGATGAACTTCCGCAGTTTGTAAACATATTAAAAGGTGAGATGTCTCTTATTGGTCCAAGACCAGCATTAACATATCATCCGTGGCCATACAATGAGTACACAGAGGAACAAAAGAGAATGTTTCACGTTAGACCGGGAGTTACTGGTTGGGCGCAGGTTAATGGAAGAAAAGAAGTTGAGTGGACAAGACGAATTGAATTAAATGTTGAGTATGTAGACAAAGTGTCGTTTTACTTTGATTTGGTGATATTCTTCAAGACAATATTAAAAGTCGTGAGAATGGAAGACAACCTAAATGTAAAAGAAACGGCAGTTAATAAGAACGCAGACCAATAGGAGAAGTACGACTGGGGGAATTATTATGGCATTGAAATTGATGTATATAACGAATAACATTGATATAGCAAAAATTGCAGAAAACAGTGGGGTTGATTGGATATTTATAGACCTTGAGATAAATGGAAAGGAAGAAAGACAAGGTCATTTAGATACAGTTATATCACGCCATCATATTGGTGATGTGAAAAAAATAAAAGAAGTACTTAACACATCGAAACTTTTAGTTAGAGTAAATCCAATATTTGAAGGATCTAAATGTGAAATTGATCGAGTTATTGATGATGGAGCAGACATTGTCATGCTTCCATTTTTTAATTCTAGGGAAGAGGTCGCAGAATTTTCTAAATATGTGGGTGGAAGAGCAAAGACAATGCTGTTACTAGAAACTCCCGAAGCAGTAGAAATCATAGATGATATTTTAAGTGTTGATGGAATTGACTATGTTCATATTGGACTTAATGATCTGCATTTAGGCTATGGAATGAAGTTTATGTTTGAGCTTTTAGCAGATGGGACAGTTGAAAAATTATGTAGGAAAATTAGGAATAAAGGCATTACTTACGGTTTTGGAGGTATTGCTCAACTAGGGCATGGAGAGCTTCCAGCTGAGTATGTTTTAGCTGAACATCACAGATTAGGGTCTTCAATGGCAATACTTTCTAGAAGTTTCTGTAATGTGAATAAGATAAAAGGTATCGAAGAAGCCCAAGAAGTATTTGATAGAGGTGTTTCTGAAGTCCGTGAGTATGAGGGTAAGTTAAAAGACAAAAGCAAAGATTTCTTTGAGGAAAATAGAATAATTGCAATAGAAAAAATTAATTCAATCAAAGATTGTAAGGTGGAATAAGATGAAAAAGTTGTTGCTAACTGGGGCATTTAAATATAGTCGAGAACAATTGAGCAATTTAGAACATTTAGGATATGAGATTGTATTTGTTCAAGATGAAAGAAAAGCTCTAAATATTGATGTATCTGATATTGACGCTGTGGTTTGCAATAGTTTATTTCTTTATAACGATATTAAAGAGTTTAAGAAGCTAAGAATTATTCAACTTACTAGTGTAGGCTTAGATAGAGTTCCTCTTGATTACATAAATGAAAAAGGGATTCAAATATTTAATGCCAGAGGAGTCTATAGTATCCCGATGGCAGAGTGGGTCATACTTAAGATCTTGGAAATATATAAGAAGAGCAGAATTTTTTATAAAAACCAGGAGCGCCACAAATGGGAAAAGCAAAGAGAATTATTTGAGCTGTCAGATAAGACTGCAGTGATAATCGGTTACGGAAGTGTTGGAGATGAAATAGCAAAAAGGCTAAAAGCTTTCGGTGTGGATGTAATTGGAGTGGGAAGAAGAGTAGTAGAATCTGAAAATTTAAGTAAGTATGTATTAAATGATGCTCTAGAAGATTCACTGATAAACGCAGATATTATTATTCTGACATTACCTTTAACAGATGAAACTAGAAAAATATTTAATAGAGATAAAATTAATATTATTAAAGATGATGCAGTTTTGATTAATGTTTCTCGTGGTGGAGTCATTGATGAAGTTGCATTAATAGAGTCACTAAAAGACGGAAAGTTTTTAGGAGTAGCATTAGATGTGTTTGAAGAAGAGCCTTTACTTGATAGTCCCTTGTGGGACTTTGAGAATGTAGTTATAACTCCCCATAATTCTTTTGTTTCGGAGAAAGTAAGTGAAAGGCTATTTCAACTAATGATAAGTAATATTAAGAAATCATCTTTAATATGAGAGGAATATGAAAATGCATAATAAATATGAAATCAAAGAGATGCTAAATAATCATCCAAGCTATAGAGAAACTTTATTTATTAGGGGATACCTACTTACTGATAGAACATTTCAAAATACTGATGATTATCCTTTTTACAGTAATTGGGATAAAACAGATTTGGGAATGTTGAATAATGATAAAAAATTAGAGGTTTACTATCATAGGATGCAAGACTTTTACAAGTATTCGGATGGAAATATTAAAATAGCAATTATTGGGCATGCATATAACCCTTTTGATTTTGTTCATGATGAAAATGAAATTTTAAGAGATCTAGTTAATAAATATAAAATAAGCAAAGAAGATTTCTTTGATAAAGTCAACGAACTAACAGGGATTCATCTCATTGTCATTAATGACAATGGTATTATAACAGCTGTTCAAGATTGTTCAGGGATGAAATCATGCTACTTCGGAAAAGTCGAAGATAATGTAATGATTACATCACATCCACAATTAGTAGGTGATTTGTGTGATTTAAATATTGATTCATTTGTAGATAAACTTATTCACTCAAAACAGTATAATATTGGGAATAAGCATTTACCTGGCAATATAAGTCCATTCAAGGAACTTAGAAGATTAGGAGGAAATACATACATTTCGTATGAGGATCAGTTTAAGGTCGTAAGATTCTATCCTTTGAAACCTCATGATGAAATTGCTAGTCAAAGTGAATTTGATCAAGGAATTCAGAAAATTTCAGAAATCATTCACAAAAATATAGCGCTAGCATCTCTCAAATGGAATAATCCTGCAATATCAATGATGGGTGGGACTGATAGCAAAACAACATTGGCTTGTGCAAATGGATTATATGACAAGTACAAATACTATAGTTTTCATTGTAAGCCACCAGAAGTGTAGATGCAAAAGCAGCTCGCTCTATTTGTGAGAAATTAGAATTAGAACATACGATATATCCAATTCCTTATACAAATGAAGAAGTTAAAGATTTTGATGTCCTAAAAAACATTATTAATCACAACTCATCATATTTCAATAATACTGCTGATCACGAAATTAGAAAAATGATTACCTTGTATAGATTAGATGATTTTGATGTTGAATTAAAGTCTTGGGCTTCAGAAACCGCAAGAGTTTTTTTAGAGCGAAAATATAAAGTAAAAATGCCAGTTAGATTGACAGAAAGACATTTTAGTATTTTTCAAACACGATATTTTTTGACTCCCGACTTATTACGAAAGTCAGATAAAATCTACAGAAATTTCATGACTGAGATAGGGCTAACCGGTCCGATTTTTAACTTTGAACATACCGACCTGTTTTATTGGGAAGTAAGAATGGGAGCGTGGGGAACAGCTGTAGTTTCTTCACTTGATTTTTGTCATAACGTTACAATGCCAATAAACAATAGAAAGCTTATTGAATTATTCTTGTCATTTCCACATGAAGACAGAAAAATTGATAAAGTTCATAAAAAGGTAATAGAATTCTGCAATAAGAATATTCATGATATGGATGTAGAAATTAAAAACCTTTACTTCCACTCTTATAGAATATGGTTAGAAAAAATATATTACTATTATAGAACTTTATTTTACAAACACAAGAATCAAAAGAATGGAGACCGCATTATAATACTAAATTCTGTTTTCCTAGGAAAACAGAATTTAGTGTGA